>NZ_JAYIQP010000011.1:0-167701 GCF_035026585.1 Xanthomonas sp. WHRI 7945
CTTCAGCCGCGACAGGCATTACCGATAGAGCCTGTCGCGGCTGAAGCCGCTCCTACAAATGCGCCTATTGGCGAATACGCCACCCACCATTCCAGCTAAGTCCCATAGCCGCCGAAGAACACCTGCAGCGCGCGCCGCGTCGCCTCGCGCAGGTACTCCGGCGACGGGTTCTTCAGCGCGCCGAACAGGCAGGGCATCAGCGTTTCCGCTTCCAGCAGCCCGGCCAGGTGGCGGGCGGCGGTGGTCGGGTCGGCGTGGCGCAGCCGGCCGTGCTCCATCTGTTCCTGCAGGTAGATACCCAGGCGGCTCATGCCGTGGTCGGGGCCGCTCTCGAAGAACAGCAGGCCGATGTCGGAGCGTCCCGACACGCCGATGATGGTCTGCCACACCTGCACCGACTGTTCCGAACACAGAAAGCCCAGGGCGTCCTCGCCCAGGCGCTGCAGCGCGGTCGGCAGATCGTCCTCGGTCTGCATCAGCGCGGCCAGGATCGGCTCCATGAAGCGCTCCGCGACGCTGTGCGCCACCGCCACGAACAGCTCTTCCTTGGACGGGAAATAGCCGTACAGGGTGCGTTTGGAGCTGCCGGCGCGGCTGGCGATCTGGGTCATCGAGGCGCCCTCGAAGCCGGCCTCCAGGAACACGCCGGCCGCCGCTTCGACGATCGCTTCGCGTTTGGCTTCGGTCCTGACGCGCATCGCTCTGCCGTGGAGAAGGGCGCTTAAGTATACCGGGAGGGCAGAAATGATTGACGGCGCCGGATCGCGTGATTAGTATACCGAACCGTACCGTTTAGATTATTTCGCCCGCCTGCGTTCCCACCCGGAGATTCCCTCGTGCGTCCTGTCCTGTCCTCTCGTCTCTCGCCGGCCCTGGCCGTGGCGGCCACCCTGCTGTTGAGCGCCTGCGGTTCGCCCCCGGGCGGCCCGCCGCCGGAGGAGGGCACGCCGCAGATGGGCGTCGTCACCGTCGCCACGCGCCCGGTCGCGCTGACCACCGAATTGCCGGGGCGCACGCTGCCGTACCTGATCGCCGATGTGCGGCCGCAGGTGAACGGCATCATCCAGGCGCGCAAGTTCCGCGAGGGCGGCGAGGTCAAGGCCGGCGAGACGCTGTACCAGATCGACCCGGCCAGCTATCGCGCCACCTACGACAGCTACGTGGCCGCGCTCGGCAGGGCGCAGGCCACGCTGCGCACCGCGCGGCTGAAGGCCGAGCGCTACCGCGAACTGGTGAAGGTGTCGGCGATCAGCCGGCAGGACAGCGACGATGCCGATGCCGCGCTCGGGCAGGCCGAGGCGGATGTCGCCGCGGCCAAGGCCAACGTGGAAAGCGCGCGCATCAACCTGGCCTATGCGCGGGTGGATGCGCCGATTTCCGGGCGCATCGGCAAGTCCAGCGTCACCGCCGGCGCGCTGGTCACCGCCAGCCAGGCGACGGCGCTGGCCACGATCCAGCAACTGGATCCGATCTACGTCGACGTCACCCAGCCCAGCGCCTCGCTGCTGCGGCTCAGGCAGGCGCTGGCCAGCGGCGAACTGGAAAAGGCCGACGCCACCGCGGCCAAGGTGTCGCTGCTGCTGGAGGACGGCAGCCCGTACCCGTTGCAGGGACGGCTGGAGTTCTCCGACGTCACCGTCGACCAGAACACCGGCTCGATCACCTTGCGCGCGGTGTTCCCCAACCCGAACGCGGACCTGCTGCCGGGCATGTACGTGCGTGCGGTGCTGCAGGAGGGGATGAAGGACCAGGCGATCCTGGTGCCGCAGCAGGCGGTGTCGCGCAACGGCGCGGGCAAGCCGACCGCGTACGTGGTCGGCCGCGACCACACGCTGCAGCTGCGCGTGCTGGAGACCGACCGCGCGGTCGGCGACCAATGGCTGGTGCGCAGCGGGCTCAAGCCCGGCGAGCAGCTGGTGGTCGAGGGCCAGTCGCGGGCCCGGCCCGGGGCGACGGTCAAGACCGTGCCGTGGCAGGCGAAGGCCGCCCCCGCCGCGGCGCCTGCCGCTGCCGCGCCGCGCGCGACCAACTGAGGCGCTAGACCGTCATGGCACGTTTCTTCATCGACCGCCCGATCTTCGCCTGGGTGCTGGCCATCATCGTGATGCTGGCCGGCATCCTCTCCGTCGTCACCCTGCCCATCGCGCAATACCCGAGCATCGCGCCGCCGGCCGTGGCGATCACCGCCAACTATCCCGGCGCCTCGGCCAAGACCCTCGAGGACACCGTCACCCAGGTCATCGAGCAGAAGATGAAGGGGCTGGACCACCTGAGCTACATGGCCTCCACCAGCGAGTCCAGCGGCCAGGTCACCATCACCCTGACCTTCGACAACGGCACCGACCCGGACACCGCGCAGGTGCAGGTGCAGAACAAGCTGTCGCTGGCCACGCCGCTGCTGCCGCAAGAGGTGCAGCAGCAGGGCGTGACCGTGACCAAGTCGGCGACCAACTTCCTCAACGTGCTGGCCTTCACCTCCGAAGACGGCAGCATGAGCGACTCGGACCTGTCCGATTACGTGGCCGCCAACGTGCAGGAAGCGATCAGCCGCGTCGAGGGCGTCGGCGACACCACCCTGTTCGGCTCGCAGTATTCGATGCGGATCTGGCTGGACCCGAACAAGCTGAGCAATTTCAGCCTGACCCCGCTGGACGTGAAGACCGCGGTCCAGGCGCAGAACGCGCAGGTCTCCGCCGGCCAGCTCGGCGCGCTGCCGGCCGCCGCCAACCAGCAGCTCAACGCCACCATCACCGCGCAGACGCGGCTGAAGACCGCCGCCGAGTTCGAGGACATCCTGCTGCGCACGCAGTCCGACGGCTCGCAGGTGCGCCTGCGCGACGTGGCCCGGATCGAGCTGGGCAGCGAGAGCTACAACACCGTCGGCCGCTACAACGGCAAGCCGGCCGCGGGCCTGGCGATCAAGCTCGCCACCGGCGCCAACGCGCTGGACACGGTCAAGGCGATCGACGCCAGCATGGCCGAGCAGGAGAAGTTCTTCCCGCCCGGCATGAAGGTGCAAAAGCCCTACGACACCACGCCGTTCGTGCGCATCTCGATCGAAGAGGTGGTGCGCACGCTGATCGAGGCGGTGGTGCTGGTGTTCCTGGTGATGTACCTGTTCCTGCAGAACTTCCGCGCCACGCTGATCCCGACCATCGCCGTGCCGGTGGTGTTGCTGGGCACGTTCGGCGTGCTGGCCGTGTTCGGCTACACCATCAACACGCTGACCATGTTCGCGATGGTGCTGGCGATCGGCCTGCTGGTGGACGACGCCATCGTGGTGGTGGAGAACGTCGAGCGGGTGATGAACGAGGAGCAGTTACCGCCCAAGGAAGCCACGCGCAAGTCGATGGGGCAGATCACCGGCGCGCTGGTCGGCGTGGCCCTGGTGCTGGCGGCGGTGTTCGTGCCGATGGCGTTCTTCGGCGGCTCCACCGGCGTCATCTACCGCCAGTTCTCGATCACCATCGTCGCGGCGATGACGCTGTCGGTGCTGGTGGCGATGGTGCTGACCCCGGCGCTGTGCGCGACCTTGCTCAAGCCGGCCAAGCAGCACGGCATGGCCACCACCGGCTTCTTCGGCTGGTTCAACCGCCTGTTCGACCGCGGCAACGGCCGCTACCAGGGCGTCGTGCGGCACATGCTGGGCAAGGGCTGGCGCTACATGATCGCCTACGCGGTGGTGCTGGCGCTGGTGGTGGTCGGCTTCATGAAACTGCCGGTCGGGTTCCTGCCGGACGAGGACCAGGGCACGCTGTTCGTGCTGGTGCAGCTGCCGCCGGGCGCCACCGCATCGCGTACCGATGCGGTGATCCGCCAGGTCGAGCAGCATTTCCTGGTCGAGCAGAAGGACTCGGTCGCCGGCGTGTTCGCCGTGTCCGGTTTCAGTTTCGCCGGCAGCGGCCAGAACGTCGGCTTCGCCTTCGTCAAGCTGCGGCCGTGGGACGAGCGCACCGGCAAGGGCCAGAGCGTGACCGACGTGGCGGGCAAGGCGGGTGCGTTCTTCGCCGGCATCCGCGACGCCAAGGTGTTCGCGTTCGCGCCGCCGGCGGTGTCCGAGCTGGGTAATGCGACTGGCTTCGACCTGATGCTGCAGGACCGCGCCAACCTCGGCCACGCCGCGCTGATGCAGGCGCGCAACCAGTTGCTGGCCGAGCTGTCGCAGGACAAGCGGCTGGTCGCGGTGCGCCCGAACGGGCAGGAGGACACGCCCGAGTTCAAGCTGGACATCGACCCGCACAAGGCCGAGACGCTGGGCCTGTCGATCGCCGACATCAACGGCACCTTCTCCAGCGCCTGGGGCAGCACCTACGTCAACGACTTCATCGACAAGGGCCGGGTCAAGAAGGTGATGCTGCAGGCCGATGCGCCGTACCGCATGCTGCCGGAGGACATCGACCGCTGGTACGTGCGCAACAGCGCCGGCACCATGGTCGCCTTCAGTTCCTTCGCCAAGGCCAGCTGGAGCATGGGTTCGCCGCGGCTGGAGCGCTACAACAGCGTGCCGTCGGTGGAGATCCTGGGCATGGCGCTGCCGGGCGCGGCGTCCAGCGGCGAAGCGATGGCCATCGTCGAGGCCGCGGCGGCCAAGCTGCCGCCGGGCATCGGCTACGAGTGGACCGGCCTGTCGCGGCAGGAGAAGGCGTCCAGCGGCCAGACCGGCATGCTGTATGCGCTGTCGATCCTGATCGTGTTCCTGTGCCTGGCGGCGCTGTACGAGAGTTGGGCGATCCCGTTCGCGGTGATCCTGGTGGTGCCACTGGGCGTGTTCGGCGCGCTGCTCGGCGCGATCCTGACCTGGAAGATGAACGACGTGTACTTCCAGGTGGGGCTGCTGACCACCATCGGCCTGGCGTGCAAGAACGCGATCCTGATCGTGGAGTTCGCCCGCGAGCTGCACGAGAGCGGCAAGAGCCTGCTGGAGTCGGCGCTGGAAGCGGCGCGCATGCGCCTGCGGCCGATCCTGATGACCTCGCTGGCGTTCATCCTCGGCGTGGTGCCGCTGGTGCTGGGCAGCGGCGCCGGCTCCGGCGCGCAGCACGCGCTGGGCACCGCGGTGATCGGCGGCATGCTGTCCGGCACGATCCTGGCGATCTTCTTCGTGCCGCTGTTCTTCGTGCTGGTGTGCGGCCTGTTCAAGCGCCGCGCCGGCACTCCCGACGACCCGTCCGCCGCGCGCGTCGCGGAAGGAGCCTGAGATGTCCCGTTTCCTGTTCGCCCCGCTAGCGCTGGCGGTGTCCGTCGCGCTCGCAGGGTGCAGCCTGATGCCGACGTACGAGCGCCCGGCTGCGCCGGTGCCGGCGGCCTTCGCCGGCGCCGACGCCGACGTCGACAGCGGCGCGCAGACCGGTGCCGCGCAGACCGGCACGCTGCCGGTCGCCGACATCGGCTGGCGCGCGGTGTTCACCGATCCCAAGCTGCAGCAGGTGATCGAACTGGCGCTGGACAACAACCGCGACCTGCGCGTGGCCGCGCTCACCATCGACCAGGCCTGGGCGCAGTACCGGGTGCAGCGCGCCGACCTGGCGCCGGGCGTGGACCTGGCCGGCAGCGGTAGCGGTTCGCGCACGCCGGGCGATCTGTCGGCCACCGGGCGGCCGTCGGTCGCGCACAGCTACAGCGCCACGCTGGGCATCAGCGCCTACGAACTGGATCTGTTCGGCCGCGTGCGCAGCCTCAAGGAACAGGCGCTGCAGCAGTTCCTGTCCACCACCGAGGCGCAGCGCAGCACCCACATCAGCCTGATCGCGCAGGTCGCCACGGCGTATCTCACCCTGGCCGCCGATCAGGACCTGCTGCGGTTGGCGCAGGACACGCTGACCAGCCAGAGCGAGAGCTTGCGGCTGCAGCAACGCAGTTTCGACCTCGGTGCGACCTCGGCGCTGACCCTGCGGCAGGCGCAGACCACGGTGGAAAGCGCGCGGGTGGACGTGGAGCGCTACACCGCGCAGGTGGCGCAGGACCGCAATGCGCTGCGCCTGCTGGCCGGTGCCGAGGTGCCGGCCGCGCTGCTGCCGACCGCGCTGCCGGACAGCGCCAGCGCCGACGCCAACGTGTTGGCCGGCATTCCGGCGGGGCTGCCGTCGGAACTGCTGCAACGCCGCCCCGACATCCTGCAGGCCGAGCGCACCCTGCAGGCGGCCAACGCCAACATCGGCGCGGCGCGCGCCGCGTTCTATCCGAGCATCAGCCTCACCGCCTCGGCCGGCAGCGCCAGCGCCGGCCTGTCCGGGCTGTTCAAGGGCGGCTCGGGCAGCTGGAGCTTCGCACCGAGCATCTCGTTGCCGATCTTCGACGGCGGCCGCAACCGCGCCAATCTCGACATCGCCAAGGCGCAGCGCGACATCGACGTGGCCAACTACGAAAAGGCGATCCAGACCGCGTTCCGCGAAGTGTCCGATGCGCTCGCCGCGCGCGACACGCTGGGCCGCCAGCTGCAGGCGCAGCAGGCGCTGGTGGACGCGTCCGCCGACAGCTACCGGCTGTCGCAGGCGCGCTTCGAGCGCGGCGTGGACAGCTACCTCGGCGCGCTGGACGCGCAGCGCACGCTGTACGCCGCCGAGCAGGCGTTGATCGATACGCGGTTGTCGCGCTTCACCAACTTGGTGACCTTCTACAAGGCGCTGGGTGGCGGCTGGGTGGAGATGGCCGCGGCCACGCAGGCCACGGCAGCGGTGGATCGCTAGCGATGCCGCGGCACCGCGCCGCGCCGGTGCCGCGGCGGCGCGCACCCGCGGCCACGCGCGAGAAGCGCGCCGCGATCCTGCGCGCCGCCCGGCAGCTGTTTTCCCGCGACGGCTTCGACCACACCAACATGGACGCCATCGCCGCATGCGCGGACGTGTCCAAGGCCACGATCTACGCGCATTTCGCCAACAAGGACGCGTTGTTCCGCGCGACCGTGGACGCGATGGTGGGCGAGATGCCGGATCGCTGGGAGGCGCTGCTCGCCACCGCCGGACCGCTGCAGCCGCGGCTGGCGGCGGTGGCGCACGCGCTGATGGAAATGGCGACAGGGCCGCTGCCGAAGGCCATCCATCGCATGCTGGCGTTGTCCACGCAGTTCGCGTTGCCGCATGCCGATACGCACTGGGACCTGTGCTTCGAACGCTACGATCGCGCCATGCAGCGGTTCCTGCGCGCCGAGACCGGGCGCGGCACGTTGGCGATCGCCGACGTGGCGCATGCGTCCGCGCAGTTCTTCGGGCTGGTCGCCGGCGCGCCGGCGCTGCGCGTGCTGCTGACCGGTGCGGCGGTCGCGCCGGAACGGTCGGCGGCGGCGTGCGTGGACAGCGCCGTCGCGTTGTTCGTCCAGGGCTACCGGCCCGATGCGATGTCCGCTGCCGCGTCGCCGGTGCCGGCGCCGCCTAGGCGGGCTGCGCGGCGCACAGCGGGCGCTGCTCGCGGATCGGCAGATTGACCAGCGCTGCGGCCACCGCCAGCGCCATGTCGGCGTACCACATCCACTGGTAGTCGCCGAAGCGCTCCAGCGCCACACCGCCGAGCCAGGCGCCGAAGAACCCGCCGATCTGGTGCGAGAGCAGGGTCAGGCCGAACAGGGTGCCAAGGTAACGCGGCCCGAACAGCTTGCCGATCAGCCCGGCGGTGGGCGGGACGGTGGCCAACCAGGTGAAGCCGAGTGCGGCGGCGAACAGGTAGAAGGTCAGCGGCGTTGGCGGCGCGACCAAGTACCGCCGGCGTCGGCCGCGTGCAGGAATGGGGCAAGCCGGCGCAGGAAATCCGTCCTGGCGACATCATGTGGATCCCGCCAGGCGTGAAGCACTGGCATGGCGCTACGGCGCAGGTGGCGATGACCCACATCGCGATCGCCGAGTCGCTGGACGGATCGCCGGTGGCGTGGCTGGAGCAGGTGTCCGACGAGCAGTACCGCGGCGAGTGACTGCAGCGTTCTAGCGAACGGGCGAGCCCGCGCGCGCGACGACGCGGGCGGATCGTCGTCACCGGCGCCGGCAGCGTGCGCATCAGCGCTGCCGGTGCGGCGAAGGCCGCCGCTTGGCGTGTCGGCGTGGCGAAGAAGCGAGGGATGGACGCGAACGCCTGACGCCCGCGCATCGGCAGCGGTCTGCCGGATCAGACCGGCACTTCCCCGGTGGCCGGTCGCGCGTGACTGTCCGCCGCCGCGCGCAGGCAGCGGACCAGATACTCCGGGGAGAACGGCTTGGCGACCACCGGCAGGTGGCGCAGGTCCTCGCGGATGCCCTGCAGGCCATAGCCGGTGGCAAATACCAGCGGCAGGCCCCGATCGCGTATCGCCTCGGCGACAGGGAACACCTGCTGCCCGCCGATGTTGACGTCGAGCAGGGCGATGTCGAATCCGCCCTGTTCGACCGCCTGCAGCGCCGCTGGCACCGTGGCCACGTTAGCGATCACCTCCAGACCCTGCAAGGTCAGGATGTCCTCGATCATCATCGCCACCAGGCTCTCGTCTTCGACGATCAGGACGCGCAGGGGCTCGGTTGCTTCCATCAAGGCGTTCAGTCCAGTGGGAAATGCATCCGGCAGCGCACGCCGCCAGGCTCGAAGGCGAGCTCGACGTCCCCGCCGAGTTCGCGGGCGATGCAGCGGTCGATGAAGCGGGTGCCGAAGCCGCGCGTGGCCGGCGCCGCCACCGCTGGGCCGCCGGTCTCCTGCCAGGAAAGGGCGAAAGCGCAGGCGTCCACCGTCCATTGCAACTCGACCTGCCCCGATTCGCACGACAGCGCGCCGTACTTCGCCGCGTTGGTCGCCAGTTCGTGCAGCACCATGCACAGCGCAAGGGCGATGCGCGGCGACAGCGCCGCTTCCGGTCCGTCGCGGCGGATCCGTGCGCGGCCGGCGAGCGCGTAGGGCCCCAGTTCGGTCTCGAACAACTCGTCGATTCCCAGGCCGGTCCAGCTGCGTCGGGTCAGCAGGTCGTGCGCCTTACTGAGCGCGAGCAGACGCCCCTGGAACTTGTCTAGGAACTCGCTGGGGTCGGACGAGGCGCGGAAGGTCTGGAAGGCGATCGACTGCACCGAGGCCAGGCTGTTCTTAACCCGGTGGTTGAGCTCGTGGATCAGCGCCTGCTGCTCTTCTTCGGCGTGTTTGCGGGTGGTGATGTCGACCAGCATGTTGACCGCGCCGATGACCGTGCCGTTCTCGTCGCGCAGCGGGGTCGGGAAGGGTATGAACGGCACCCGGGTTCCGTCAGGGCGCTCTGCGATCGCCTCCACGCCGCGGATCTCGCGCTGTTCCCTGAGCGCGACGGCCATCGGGCACTGGTCGTGCGGCAGCGGCGTGCCATCGGCTTCGTACAGGCGCCAGGTCACGCACCACTCGTCGCTGCCGAGCACCGGCCGGCGGCCGGAAAAGTCGATCGCCGCCTCGTTGAAGAAGGTGATCTTGCCCTGAGCGTCGGTCATGTAGATCGCCGCCGGCAGCGCATTGAGGATCTGCCGCAACTGGTGCTCGCGCTCGCGCTGCGCTTCGTTGGCCAGGTGCTGTTCGGTGACGTCGACGGTGAAGCAGCGGGTGTTGACGAACGCGCCATTGGCGTAGCGCGCGTTGGAGGTGATCTGCACGTGGCGGATCGAACCGTCGCGCGCGCGCAGGCGTGCGCCGCGCTTGTCGATCTTCTCCCCAGCGAGCAGGTCGCGCAGGATCTGCTCGATCACGTCCTCATCGACGTGGAAATCGCGGATCGAGCGCCCGACGTACTCTTCGGCCGGATAACCCAGCAGGTCCAGTTCGGCCTGGTTGGCGCGCACGATCGTGCCGTCGCCGGCCACCAGGTGCAGCCCAACCGCGCAGTTCTCGAAGAAGTCCTCCAGGTCCCGCCGGTATTGCCGGTTTTTTTCCTCGGCTCGCTTGTGCTCGGTGACGTCGCGGAAGCAGTTGACCGCGCCGGTGATGCGGCCGTGGCTGTCGCGCAGCGCCTCGATGTCGACCATCAGGGTCCTGCGCGAGCCATCCTCGTGCGCCACCACGACTTCACGGCCATGGCAGGATTCGCCGGTCAGCAGCGCGGTGGCCATCGGCGTGCGCTCGTGCGGCAACCATTCGCCGCTGGCCAGGAACAGGCGATGCGCGCCGCAATAGCGCTCATGGCGATCGCCCAATCGCGGCGCGCGTCCCCACAGCCGGGCGGCGTGGCGGTTGTAGCGCAGGATGGTGCCGTCGGCCGCGCAAACGTAGATGCCGGCGGGGATGGCGTCCAGGACGCCCTGGTCGGCCTCGGCCAGCGCCTGCAGGCTGTTCGGCTGGTACAACTCGTCGGGTGTGTCGATCAACGGTTCGACAGTGACGGACATGGGCAGGGATATCTGGAGTAGAGGCCAAAGTCTAGTTAATTCCAGGTGTGTGTGCCCTTCACATGGCTGCAAGGCCATGCCCGCCGCCACTCGCGTCCCTCAGGGCCGGCAGCGCGGGACCGAAGCCGGCAGCCTGCGGGAACGGGGCGCCGGTCAGGCCGGCGGCGGCCGCGGCACGCTGACCGGGCTGCTGGCCGACATGTTCGCGCTCCACCACGCGCGCGGCGCGCTGAGGCGCCCTTGCGAAACCAGTGCGTTTCGATCGATCCGAGGGCCGTGGGAGCGAGGCAGGGTGGCTATCGGCCTCCTCGGCGTACCTGAGTGCGGTCGCCGGCAGTGGCGATCCATTGGCGAACGTCCGGTGTCGGCGCAGTGCTGCCAAAAGGTATTTGCGCCGGCGCGGCGTTCCGGATTTGTGTCACGGAAATTCGTTCGCGGCCGATGAACTTCCTGCCGGCGCGCGCCGCCGATGCTGCGCGACAACGGGGCCTAGGCGCCGGCGCCGGCGAGCGTGGGGCGCTGCTCGCGGATCGGCAGATTGACCAGCGCTGCGGCCACCGCCAGCGCCATGTCGGCGTACCACATCCACTGGTAGTCGCCGAAGCGCTCCAGCGCCACGCCGCCGAGCCAGGCGCCGAAGAACCCGCCGATCTGGTGCGAGAGCAGGGTCAGGCCGAACAGGGTGCCAAGGTAACGCGGCCCGAACAGCTTGCCGATCAGCCCGGCGGTGGGCGGGACGGTGGCCAACCAGGTGAAGCCGAGTGCGGCGGCGAACAGGTAGAAGGTCAGCGGCGTCGGCGGCGCGAGCAGGTACAGGGCGATCAGCACGGCGCGGCTGGCGTACATCGCCAACAGCAGCCACTTCATGCGCACGCGCTCGCCGAGCTTGCCGGCGACCAGGCTGCCGGCGACGTTGAACAGGCCGATCAGCGCGATGGCGATCGCCGAGACGCTGGGCGCCAGCCCGCACAGCGCGATCTCGCCAGGCAGGTGGGTGACCAGGAACGCGATGTGCACGCCGCAGGTGAAGAAGCCCAGGTGCAGGCACCAGTAGCTGCGGTCGCGCAGGGCGACGCGCAACTGCGCGCGCAATCCGCCGTCCGCGGCGACCGCTGTCGCCGATGGCGCCTGCGCGTGACTCTTGCCGCGCAGCGGCCAGGCCAGCGGCAGGGTCAGCAGCGACAGCGCCGCCATGCCGGTCATGGCCATCGCCCAGCCGGCGGCGCCGATCATCCATTGCACCAGCGGCGCGAACAGGAACTGGCCCAGCGACCCGCCGGCATTGATCAGCCCGGCGGCGAACGAGCGCTGCTGCGGCGCGAGCCGATGCGCGGTGGCGCCGATCAGCACCGAGAAGCTGCCGGCGCCGGCGCCCGCCGCGGCGAGCAGGCCGAGGCTGACGATCAGGCCCCATTCGGTCGGCATCAGCGGCGCCAGGCCCAGGCCCAGCGCCAGCAGCATCCCGCCCAGCCACAGCACCGGCAGCGGGCCGCGCTGGTCGGCGATGGCGCCGAACACCGGCTGCACCGCGCCCCACACGAACTGGCCGACCGCCAGCGCGAAGCTGATCGCGGCGATGCCGACGCCGCTGCTGCGATGGATCGGCTCGACGAACAGACCGGTGGTCTGGCGCGCGCCCATGGTCAGCATCAGCGTTGCCGAGGCGATGAGCAGCAGGCCCCAGTGGCGGCTGGCCTGCGCGTGCGGCGCTGCGTCGCTCATGCGGTGGCGTCCTCGCGATCGGCGCCCAACGCGCGTTCCAGCTGCCGCAGCTGGCGGTGCAGGGCGTCGATGGCGGTGGTGCCGGCCAGGGCGTCGATCCGCGCCTGTGCGCGCTCCCAGTGCGGCAGCGCGCGTTTGAGCAGGCGCCGGCCGGCGGCGCTGACCACCACCAGCTTCTGCCGCGCATCGTCGCTGCGGCGTTGCTCGATCCAGCCGGCCGCCTGCATCGGCTTGAGATTGCGCGACAGCGTGCTGCGGTCCATGCCCAGGCGTTCGGCCAATGCGCCGAGCTGCTGTGCGCTGCCGGCGCGGCGCAGGATCGAATACTCGTTCAGACTCAGCCCCACCGCGCTCAGTTCGCGGTCGTAGACCTGCGAGGTACGGCGCGCGGCGCGGCGCAACAGGAAGCAGGTGCAGCGGCAGGGGATGGCATCGTCCATGGTTCGGCAAAGTACGTGCATATGCATGTAGTTGGCAAGCGCAAGGTCGGCAGGGACGGCGGCATGTCGCCGTCGTTCGCGCGTAGCACGGGCCCAGCCGGGCAGGGTGCGTGCAGTTGCAGCGGTGGCAGTGCACCCTGCCTGGCGCAACGACGCATGCATGCGCACGCGCGCTCGCGTAGCGCCCGACGTTGCTATGCTCTGCGGCGCCTTGCGCCTGCCGGAGTGCCGCACCGATGCCGAAGACCCACGCCGCCTCTGTCCCCATCGCCGCCGCGCGGGCGCGCGCGCTGTGGCTGGACGCGCAACGGCTGACCACGCCCACGCCGTTCGGCGCCGGCGCTGAAGCGGTGCGGCGGGCCACCGCGCACCTGGGCTACGTGCAGATCGACACCATCCACGTGATCGAGCGCAGCCACCACCACGTGCTGTACAGCCGCATCCCCGACTACCGCAAGCAGGACCTGGAACAGGCGCAGTCGCAGGACAAGTCGGTGTTCGAATACTGGACGCATGCGCTGGCCTACGTGCCGATCGCCGACTACCGCATGTACGTGGCGCAGATGGCGCGCTACCGCGCCGAGACGGACGCGGCCGGCAGGATCGATCCGGCCGACTACGCCAGGCTGCTGCGGCGCATCCGCAACGACGGGCCGTTGTCGATCCGCGACATCGACGACGACGTGCTGGTCGAGAAGACCCATCCGTGGGGCAGCCGCAAGCCGTCGCGGGCGGCGCTGCGCTACGGCTTCTTCAGCGGCGACCTGGTGGTCAGCCAGCGCAGCGGCATGCTCAAGACCTACGAGCTGGCCGCGCGCCATTTCGGCTGGACCCGGCGCCCGCGCCCGGCCAGCGACGCGCAGTACGCGCGCTATCTGCTGGAGCGTGCGCTGCGCGCGCAGGGCCTGGTCGGCGTGGATGCGATCTGCTACGGCAACGCCGGCGCCAAGCCCGCGGTGCGTGCGCTGATCGCCGCCGCGGTCGCCGCCGGGCGGCTGCTCCCGGTGCATCTGCAGGGCCAGGAGCAGGCGGCGTTGTGGGCCGAGCCGGCGTTGCTGGAGCACGCGCCGCCTGTGCCGGACGAGACCGTCGCGCATCTGCTGTCGCCGTTCGATCCGCTGGTGATCCAGCGCAAGCGGCTGCAGCAGTTCTTCGGCTACGAACATCGCTTCGAGGCCTACGTGCCGGCGGCGCAGCGGGTGCTCGGCTACTTCGCGCTGCCGGTGCTGGTCGGCGACCGCATCGTCGCCGCGCTCGACCTGAAGATGGACCGCCAGGCGGGCAGGCTGCTGATCCAGAAATGGACCTGGCTGGTGCCGCAGCGGCCCGCGCTGAAGCGCGCGATCGAGGCGGCGCTGCAGCGTTTCGAGCGCTTCCATCTGCAATAGCGAGGCGCACTTGCCGCGTCCGTGTGCCGCCGGGTTGTGCGAACTTGACCAAGCCGCCCGAACGATGCGCGGCCCGCTGCAGACACGCCCTATACTCGCCGCCTCGTGCCAGAGCAGAGCAGCGGGAGCGCTCGAATGCAGCTGATCCTCGAAGACTCCGGGCAGGCCCTCACCGTGCAGGAGCTGGACGAATTCCAGCAGCAATTCGGTGCGCAACTGCCGGCCGGCTTCAGGCAGTTCTATCTGCAGCACAATGGCGGGGACCTGCCCGAGGACCATGGCGACAACGATTTTCTGCTGGGCGGTTTCACGCCGATCAAGTACGGCATTGCTCCCATCGAGACCGTCTACCGCGACCTGACCCACAGCGTTTCCTCCCTGCAGGGAATGATTCCCTTCGCCTACGACTATGGCGGCGACTGTTTCCTGTTGTCGCTCAGGAAAGATGATCACGGGAAAATCTACCTCTACCTGATGGACGAGGAGGAACTGGCCCTGGTAAGCGATTGCTTTGACGACTTCATGGCCGAACTCACCGGCTGAGCGGCCGCGGCCTAGTTTTCGCAGGCCGCCGCTTCGTTCCCGCCTGCATTGTCGCCGGCGCCCACCGCGTCCACCACTGCCCGCGCCAGCCCGGCACGCGAGTACGGCTTGGACAGGCGCGGGATCTGCGGGTGCGCGCCCGGCGCCAGGTCGGTGTAGCCGGAGAGCAGCAGGATCGGCAGCGCCGGCTGCGCCTGGCGGATCGCCACCGCCAGCTGCATGCCGGTCATGTCCGGCATCGCGTAGTCGGTGACCACCAGGTCGAAGCGCTGCTGCGCGAGCATGGCCAGCGCCTCGGGACCGGAGCCGGCCGCGGCGACCTGGTGGCCGAGTTCGCCGAGCATCTGCGCGGTGTTGGCGAGCACCAGCCGGTCGTCGTCCACCGCCAGGATCTTCAGCGCGCCGGCCGCCACCGCCGGCAGCGCCGGCGTGCGCGCCGCGGGCGGGGCGGCTGCGGCATCGGCGTCCGTGGCCGGCAGCCAGATTTCCGCGGTGGTGCCAAGGCCTGGGGTGCTGTGGATCAGCAACGCGCCGCCGCATTGCTGGGCCAGCCCATGCACCATCGACAGGCCCAGGCCGGTGCCCTTGCCGACGCCCTTGGTGGTGAAGAACGGCTCGGCGGCGCGCTTGAGCGTGGCCTCGTCCATGCCGGTGCCGGTGTCGGTGACCGCCAGGCATACGTAGCGGCCGGGCCGCAGCCCATCGGACGCGTGCCGGCGCCGCGCCGCGCGCGCGGCGATCAGGATGCGGCCCTGGCCGTCCATCGCGTCGCGCGCGTTGACCGCCAGGTTCAGCAGCGCCGTTTCCAGCTGGTTGGCATCGGTCTCCACCGCCGGCAACCGCGTCGGCAGTTCCAGCTGCAGCGCGATGGTCGCGCCCAACGAACGTTCCAGCAGGTCGGTCATGCCCTCGACCAGCGTCTTCACGTCGAGCCGCTCGGTGCGCAGGTCCTGCTTGCGCGCGAAGGCCAGCATGCGCGCGGTCAGCGCGGCGCCGCGCTCGGCGCCGGCGGTGGCGTTGTCCAGCAGCCGCCGCAGCAGCGGGTCGTCCGGCACGCGCCCGCGCAGCAGTTCCAGGTTGCCCAGGATCACCGTCAGCAGGTTGTTGAAGTCGTGCGCGATGCCGCCGGTGAGGTTGCCGATCTCCTCCATCTTCTGCGCTTGCCGCAGCGCCTTCTCGGCCATGATCCGCGCGGTCATCTCCACCGCCTCGAACACCATCCCCACCGCCGTGCCGGCCGCATCCAGCACCGGCCGCAGCGACAGGTCGAAGGCGCGCACGCCGGTGGGCAGGTTCAAAGTCATGCTCATGTGCTCGGTGCCGCCGGCGGCGACGCGGCGCACCGCGGCCTCGACCAGTTCCGGCGCACCGTCCGTCTTCGCGAACCACGGCGTGGTCCACAGCGGCCAGTCGCGGATGTCGTCCAGGCGCGCGCCGATGCCCTGCAGCGCGGTGGCATTGGTGTAGCGCAGGCGCCCGTCCAGGTCCAGCAGGCCCTGGAACAGGTGCGAGGTCTCCAGCACGGTGCGGATGTTGGATTGGCTCTGCGCCAGTTCGGCGGTGCGCTCGGCCACCTTGCGCTCCAGTTCGCGCAGGAAGCGCTGTTCGTCCAGCCGGCGCTGCGCCTCCGAGCGCACGCGCTCGATGTGCGCCCAGGAACGTTCGGTCACTTCGGTCAGCAGCGACAGTTCCTCCTGCGTCCAGCGGTGCGGCGCGCTGTCGTGGATGGCCATCAGTGCGGTCAGCCGTCCTTCCTTGACCAGCGGCATGCAGATGGTCGCGGCCAGGCCGATGTCCAGGAACGTGGCCGCTTCGTGCGGCGGCAGCTGCGCGCGGTTGTCGTCCAGCACCAGCGGCAGGCCGGCGCGCAGGTTGCGCACCGCCAGCCGGCCGAACGCGGCCAGGCTGTAGTGGCCGGTGATGCTCTGCGCGCCGGGCGCGCTCCAGTCGCCGCGGATGGTGAAGCCGTCCTGGTCCGGATCCATGTCCGCATAAGCGCACACCGACACGCGCAGGTACTCGCCGAGCAGGCGCGTGGTGGTGGCGAGGATGGCGCCGGCATCGGTGCTGGCGGCGGTGGCCTTGGCCAGCGCGTCGAGAAACCGCAGGCGCCGCTCGTTGGCGCGCAGTGCGTCGGCGCTCCGGCGCTGCTCGGTGACGTCGTGGCCTTCGATGAAGATGCCGGTGACCTCGCCGGATGGACCGGTCACCGGCTGGCAGACGAAGTCGAGGATGCGTTCGTGCGCCTGGCCGTCGTGCTGCAGCTGGAAGGTCGCCGAATTGGCGACGAAGGCCGTGCCCGTGCGGTAGGCGTTGTCCAGGATGTCGAGGAAGTCCGGCCGCGCCATGTCCGGCAGTGCGGCGCGGATCGGCAGGCCGAGCAGCTCGCCGCCGCCCATCAGGCGCACGAACGCCGGGTTGGCCAGTTCGACGACGTGGTCGCGCCCGGCCAGCATCACCATCAAGCCGGGCGCCTGGTCGAACAGGCGGGTCAGGCGCGTGCGCTCGGCCTGGATATGGGCCTGCGCGCGCACCCGCTCGGTAGTGTCGACGACGAAGGCGATGACCCCGGCCGGGGCGCCGTCGTCGTCCAGCACCGGCGAATAGTCCAGGTCCATCCACACCTGCTCGGGGCGGCCATGGCGGTGCAGGGTCAGTTCCTGGTCCTTGTACGACAGCGTCTGCCCGGCCAGGCCCACCTTCATCACGTGGTCGTTGAACTCGGCCACTTCCGCCCAGCCCTGGCGCACCTCCGAGCCGAGCAGCTGCGGATGCCGCGCGCCGGCGAAGACCGCGTAGGCGTCGTTGTAGATCATGATGCCCTCGGGCCCCCACAGCAGCACGATCGGCAGCGGCGAGCGCAGCAGCATCGCGGTTACCGTGCGCAGGCTCTGCGGCCATGCCGACAACGGCCCCAGCGGCGTACGCGACCAGTCGAAACGGCCGATCAGCGCGCCGGTCTCGCCGCCGCCGTGCAGGAACGGGTGCGCGTGGGCCTCGGCGGCGGGAGTCGCGTGGTCAGGGCTCATGAGGGGGAATTGCCGGCGTTGTGCGGGTAAGCGGCGGTACTTTACCGGAGCGTTCTGCGCCGGCCATGACATGGAGTTCATGCGCGCAGGCGGGCCGATCCGGGACCGGCAGGCATCTGGCATGCACGACGGCGCGGGGCATCGGCGAAGGTGCCGCGGCCGGCGTGGCGAGCGCAGCGCATGCCTCGCGCGGATCGTGCGCGACACAAGGCCGCGGCCGAGCGCCGCCGCGGGGCGATGGCGGCGAACACATTGCCCGCGTCCACCGGCGAACGGATCGGGCCTTCACAAGCGCCTGCTTAGTCTGTGATTCCCACCTTCAGCGACAGCCGCATGTCCGCCGCCAGACACTGTCTCCACGCCGCCATCGTCGCCTGCCGACAGCGCGCACCCGCCGTGCTGGCGGTGGTGATGGCCAGCGAAGGCTCCACCTATGCGCATGCCGGCGCGATCGCGCTGTTCGTTGCCGACGGCGCGCAGCAGGGCTGGCTCAGCGGCGGCTGCCTGGAGCCGGAGATCGCGCGCTGCGCGGCGCGCGCGGCGGCGGCCGGCGCGCTGGCGTGGATGGAGATCGACACGCGCGACGACGACGACCTGCTGTCCGGCTCGGCGGTGGGCTGCCGCGGCCGCCTGCGCCTGGCCTTGTTGCCGTTGTCGGCACTGCCCGGCATCGAGCGCCTGGCGCAGGCCTGGCTGCAGCGGCGCGGCGGCTTGACCCTGGCGCTGGATGGCGACGGTGGCGTGGTCGCGGCCGTGGCCGGGCAGACGCTGCAGTGGCGCGTGCCGTGCCAGGCCTGGAATGGCGCGGCGGCCTGCGGCGGCCAGGTACAGGTGCCGCCGCCGCCGCGGGTCAGCGTGTTCGGCGCGGGTCCGGAAACCGCGGTGCTGTTGCCGCTGCTGCGGCAACTGGGCTGGATGACCACGCTGGTCGAGCAGCGGCCGCGCTGGATGGCCCAAGCCGTGCTGGCCGACCTGGCCTTGGCCTGCACGCCGACCCGCGCGCTGGTCGACTGCGCCGACAGCGATGCGGCGCTGGTGATGCACCACCACTTCGAACTGGACCGCGAAGCGCTGGACGCGCTGGCGGGCAGCGCGATCCCGTTCCTGGGCCTGCTGGGGCCGCCGCGCCGGCGCGAGGATCTGTTCCGCCTGCTGCGCCCGCAACAGCACGCGCAACTGCTGCCGCGGCTGCATGCGCCGGTCGGGCTGCGGCTGGGCGGCAGCGGCGCGGAGGCGATCGCGCTGAGCATCGCCGCGCAGCTGCAGGCCACCCGCACCGCGCCGCCACGGCCGGGCGCGGCTGCGGAGGCGCGCGGTAGGCCGCGGCGCGCGCGCCGCGACGCAGTGGCGGCGCCGGTGCCCTCGGATGCCGAGGAGGAAGCGCGATGAGCCAGGCGCACGCGGCGTTGATCCTGGCAGCCGGCGCCAGCCGCCGCCTCGGCCACGCCAAGCAGGCGCTGACCCGCGACGGCGAACCGCTGCTGCGCCGCGCCGCGCGCCTGGCGCTGGCCACGGCGCCGGCGCGTTGCGTAGTGGTGCTGGGCGCGCAGGCCGAGGCGCTGCGCCCGGCGCTGGACGGGTTGCCGGTGGAAGTGGTGCGCAATCCGGACTGGTCCAGCGGCATGGGCGGCAGCCTGGAGTGCCTGCGCGCGGTCGTCCACGACGACGCCTCCATCACCCATAGCCTGGTGCTCGGCTGCGACCAGCCGGCGCTGGATCTGCCGCACCTGCACGACCTGCTGGCCGCGGCCATGCGCGCCGCGTCCGGCTGCGCGATCAGCGCCTACGCCGGCGTGCGCGGCATGCCGGCGGTGGTGGCGCAGGACTGTTGGCGCGGGCTGCGCCTGTCCGGCGACCGCGGCCTGCGCGCGCTGTTCGAGGCGATGGCGCCGGACAGCCTCGGCTGCATCGTCGCCCCGGCGCTGGCGCTGGACCTGGACACCCAGCAGGACGTGCTGGCCGCGGTGGAGCGCGGCTGGCTGGATCCGTAGCGGCCAAGGAGCTGGGCGCTCGCTACGGACGAGCGAGTCCCTGTAGGAGCGGCTTCAGCCGCGACCGGGCTTTGTCGGCAAGGCCATGGTCGCGGCTGAAGCCGCTCCTACAGGAAAGCATGACGGGCCACCCTGGTCGCGCACGAGCGAATGCCCGCGCGCAGTGATGGCAGGGCGCCGCCGCGCTCAGCCGATCAGCTTGTCCGGGGTGATCGGCAGTTCGCGGATGCGCTTGCCGGTGGCATGGAACACGGCGTTGGCGATCGCCGCGGGAATGCCGACCATGCCCAGCTCGCCCATGCCCTTGACCCCGAGCGGGTTGACGATGCGGTCCTGTTCTTCCACGAACATGGTCTCGATCTGCTGCACGTCGGCATTGACCGGCACGTGGTAGTCGGCCAGCGAGGCATTGAGCATGCGTCCGTAGCGGTGGTCGACCTCGGTGCCTTCGCTGAGCGCCATGCCGATGCCCATCACCACCGCGCCGATCTCCTGGCTGTGCGAGGTCAGCGGGTTCATGATCTTGCCGCAGGCGGTGGCCTCGATGACCCGGGTCACCTGCACCATGCCGGTGTCCGGATCGACCTTGACCTCGATGAACTGCGCGCCGTGCGCGGCGGTGGCGTACTTCTGGCGCTCGGCCGAGGGCTTGGACTCGTGCACCACCTCCAGTTCCTGCAGGCCGTGCTGGCGCATCAGTTTGGCCACGTCCAGGCCGGCCTCGGGCTTGCCGGTCGGGCGCAACTGGCCGTCTGCCAGTTCCACCGCGTCCACGTCCAGGCCGCTGAACGCCGATTGCCCGTCCTGCCTGGCCAGCTCCAGCAGCTTGCCGCGGATCTCGCGCACCGCGCCGTGGATCGCGCTGCCGACGCTGGCGGTGGTCCACGAGCCGCCCTGCGACGGCGCCTTCGGCAGGCGCGTGTCGCCGAGTTCGAACTGCACGCGCTTGGCGTCGATGCCCAGGTATTCGGCGGCGATCAGGGTCATCACCGTATAGGTGCCGGGGCCGATGTCGGCGGTGGCGCTGCCGACCACGGCGCTGCCGTCGGCCTTGAGCAGCACCCGCGCCAGCGCCGGCATCTGCATCGCCGGCCAGGTGCCGGTGGCCATGCCCCAGCCGACCAGCAGGCGCCCATCGCGCATCGAGCGCGGCTCCGGGTTGCGTTTGCTCCAGCCGAAGGTCTCGGCGCCGAGCCGGTAGCACTCGCGCAGCGCCTTGCTCGAGAACGGCTTGCCGGTTTCCGGATCGGTCTCGGCGTAGTTGGCCAGGCGCAACTGCAACGGGTCCATCTTCAGCGCGTGCGCCAGTTCGTCCATTGCGCACTCGATGCCGAACATCTGGCTGATCGCGCCGGGCGCGCGCATCGCCTGCGGCGTCGGCAGGTCGGTGTCGACCACCTCGAAGCGGTCCTCGACGTTGGGGCAGGCGTACAGCGAGCGCGCGTTGCGCAGGAACGCCTCGTTGAACGCCTCGATGCGCGAGGTGTTGAGCACGTGCCGGTAGCGGATCGCCTGCAGCTTGCCGGCTGCGTCGGCGCCCAGGTCCAGTTCCACCCGATAGTAGGGGCGGTAGCCGTGGCCGCTGAACATCTGCCGGCGGGTGTAGACGATCTTGACCGGGCGGCCGACCGCCTTGGACACCGCGCCGAGCAGGAAGGTGTAGTAGTTCGGGCGCAGGCACGAGCCGAACGCGCCGCCGACGAACAGCGACACCACGTTGACCCGTTCGGTCGGGATGCCGAAATAGCCGGCCAACTGCTCGCGATCCTGGTGGACGTTCTGGCTCTTGTTGATGACCGTCAGCGTGTCGCCGATCCAGTAGCCGATGCCGCCGTGCGGCTCCATCGGGTTGTGGTGCTCGATCGGCATCGTGTACGCGGCCCGCACCTGGACCGGCGCGGCGGCGAACGCCGCAGCCGGGTTGCCGCGCGGCGGCGGCGATTCCTTCGGCGTGGGATCGTAGGCCTGGTCGAGCAGCGCCACGAAGTCGGTGCTCGGCGTTTCCGCCGCGTAGTCCACCTGGATCAGCCGTGCGGCATGCCGCGCCTGCTCGAAGCTGGCGGCGACCACCACCGCGATCGGTTGCGCGCTGAAATGGATGCGCTCGTCGACCAGGGCGCGGAACGACAGGTCCTCGCCTTTCTTCTTGACCTCGTCGGACACCGGCTTGACCGAATTCAGATGGGTCAACACCTTGATCACCCCCGGCGCGGCCTCGGCGGCGCGGGTGTCGATGCGCACGATGCGGCCCTTGGCGATGGTGCTGGTGAGGATGTAGCCGTGGGTCAGGTGCGGGATCTGGAACTCCGCCGCGTAGCGCGCCTTGCCGGTGACCTTGGCGTAGCCGTCGACGCGACGCATTTCCTTGCCGATGTAGTTCATTGCCGGTTCTCCGGTTCGGTGCTCACGCGGCATCGCTGCCGCTGGCGCGATGCAGGGCGCGGATCATCGCGTGCGTGCCCATCGGCACCTTGTAAGCGTTGTGCGCCAGCGGGCGCGCGGCGGCCATCTCGGCCTGCGCGGCTGCGGCGAAGGCCGCTTCGCCGACGCGCTGGCCGACCAGTGCGCGTTCGGCGGCGTGCGCGCGCCATGGTTTGTGCGCCACCCCGCCCATCGCGATGCGCGCCTCGCGGATGCGCCCATCCGGCTCCAGCGCCAGCGCCGCGGCCACCGAGACCAGCGCGAACGCGTAGCTGGCGCGGTCGCGCACCTTCAGGTAGTGGCTGTGCGCGGCGAAGCGCTGCGCCGGCAGGACGATCGCCTCGATCAGTTCGCCATGCGCCAGCTGGTTGTCCAGGTCGGCGCGCGCGTCGGGCAGCAGGTGGAAGTCGGCGAAGGGGATCTCGCGGCGCGCGCCGGCCGGCGTGCGCACCTGCACCGTGGCATCGAGCGCGGCCAGCGCCACGCACATGTCCGAGGGATGCACCGCCACGCAGTGCGTGCTGTGGCCGAAGATCGCGTGGGTGCGGTTGAGGCCCTCGCGCGCGCCGCACCCGCTGCCGGGGCTGCGCTTGTTGCAGGGCAGGGCGGTGTCGTAGAAATAGCCGCAGCGCGTGCGTTGCAGCAGGTTGCCGCCGTTGGTGGCCATGTTGCGCAGCTGCATCGTCGCCCCGGCCAGGATCGCCTGGCTCAGCAGCGGATAGCGCTGGCGCACCAGCGGGTGGTTGGCGGTGTGGGTGTTGTTGGCCAGCGCACCCAGGCGCAGGCCGCCGTCGGCGGTTTCGGCGATCTCGGCCAGGCCCTTGAGCCGGGTCAGGTCGACGATCTCGTCGGCGCCGGTCACGCCTTCCTTCATCAGGTCGAGCAGGTTGGTGCCGCCGCCGAGGAAGCGCGCGTTCGGATTGGCGGCGACGCGGCGCACCGCGTCCTCGGCGGAACTGGCGCGCTGGTACTTAAACGGCGTCATCGGCCACCTCCTTCGCCATCTTCAGCGCGGTCAGCTCGGACTGGTCGACGTAGCGCCAGGTCAGCGCGCGCGGCGCGCCGCCGCTGTGCACGTCCTGGATCGCGGCGACGATCTTCGGATAGGCGCCGCAGCGGCACAGGTTGCCGCTCATGCGTTCGCGCACTTCCGCATCGGTGAGGTCGGTCACCGGCTGGCTGACGTCGGCACTGACGTGGCTGGCGTCGCCACGCTTGATCTCGTTGAGCAGCGCCACCGCCGAGCAGATCTGCCCGGGCGTGCAGTAGCCGCACTGGAAGCCGTCGTGCTGCACGAACGCGGCCTGCATCGGATGCAGCCGCTCGCCGTCGGCCAGGCCTTCGATGGTGGTGATCTGCGCGTCCTCGGCCTGCGCGGCCAGGGTCAGGCAGGACAGCCGCCGCTCGCCGTCGACGATCACCGTGCACGCGCCGCACTGGCCGTGGTCGCAGCCCTTCTTGGTGCCGGTCAACGCCAGGTGCTCGCGCAGCGCGTCCAGCAGCGTGGTGCGCGGGTCCAGCCGCAGCGCATGGCGCTGGCCGTTGACCTGCAGCACGACCGGCAGCGCGTTCTGCGGCGGCGGCAGGTTTGCCGGTGCGGCGAAGGCGGCCTCGCTGAAGGCGATCTGGCCGCCGGCGCCGCTCAGCCCGGCGGCCGACAGCAGGGCGATGAATTCGCGCCGCGACAGGCCGTTGATGCCGAGCCGTCGCGCGAGCGCCGCCTCGTCGTCGCTGAGCGGCGCATCGGGCGGTAGCTCGGCGGCGTCGGGCGCGACCTTGGGGGGATGGGGGTCGTGCTGCATCGGTCTCTCCTGCCTGGGGCCACCGCCTTGTCGCAGCGCGCGTGGCGCAACGGAAGGGACGGTGCGACCTGGGGTGGGCGGTGTCGTCGCGACACCGGTGCATGGACGCGCGACGGCGCCATGTCGAAGCATCGCAGCGGTATTGCGAAGAGATTGCGAAGGGAGGGTTGCGGTGGAGCCGGGATTCGGGATTCGGGAGTCGCAAGGGCGCAGCATCGCGTTCTGCAGGAGCGGCTTCAGCCGCGACAGGCGCTACGAATAGGGTCTGTCGCGGCTGAAGCCGCTCCTACAAGGTCTCTGCGGTCGCAGATATGCGCGTGCTACCAGCGATACGCGACCGATACCTGGTACTGGCGCCCGGCGATCGGGCGGCCCATGAACACGCCGCCGGTGGCCGCGCCCGGCACGCGCACGTTGCCCTCGGTCAGGCCCAGTTCGTCGGTCACGTTGCTGCCGCTGGCGGTGAACTCCCAATGGTCGCCGGCATGCAGGCTGGCGCCGACATCGATCATGTCGTAGGAGGGCAGGCGCTGGCTGTTGGCCAGGTCGGCGAAGCGCTCGCCGACGTAGGAGTAGGTGGCGAACAGGCGCAGGTCGCCGAACGGCAGCGCCCAGTAATAGCTCGGGGTCAGCCGGAACTGGCGCTTGGGCTGGCGCATCACCTGGTTGCCGGTGAACTCGCGGTAGTTGCGGTATTTGGCGTCCAGCCACACCCCGGTGCCGGCCAGTTCGAAGCCGCCGAACGGACGGATCGCGCCTTCCACTTCCAGGCCGTAGGCGCGCGAATCGCCGACCGTAGTGAAGTTGCTGCCGTTGGACAGGAACGCCTGGAACGGCGAGTTCTTGAAGGTGTTGTAGAACGCCGTCAGGTACAGGTCGTAGGCGGTCGCGCCGGACTTCAGGCCCAGCTCGTACTGGTCGACCTCCTGCACCTTGGTCTGCCCGTCGCGCAGGTTGTCGAAGCCGGGGAACTTGACCCCGGAGTTGACCCGCGCGAACAGGCTGTTGTGCTCGTCGAGCTTGAAGTTCAGGCCCGCGGTCCACGACAGCGCGTCGTCGTCCTGATCGATGCGCCGCGCGCTCGGCAGCGAGATCGAAGTGGCGTTGTCGTACAGCGTGGCGGGATTGCCGTCCAGGTCCACGGTGGCGGTGTCGTGCACCGTGCCGGTGACGCTCTGGCGCTCGTAACGCACGCCCAGGTCCAGGCGCAGGCGCTCGTCCAGCTCCCATTCGTCGGCCACGAACACGGCGGTGTTCTCGCCGTCGTAGTGCGCACGCAGGGCGAAGAAGGCGGTGCTGGTGAAGCCCTCGCGGGTCGGCTGGCGGCCGTCGGCCAGGTCCACGTCGATGCGCCGCGCGTGGTTCTGCGCGGTCAGCAGCATGGTGTTGCCGAGGTACCAGGTGTCGTTGGAGGAATACTTGGCGTAGTAGCTGCCCACGGTCAGCGTGTTGCCGGCGAACAGTTCGCGGCTCAGGCGCAGGTCGTTGGTGAAGGAGTTCAGGCGCTTGTCCACCGACCACCAGCCGGCTTCCAGCACCTGCTGGTCCGGATCGACCGCGCCGCCGCCGTTGGTGTAGCGGGCGCTGCCGGCGCTGCCGTAGCCGGCGATGAAGTCGCCCAGGCGCTGCGGCGCATCGCCGGTGAACAGCGCATAGGTCGGCGCGGTGCCGCCCATCACGTTGAAGCGGTCGGCGATGGTCCAGTCGCCGACCTGCCAGTTCAGTTCGCCGCCGAACACGTCGATGTTGACGCCGCGGCCATCGGCCAGGTCGCGCTGCACGGTCTCGCCATTCGGGCCGACCGGCAGCCTGACGTTGCGGAAATCGTTGCTGAGCAGGGTGCCGGTCTGCGCGTTGAGGCCGGGGAAGCTGGACAGGTCGCCGCCGTTGTTGCGCGAGCGCAGCGGGATCGCGGTGTAGAAGGCGTTGTTGTCGTCGGTGTGGCGGGCGTAGAACGACACCTCGCCGCTGTCCCAGCGCTTGCTCAGCGTGGCGCTGAACTGGCCGCCCTTGTCGGCGGAGAACTGCGGGTCGCGCACGCCGTCGGTCTCGCGGAAGAAACCGCCGATGCTGTAGTACCAGCCGTTGCCCATCGGCCCGCTGTTGAACAGGTCGATGCGGCGCAGGGCGTCGCTGCCGCCGGTCAGGCGCACGCTGCCTTCCGGCTCGTCCTGGCCCTTCTTCTGGATGAAGTTGGCGGTGATGCCGGCCTGGCCGTTGGAGAAGATCGGGCTGGAACCGCCGCGCAGCACTTCCAGGCGCTCGACGGTGTCGTCGGTGCGGAACAGCGTGGAGTTCTCCAGGAACGACAGCGTCGGCGGCGGGAACAGCGGCGCGCCGTCGAGCTGGAAGGTGACGAACGGCGCATCGCCTTCCGACGGCATGCCGCGCACGAAGATGTTGGCGCCGGTGCCGCCGCCGCTGGGTTCGGCCCACACGCCCGGCACGATCTTCAGCAGGTCGGCGCTGCTCTGCGGCACCGCCTGCTGGATCTGTTCGGGCGTGGCGGTGGTGATCGAGAAGCTGGCGTCGCGCTTGCGCAGGCCCTTGAAGCGCGCGGTGCCGCTGACCACGACGGTATCCAGGGTGGTGGCGTCGGCTTGCGTGGTGGACGCGGCCGGCGTGTCGGCGGTCTGCGCCCAGGCCGGCGGCGCGAGCAGGACGGCGGCGACGGACAGCGGCAGCAGGCGGCGGTGCAATGCAGGTTTCATGAAGAATCTCTCCTTTCTTCATCCGGAACGGTGTGCCGGCGTTCGCGATCCGCGTGCGTTGCACGGCGGCGTGGGTCGGCCGGCACGGCGCGAGCGGGGGCTGCGCGCCGCGCTCTTTGTAACGCCGTTGCGCGTCGAGGCCATTGTGCAGCGCGGTATCGGGGTCGATTGCGTGATGGGCTGCGCAGGCTGGCGGCTGTCGCCGCAGGGCGCGTGCAATGCGGTCCGCAATCCGCAATCCGCAATCCGCAATCCGCGATGCCATGTCGTGGCGCCGCTTTGGCGGCCCGGGTCAGCGTTCGCGGCGGGCTGCCGGTGCCGCATATCGCAACCGATCACGCGAGGCCGCCGCACGCGTTCCGCAGCGCGGTGGCCGTGCATCGTTGCGACGGTTGGGTTGGGCGTGGCTGCAAGCGTCGGCCTGCCCTGGTGCCGCCAAAAAAGAGGCCGCCCGAAGGCGGCCTCCACTGACGCGGGGGAGAGGAGCCGCGTCAGAAGAACAGGCGCACGCCGAAGGAGGCGTTGCGGCCGGGCAGCATCACGTCGTCCTTCAGGAACGAGGTGTGCACGCGCGCGTCCTGGTCGGTGAGGTTGTTGCCGTCCAGGAACACTTCCCACGCGGTGGCGCCGGCATCGACGTGATAGGCCAGGTGCGCATCGACCAGCGTGTAGCCGGCGGTCGGGGTCTCGTCGACCGCCACCTTGTCCTGCTTCTGGTAGCGGGTGGCGCCAAGCGAGGCGCGCCAGTTGCTGGCGTCCCAGCGCAGCTGCGCGCCGTAGCGTGCCGGCGCGATGCGCGGCAGGTTGCCGCCGTCCTTCAGCCGCGCACGCACGGTGTCGCCGAACACGCGCAGGTCCCAGGCGCCGCTGTCGTTGTCGGCCAGGTGGAAGGTGGCCTCGCCCTCGAAGCCGTGGAATACCGCGTCGGCCTGTGTCCACTGGCGGATCGGCAGGAAGTCGTTGTCTTCCTCGTGGAACCACTGCTCGCCGGTGTCGACGATGTAGATGAAGTCGTTGTAGCGGTTGTAGTACGCCGAGACCTTGGCATCCACCCAGTCGTTCTTGAAGTTCAGCCCAAGCTCGGCCTGGTTGGCCTTCTCGGTCTTGAGGTCGGCGTCGCCGATCTCGTAGGCGAGGGTGGCGATGTGCGGGCCGTCGGCGAACAGCTCTTCCTCGGCCGGCGCGCGCTCGGCGTGGTCGAGGTTGGCGGTCAGGCGCCACTGCTCGTTGAAGCGGAAGCCGCCGCTGAGCGAGAAGCTCTTCGGGGTGAAATCGCGGTCCACGCCGATCTCGGTTTCGTACTTGGTCTTGTCCACGCGCGCGCCGACCTCGGCGCTGACCCGTTCCCAGTTGTTGCGGGCCACGGCGAACACGCCGATGGCGCGGGTGTCGGTCTTCGGCACGAACGCTTCCTCGCCGATCGCCTGGAAGGTGGAATCGGTGCCCTGCACGCCGAACGCGGTCTGCCAGCCGCCGCCGAAAGTGAAGGACGCCTCGACGCGGCCCTCGTTGGCGCGCTTGTCGAACACCGTGCCCACTTCCGCGCCTTCGAACTCGGTATGGTTGTAGTCGGTATGGCCGAAGCTGTAGCGCAGCGCGCTGCCGTCGCCCCACGGATCGGTCAGCCCGCCCTTGAGCTCGTAGCGGTCCTGGTGCAGGCGCAGCGACACGCCGCGCTCGCCGGCGGCCGGATCGCCGGGCTCGCCCGGGTTGCCGTAGTTGTCGCGGAAGCGCGAGGCCGACACGCCGACGAAGCCCCAGTCGCCGGCCAGCGAGGCGCCGATCGAGCCGACCTTGGAATCGAGGAAGGAATTGACCTGGCGCCCCTGCGGGGTGCCGTAGTCGTTCTGGTTGCGGTACACGCCGTCGGCATGGATCGACAGGCCGCTGCCGTTGCCGGCGTCGACGCGGAACATGTCGGTGTTGCCGTCCTTGTCGCCGCCCTCGAAACGCACCTCGGCGCGGCCGTGCACGCCGTCGACCGGGGTCTCGGCGATGCGTCCGTCGACCACGTTGACCACGCCGCCGATCGCGCCGGAGCCGTACAGCAGGGTGGACGGCCCCTTCAGCACTTCGATCTGGTCGGCCAGGAACGATTCCACCGCCGGCGAATGGTCCTGGCTGACGGTGGACACGTCCTGGGTCGACAGGCCGTCGCTGAGCACCGCCACGCGCGGGCCGTCCAGGCCGCGGATGATCGGCCGGCCGACGCCGGGGCCGAAGTTGGAACTCTGCACGCCCGGCAGGCTGGCCACGGTCTCGCCGATGCTGGCGCCGCGGTTCTCGTCCAGGCGCTCGCCGGCCAGGACCTCCACCGGTTGGCTCAGGTCGCCGACCACATCGCGCAGCGGACTGGCGGTGACCACCACCGCGTCCAGGTCCTTCACGTGGCGGTCGTGCTTGCCGCCGTCGGCGTGGCGGCTGTCGCTGGCCGGCGGCGTGGCGTCGGTGTCGGCGGCGGGCGCATCGGCGGCCAGGGCCAGGACCGGGGCGAGCAGGCTGCCCAGTGCCAGGGACAGTGCGGTGCGACGGAGCGAGCGGGGGCGGGAGCAGGACATTAGGTATACCGAGTAGGGGGGAAGGCATTGCCAGGCGGGCGCAGGCGCTCGCGTTCGCCACAGGGCGGCGACAGGCACGAAAATGCGGAAGCATGGCGACGCTGGTCGCCGGCCGGGTAATGTTATATTATTCTATAACGCAATCACCACTGTGCTGGAAGTCATGTCGCCTACCTCCAATCTGCGCGCCTTGCTCGATCGCCTCGGCGCCACCGGTTCGCTGCTGTGCGCGGTGCATTGCGCGTTGTTGCCGCTGGCGCTGGCGGTGCTGCCGTCGCTGGGCCTGTCGGTGTGGCTGGGCGACGGCGTGGAGCGCACGCTGGTGCTGTTCGTGACCTGCCTGGGCCTGTTCAGCCTGGTCCTGGGCTACCGCCGGCACCGTGCCTGGCAGGCGTTGGGGCTGCTGCTGGTCGGCCTGCTGTCGCTGTGGGCCGGCATGCTGGTGCCGGCGCTGCACCACGCGGTGGCGCCGCATGCGGCGATCATGACCTTCGGCGGCACGCTGGTCGGGCTTTCGCACCTGCTCAACCTGCGGCTCAACCACGGCCACGTGCACGACGCCAGCTGCGCCCACTGAGCGCACGTGGTAGGCTTGCCGGCCTTGCGCGAGGGCGCTGACCGCGTTGGCCTCGCCAAACCCGTGCACCGCGCGGGGATTTCGCACACACATTCAGGAGTCGATGAGCATGGGTAAGGGTGACCGCAAGACCGCCAAGGGCAAGCGCTATAACGCCAGTTATGGCAATTCGCGCTTGCACAACGTGAGCAAGGTGGCCGTGGGCGCAGCTGCGCCGGTCGCCAAGAAGTCGGTGGTCAAGACCCCGGCGGCGAAGAAGGCCGTGGCCAAGAAGACGGTCGCCAAGGCCGGCTGAGCCTGGGCTCCAGTCCAGCGGTACGAGAAGAACGCGGCGCTTGCGCCGCGTTTTTTTTGCCTGCGCGATGGACGCGACTGCGTCGCGCGGCGCGATGTGGGCTCAGCGCGGCGGATCGTCCTCGCCGGGAACGCCGGCCAGGTCGGCGGTCGGCGGCGTTGGTTCTGGTTCTGGTTCTGGTGCGCGTTCGGCCACGGCCGGCGCCGCCAGCAACTGCTCGGCCAGGCCGCGATAGATCGGCGTGCGGCAGACCAGCGCCGAAGCGCCGCGCGCGATCAGCACCGTGGCCAGGATCGGCAGCAGCATGTCGCTGCTGTCGGTGAGTTCCAGCGAGATCACCGCCGAGGTCAGTGGCGCCTGGGTGACGCCGGTCAGGTAGGCGCACATGCCGAGCAGCACGAAGGTGCGCGGGTCCACGTCCGGCATCAGCACCGCCAGGTTGTGGCCCAGGCCGGCGCCGACCGCCAGTGCCGGCGAGAACAGCCCGCCGGGGATGCCGGCCACGTACGACGCCAGGTTCGCCAGCAGCTTCATCAGCCCGAATTCGTGGCCGACGCTGGCGTGGCCCTGCACCAGGCTGCGCGCCTGGTCATAGCCGGTGCCGAACGCGCCGGCACCGAACGCCAGGCCCAGCGCGACCAGCGCCAGGCCGCACAGCGCGGCCAGCAGCACCGGGTGGCGGCGGCGCAGCGCGCCCAGCCAGCGCGGCTTGCCGGCGACGGTGGCCAGCACCATGCGGCTGAACGCGCCGCCGAGCAGGCCGGCGACCACGCCGCACAGTACGATCGCCAGCCACGCCCGGCCCAGCGGCAGCGCCGCCGACACCTTGCCGAAATAGGTGTAGTTGCCGAGCAGGCCCAGCGAGATCACGCCGCCGACGATCACCGCGGTCAGCAGCGTGCCGGAGAAGCGGTGCTCGAAGCGCCCACTCAGCTCCTCGATCGCGAACACCACCCCGGCCAGCGGCGTGTTGAACGCCGCGGCGATGCCGGCGGCGCCGCCGGCGAGCAGGAAATGCGAGGCCTGGCGCGGATCGCGGAAGCCGAACCAGCGCCCGAGCACGTACATCAGGCTGGCGCCGACGTGCACGGTCGGCCCTTCGCGCCCGACCGAGGCACCGCCGAGCAGGGCCAGCGTGGTCAGCAGCAGCTTGCCGGCGGACACGCGCAGCGACAGGTTGTCCTGCCGGAACGCATCGTCGGGCCGCTCCAGCGCGGCGATCACCTGCGGGATGCCGCTGCCGCGGGTGGGACGCAGCACGCCGTTGGTCAGCCAGGCGAGCAGCGCGAACACGCTCGGCGTGAGCAGCAGCGCCCACCACGGCGAGTGCGCGATGATGCGCTGGAACAGGTGGAAGGCCGCGTCGCTGGCCTTGGCGAACACGATCGCGACCAGCGCGACCGCGACCGCGCCGCCCCACAGCACCGCGCGCTGTTTCCAGCTCTCGTGCGAGAGCAGCGGGTGCAGGCGTTGGCGCATGCGCGGCGGTGGCACGGGATCGGGCGACTGCATGTGCGGATTGTCGCATGCGTCGATGGCGCGGGCTCGGCGCCGCATCCATCCGTCATGCCCGACACGGTTCGCATGCGGCGCGATGCGCTGGGGCCGCGTCCTCGCATGCCGTGCACCCGGGCGCAGCGAAAAGTGGCGCGACGGCGCAGCGCGGCCTTGGAAGCAGTTTGCGCGTGCTTGCCCGCCGACGGCGGCACGGCCGCAGTGCGATGGGCCGCGCTCTGCCCGCAGCGACGATTGCGTGCGATGCGCAACGCGGTCGTGACGGCTAGATGGCACCGTTCCCGTCTGCACATGGCCAGCCATGCCGGGGGATGTCGCTCGCCGCTGCCACCGCTACGTCCCGCCGTCGCGGTGGCGACGGCACCCGGCAGCGCACGTTGCAGGCACGCTAGGCTGTATCCGGCTATCCGGCTATCCGGATTCCAACGAGCCGTGCCGCGACCGCTGCGCTCAGCGCAACGCCGGCAGCAGCGCCTGCGGATCGCCGTCGTTGGGTGCGGCGGGAATTCCCAGCAGTCTGGTCAGCAGCGGATACACGTCGACGTTGTCGAACGGCGCCAGCGTCGCGCCCTGGCGGAATGCCGGACCGCGGGCGATGAACACCGCGCGCATCGATGGCAGCGCCGGATCGTAGCCGTGCGAACCGCGCAGGCCGGTGCGCGGCTTCTCCGCGGCGCGCTCGGCCGGCAGCGCGTCCCAGCCCTCGTGCATCTGGCACACGATCGGCGGGACGCGCGGATGGCTGCCGTAGTGCCAGCGCGCCGGCAGCTCGGCCTTGCGCCAGCAGTCGTACTGCGGATGCGCGCCGAGCAGCCTGGCCTCGACCTTGGCCTCCTGGCCGGGCCGCGGCGCGATGCCGATCGACTGGCCATAGCTGACCACCTCGGCCTCCTGCATCGACACCATGTCCTCGATGATGACCACCTGCTGCGCCGGCACCGTCGCCATGCCGTGGTCGGACACCACCACCAGGTTGGTGCGCTGCAGCTGCCCGCGCTGCGCCAGACCGTCGAGCAGGCGGCCGATCGCGGCGTCGACCTGCTCGATCGCCTGCGCGTACTGCGCCGATTGCGGACCGAAGTCGTGGCCGGCCCCGTCGACCTGCTCGAAGTACAGGGTCAGCAACTGCGGGCGCGGTGCGCCGCGATCGTCGAGCCAGCCCAGCGCCTGGTCGACCCGCGCGTTCGGCGCGACCTGTTCGTCGAAGGCGTGGCCGCGGCTCGGGCGCACCCCCTGGATCGTCGCCTCGCCGCCCGGCCAGGCCCAATTCGCCGCGGGCAGGCCGGCCTTCTCGGCGCCGACCCAGATCGGTTCGCCGCCCCACCAGCGGCCGTCGCCGACCGCGTCGCGGTCGCTGACCCGGAACGTGCCCAGTAGCGGGTCGCGCATGCTGTTGTGGACGATGCCGTGGTGGTCCGGGCGCAGCCCGGTGACGAGGGTGTAGTGGTTGGGAAAGGTCAGCGATGGATACGACGGCGTCATCCATTGCGCGCGCACGCCCTCGCGGGCCAGGCGGCTCAGGTTCGGCGTGATGCCGCGATCGAGCATGTCCGCGCGCAGGCCGTCGATCGAGATCAGCACCAGCAATGGCGGCTGTGTCGCCGCGCTGGACGCGGCCTGCGGCGCAACGGCGGCAATGCCGGGAGAGGAAGAAGGGGTGGAGGCGCAAGCGCCGAGCAGCAGCGCCGCGCAGGCGCCTGCCAGTCGTAGGGCGAGGGAAGTCATCGGCGCATGATAAAGCGCGCGCGGTGACGCGGCGAAGACATGCGCGGCGGACACGGATGGTTGCGCACGCACTGCGGCGCACGTCGTCAAGCATCGGGCGCAGGTGGTGAAGCGCCGTCGCTCTGGCGACTGACCGCTTTAGCCCCTCTTCCCCCGGGAGAGGGGTTGGGGTGAGGGTACGTCGGCACGGATAGCCTGGCGCACCCGAACATCCAAGGCTTCGCCGTACCCTCATCCGCCCCTTCGGGGCACCTTCTCCCGAGGGGAGAAGGGAGTGGCCAGCGTGCGCGGCGAGGTCGCTGACGATGCCGGCGTGGCGAGGCTGCTTTAGCCCCTCTCCCCCCGGGAGAGGGGTTGGGGTGAGGGTACGTCGGCATGGATAGCTTGGCGCACCCGAACATCCAAGGCTTCGCCGTACCCTCATCCGCCCCTGCGGGGCACCTTCTCCCGGCGGGAGAAGGGATGCCAGCGCTGGCATTCAGTCGAACAGCGGCGCCGTCGCGCCGTGCGCCGCTGTCGCCCCGCGCCGCTCCAGCGCCAGCAGTGCGGCCTTGGTCGGCAGGCCGCCGCCGAAGCCGGTCAGGGTGCCGTTGGCGCCGATCACGCGGTGGCACGGCAGCACGATCGGCAGCGGGTTGCGGCCGTTGGCGGCACCGACCGCGCGTACCGCGCGCGGCTGCGCGATGTGCTGCGCCAGCTGCGCGTAGCTCCAGGTCGCGCCGAACGGGATGTCGGCCAGCGCCTGCCATACGCGGCACTGGAAGGCGGTGCCGCGCGGCGCCAGCGGCAGGTCGAACGTGTCGCGCTCGCCAGCGAAATAGGCCAGCAGCTGTTCGCGCGCCTCGCGCACCGGCGCCGCGTCGCGGATCCAGTCGGCACGGCCGCGCGCGTCGTAGCGGTTCTCCGGGAACAGGATGTGGCGCACGCCGTCGTCGCCGACGGCCACGGTCAGTTCGCCGATCGGGGTGGCGAAGGCGTCGTAGTACAGGCGGTGCTCAGTCATGGGAAGTCTCCTCGGGTGGATCGCCGGCCAGGTGCCAGAGCTGCAGGACGGCGTAGGCGCGCCATGGTCGCCAGGCCTGCGCGCGGGCCTCGGTGGCGCGTTCGCTCAGGCGCGCGCCGTCGGCGCCGAGCACGCGTTGCAGGACCAGGTCGCCGGCCGGGAATGCGTCGGGCTGGCCGAGCGCGCGCAGGGCGATGTAGTGCGCGGTCCAGGCGCCGATGCCGGGCAGGGCGGTGGCGCGTTCGACGAACTCGGACAGGCGCTGGCCGGCACGGAAATGCAGGCGTCCGGCCACCACCGCCGCGGCCAGCGCGCGGAGCGTTGCGGCGCGCGACCGCGGCAGGCCGATCGCTTCCAGCGGCGCGTCCAGCAGTTCCTGCGGCGCCGGGAACGCGCGGTCCAGGCCGGGCGCCTGGCCGGGCCGCTGTGCACCGTGGCGCTCGACCAGGCGCGCGGCCAGGGTCGCCGCGCCGGCCACGCTGACCTGCTGGCCGAGCACCGCGCGCACCGCCACCTCGAAGCCGTCCCAGCCGCCGGGCACGCGCAGTCCCGGGCGCCGCGCGATCGCGCGCGCCAGCAGCGGTTCGGCGGCCAGCGTGGCATGCACCGCGCGCAGGTCGGCGTCCAGGTCGAAGATGCGGCGCACCCGGCGCACGATGTCCGGGATCGCGCGCGGGTCGGCCGCGGCGATCCGCAGGCGCAGTTCGTGGCGCTGCGGATCGGCCTCGACCCGGATCCGGGTCGAGGCCTCGAGCGGGCCGAGCACGCGCTCGTAGCTGGCTTCGCCGATGCGCTCGATGCCGGGGATCGCGCGCTTGCGCAGGAACGCCAGCATGGCCCGGAAATCCAGCGGCGGGCGGTAGCCCAGGCGCAGCACCAGATCGCCGCCCGGCACCTCGGCGCGCTGCTTGCGGATCGCCGAGGGCGGCATGCCGCAGCCTTCCAGGAACGCGGCGTTGAAGCGGCGCAGGCTGTTGAAGCCGGCCGCCAGCGCCACCTGGGTGATCGGCAGCGCGGTCTCGGTCAGCAATTGCTTGGCCAGCAGCAGGCGCCGTGTCGCGTGCACCGCGGCCGGCGTAGCGCCGAGCTGGGCGACGAACACCCGCTGCAACTGGCGCGCGCTGAGTCCGACGTCGCTGGCGAGGCGTTCGACGCCGGCGTCCTGCAGCGCGCCCTCGGCAATGAGCGCCAGCGCGCGTCGCACCGATTCCTCGCCCAGATGCTGCTGCGCTTCCGGCGACAGCTCCGGCCGGCAGCGCAGGCACGGCCGATAGCCGGCCGCGGCCGCGGCGGCGGCGCTGGGGTAGTAGCGCACGTTGCTGCGTTTGGGGGCCGGCGCCGGGCATACCGGCCGGCAATAGATGCCGGTGCTGCGCACCGCGGTGAAGAACACGCCGTCGAAGCGCGCGTCGCGGGCCTGGCGGGCGCGGTCGTAGAGGGCGTGGTCGGCGGTCGCTGCGTAGGTCATGGCGCCAGTCTAGTCCGCCCCGGCGGAGCGGACTCGCCGTTTTCGGACATGGATGGTCGGCATGGATGCGGCGGCCACGCCTGCGCCGCGACCGCAGGCAGAGCCGGTTTAGGCGCAGTTGGGAAGCGGATGCGCATCGGCACTAGACTAGGACCGCGCGCTCCCGGGTGCGCCGTCTCTCCACTGCGGATCCCGTCGCTTGCCTTTCCCGTCCAAAACCTGGTGGTTGTCGCTGTGCTGCGCTGGCCTGTTGTCGTGCCAGCAGGGCGCGCCGTCCGCCGGCAGGACCGTGGCCGACAGCCCGCCCGGCGACGGCGAGCACATGGTCTCGGTCGGCGCGCCGCCGCCCGCGCCCGCGCGGGCGCCCGCCGCCACGCCCAAGCCCGACGCCGCCAAGCCCGATGTCGCCAAGCCCGACGGCGGCGCTTGGGACGAGGCGGCCCTGGAGAACGGCGAGGCCTTCGTCAGCTGCGACACCGACTACGCGGCCGAGGCCGGCGACGGCGAGCCGCTGGCCGGGCTGGACCGGCCGACGCTCGAGGCGGCGCTGGCGCCATGCCGCGAGCGCGGCCTGCTGCGGGTGCGCTACGAAGGCAAGATCAACGCCGGCTTCGCCGCCATGGTGCAGCGCCTGGCCGAGGTCGCCACCCACGTGGGCATCGGCAAGCGCGTGCTGGACCTGGATTCCAGCGGCGGCCAGGTCGAGGCCGCGATCCGCGCCGGCGATGCGATCGGCGAATCCGGCTGGACCATCTGGGTGCGCGAAGGCTCGATCTGCCACAGCGCCTGCGTATTCGTGCTCGCCGCCGGCGACAACCGGCTGATCTCCGGCAAGGTCGGCATCCACCGCATGATGCGGATCAGTTCCACCGCGACCTCGCGCGCCGAACTCAACCGCGAGTTGCAGGAGGTCTACGGCAACGTCAAGGACTACCTGGAGCGCAACGGCGTGGCGGTGTCGGTGGCCGACCTGATGATGACCGTGCCCAACCGCAGCCTGCGCCTGCTCAGCAACGACGAACTCAAGCAGTACGGGCTGGACGGGACCAACGCGGTGCAGGACGACCTGGAGCGGATCAAGCAGCTGCGCAAGTGCGGCGACGACTTCCTGCGCCGCAAGGACGCGTTCCTGATCGCGTTCGACCACGAGTGCAAGGCCAAGGGCGTGGACCTGGAGACGCTGACTGCCTGCGGCCAGGCCCTCAAGCAGCGCTTCGGCTTCCCCGACCAGGCCTGCCCGGCGGAGAGCCCGCTGTCGGAAATCGACGTGGCCACGCTGCCGCTGGCCTCGCCCGGCGCCTGAACGTCGGCTGCGCACGCGCGCCGCTGCGCTGCGGTGTTCACGCCCCCGGCACCGCGGCGGCGCTAGCGTCCGCGCCATCCACTTCGGGAGCGTGCAGATGGCAGTCGGAACCAAGCTGATGGTGCGGCTGTACCTGCCGCCGGCGTTGCTGGTGCTGGGCGGTTTCCTGGTCGCCGAACTGCTGCTGCACTTCGCCAGCGGCGCGTATGCGCAGCCGCTGGCGCGCACCGCCTCGCTGCTGAGCCTGGCCGGCCTGCTGGGCGGTACCGGGTGGGCGCTATGGGCGAGCTGGCGCGCCTGGCACCGGCAGCGCTACGCGGTGCCGGTGAGCGCGGCCGCGCCGGGCGAGGAGCCGTGAGCGCTCCTGCGCCGGCGCGCGCGGCCGGCGTAGACTGCGGCCCCCGCCGCTGCCACGCCGCCTGAGCGATGCCCACCCCGATGCCCTTGTCGACCCGCCTGCTGGCGCCGCTGCTGTATGCGGCGGCATTCGCCGTAGCCGCGCAACCCGCTGCCCAGTCCGCTGCCCCGCAGCCTGCCGCTGCCCAGCCCGCCGCCGCCGCGCAGTCCGCCGTCTCGCCGCCTGCGGCCACCCAACCTGCCGCGTCCAAGCCGGCCGCGTCCAGGCCTGCTGCGCCCCCGGCGCCGGGACCGCTGTCCAAGCAGGATGCGCAGATGGCGCAGGCAGGGCTGCGCGCCGCGCAACTGGTCGATGCCGGACGCAGCGGCGAGCTGTGGGACGGCGCATCGGCGGTGGCGAAGAAGGCGGTCGCGCGCGAGGCTTTCGTGCGCCAGGTCGATGCGGACCGCGCACGGCTCGGCGCGCTGCTCGGCCGCGGCGTGGCCAGCGTTGCGCGGGTGCGCTACGCGGCGGGCTCGCAGGTGCCGCCCGGGGTCTACGTCAACATCAGTTTCCCCAGCCGCTTCGCCAACGCGCCGCAGCCGGTGCGCGAACTGGTCTCGCTGCGCCTGGACGACGACAAGACCTGGCGCCTGGTCGGCTACCACGTCGGCCCGCCGAACTGAATCGGCCGCGTCCGCCGTTCGCTGCTTCCGCCACTGCCCGAGGTCTCCATGAGTATCGAAATCCGCATGCTGGCCTGGGCGATCCTGCTCGGGATCGTGCAGCTGTTGCTGGCCGCCGCGTTCGTCACCGCACAGCGCGGCATGAAGTGGAATGCCAGCGCGCGCGACGCGCCGCAAACGCCGCCGGCCGGCGTGGCCGGGCGCCTGGACCGCGCGCTGCGCAACTTCCTGGAGACCTTTCCGTTCTTCGCCGCCGCGGCGGTGGCGGTGGTGGCGATGGACAGGGGCAGTGCGCACACCGCGCTGGCGGCGCAGCTGTATTTCTGGGCGCGGCTGGTCTACGTGCCGCTGTATGCGGCGGGCGTGCCGTATGTGCGCAGCCTGGTGTGGGCGGTGTCGCTGTGGGCGACCCTGCAACTGGTGTGGGCGCTGCTGTGAGGCCGCGCGAGCGGCGTTGCGCGCGGCCATGCGCCGCGGCCGCACCGCAGCGGATGCGCGAGGCGTTGCGCTGCGACCGTTTGCCGCAGCGCTGATCCAGATCAATGCCGCGCCGCGCGGCGGGTTTATGCTGGCCGCGTCCGATACGGGAAGCGCAGCAATGCATGTGGATATCGCCATCGTCGGTGCCGGCCCGGCCGGCCTGTGTTTCGCCCGCTCGCTCGCCGGCAGCGGGCTGTCGCTGGCGCTGATCGAGCCGCAGCCGCGAGCGGCCCTGGCCGAGGCCGCCTTCGATGGCCGCGAGATCGCGCTGACCCACGCCTCGCGCACGCTGCTGGAACAACTGGACTTGTGGTCGCGGATCGATCCCGATGCGATCTCGCCGCTGCGCGATGCGCGGGTGATGAACGGTTCCTCGCCGTTCGCGCTGACCTTCGCCGCGAGCCAGCGCGACCGCGGCGACCTGGGCTGGCTGGTGCCCAACCACCTGATCCGCCGCGCCGCATTCGACGCGGTGCAGGCGCAGCCGGGCCTGACGCTGCTCGACGGGGTCTCGGTACAGGCGCTGCATTGCGACGACAACCAGTCCACGCTGCGCCTGTCCGATGGCCGGACGCTGCGCGCGCGCCTGGTGGTCGCGGCCGACAGCCGTTTCTCCAGCACCCGGCGCATGCGTGGCATCGGCGCGCAGATGCGCGATTTCGGCCGCAGCATGCTGGTGTGCCGGGTCAGCCACGAGCGCCCGCACCAGCACACCGCCTGGGAGTGGTTCGGCTACGGCCAGACGCTGGCGCTGCTGCCGCTGCGCGGCAACCAGGCCTCGGCGGTGCTGACCCTGGCGCCGGAGCGCGCGCAGGCGCTGATGCAGATGGACGCAGCGGCGTTGGGCGCGGAGATCAGCGCACGCTTCGAGCACCGGCTCGGCGCGATGACGCCGCTGGTGCGGCCGCAGGTCTATCCGCTGGTCGCGGTGTACGCGCAGCGTTTCGTCGGCAAGCGTTATGCGTTGATCGGCGACGCCGCGGTGGGCATGCATCCGGTGACCGCGCACGGCTTCAACTTCGGCCTGCAGAGCCAGGCGCGGCTGGCGCGCGCGCTGCACGCGGCGGTGGCGCAGGGCGGCGACATCGCCGCACCGGCCTTGCTGGCCGGCTACGAGCGCGGCCACCGCCTGGCCACGCGGCCGCTGTACGAGGCGACCAACGCGATCGCCGCGCTGTACACCGACGACCGCCTGCCGGCGCGCGCGCTGCGCAACGCGGCATTGCGCGTGGCCGACCGGGTGGCGCCGTTCAAGCGCGCGATCGCCGCGCACCTGACCCAGCGCGGTGCGGTGGGCGCGCGTTGAAGGCGGGGCGCGCGCAGGACTCAGGAGAAGGTAAAAGGTAGCTCGTCGCGCGGCGAGTGACAGCGACAGCAGCGCCGCCGGGTTGGCGCTGCCATGTGCGCTCTTTCTCGTCCGCCTGCACACACCACTGTAGGAGCGGCTTCAGCCGCGACGGGCTTTCTCGGGAAGGCCTGTCGCGGCTGAAGCCGCTCCTACAAAAAGCCAACGGCGCCCAGATGCGGGAATCACCCCATCATTTGGCGCACCGATGCCAGCGGTCTGTGGATTGGCGAAGCACTGTAGGAGCGACTTCAGTCGCGACGGGCTCTACCGGGAAGGCGCGTCGCGACTGAAGTCGCTCCCACAAGATGCGATTGCCCGAATGGGGGCGAGAACCCGCTAGCGCTATGGCGTGCGAGCGAGGCGGCGTTCCTCAGCCCCGGCGATGAGGCAGGCGAGGGCCGCCTGCACGTCGCCCGAGCGCTGCGCGGCCTCGATCGGCGCGATGGCCCAGTCGCAGCCGGCGCGGCGCAGGTGCAGGCGCCAGTCGCCGCGCCAGCCGTCCAGGTCGTCCAGGCCCAGGGCGATCGCGCCGCCGCCTTCGGCATGCCCGCCGCGGATGGATTGCGACAGCCAGAACGGCCGCGCCGCCTCGGGGTCGATCGACAGACCGTACACGTCGTGCAGCGGGTCGTCCGCCGACGGCGCGATGTTGCGCGCGCCGATGTCGATCAGCATGCCGCGGCCGCCCTGTGCGGCGGCCGGGAACGCGCCGTGCAGGCCGCGCCGCCTGCGTTCATGCCTTGCCGATCACCCGGATCTGCACGTCGTCCAGCGCGACCACCTGGCCCGCGTGGATCTTGCAGGCCTTGCGCAGCTCGACTTCGCCGTCCACGCGGACCTGGCCTTCGCTGATGACGGTCTTGGCCGCGCCGCCGCTGTCGCACACGCCGGTCAGTTTCAACAGGTGCTTGAGTTCGACGTAGTCGCTTTCTAACTGGAGATCGATGGTCTGCATTGGGGGGCGCTGTTCGGAAATCGGCGCTCATTGTCGGTCATTCGCGGGAGAAACGCTCGGACTTCGCGCCGCGGCGGGCGTTGCGGACGCTCTGCGTGCGCCGCAAGCCAGCGGCTGCGGCACTCACTCGCGCTGAAAACGCTCGGCTTCGTCGAGCAGCAGGCTGGCCTTGCGCAGGCTCGATCCTCCCAGGCTGTCGTCGACGATCCGTTTCAGCCGTGGACGGCCCGGATGCCGCGACCAGCGATAGAACCCCACGCTGAGCGCGATGCCCGCCACGCCCACGCCGAGCCCGATCCACACCATCGCCGCCGCCCTCGCCAGCAGGTCGATGCCGGCCAGCGCGCCAAGCACCATCAGCACCGGCACCCACAGCAGCCACCACGACAGCCCGCAGACCAGGCCACTGCCGACATACCAGCGGCGGGTGTGCGCGATCTTGCGCTGGATCTCCAGCACCGGCGCGCCGTAGTCGATGCGCAACAGCCGGCCCAGCACGATGCCGGCCATGGCCACGGCGAGCACGCCGTAGGCATGCACCGCCACGCCGGCGGCGATCAGGTGCGCCGGCAGCGCGCCGCCCCGGCTCCACAGCAGGCCGGCCAGGGCGATGCAGCACAGCCCGAACGGCAGCTGCAGGAGTTGGCCCCACAGCAGCGGGCGCAGGCTGCCGCGCACGCGCTGCAGGTTGTGCTGCAGCAGCAACTGCACCTGCAGGCGGTCGTGGCGCTGCAGGCGCAGGTCCAGCGCCTGCCAGGCGTGTTTCAGTTCGTCGGGATGCATGGCTCGGGTCCTGTGTGGTGGGTCAGAGTTCGTCGCGGAGGCGCTGCTTGAGGCGGCCGATCTTGGTGGAGACGTTGCTTTCGCCGATGCCCAGGATCTCGGCGATCTCGCGCTGCGGGCGATCGTCCAGGTACAGCAGCGCCAGCGCCCGCTCCAGCGGCGGCAGCTGCGCGATGAAGCGGTACAGCGCCTGCACCTGGCGCTCGCGCTCCGGGTCGGCCGCGTGCGGGTCGGCGATGTCCAGGTCCTGCAGCGGCAGCGCCTGGCGGTGCGCGCGGCTGCGCCCGCGCAGGTCGCCGATCGCCACGTTCAGCGCGATCCGGTACAGCCAGGTGGGGAACGGCCGTTGCCGGTCGTAGCGCGGGAAGGCCCGCCAGGCCTGCGTGGCGATCTCCTGGATCAGGTCGGCGCGGTCGTCCGGGTGCCGGCAATAGCTGCCGGCCACCTTCGCCGCAATGCCGCGGTGCGCCTGGAACAGCGTGGCGAAGTCGGCCGGGGGCGGTGCGGCGGGGGCGGGAGCGTCGGGCATGGGGCGGGTCGCGAAGGGGTCTGGAAGGTGGTTCGCGGCAGGGCGGGATTTCTCACGCCTGAACGGCTCCGTTCACCTGGTTTCGACATGCGGCCCGCCAAGGCGCACAATGTGCTTCTTTGCGCCTGCCGGTTCTCTGCGGCGCCTCCGGAGTCTCCCATGTCCCAAGATACCCCCGCGCCGCTGCTGTTCGCAGATCTCGGCCTCTCGCCTGCTGTGATGAAGGCCGTCACCGACGTCGGCTACGAGTCGCCGTCGCCGATCCAGGCCGCCACCATCCCCGCGTTGCTGACCGGCCGCGACCTGCTCGGCCAGGCCCAGACCGGCACCGGCAAGACCGCCGCGTTCGCGCTGCCGATCCTGTCGCGGCTGGACTTCAACCAGCGCAAGCCGCAGGCGCTGGTGCTGGCGCCGACCCGCGAACTGGCGATCCAGGTCGCCGAGGCGTTCCACCGCTACGCCGGCGCGATCCCCGGCTTCCAGGTGCTGCCGGTATACGGCGGCCAGCCCTACGTGCAGCAGCTGTCGGCGCTCAAGCGCGGCGTGCACGTGGTGGTGGGCACCCCCGGGCGGGTCATCGACCATCTCGAGCGCGGCACCCTGGACCTGTCCGAGCTGCGCACGCTGGTGCTCGACGAAGCCGACGAGATGCTGCGCATGGGCTTCATCGACGACGTCGAGGCGGTGCTGAAGAAGCTGCCGGCCTCGCGCCAGGTGGCGCTGTTCTCGGCGACCATGCCGACCGCGATCAAGCGCATCGCGCAGACCTATCTGAACGATCCGGCCGAAGTCATCATCGCCTCCAAGACCACCACGTCGGCGAACATCCGCCAGCGTTACTGGGCGGTCAGCGGCCTGCACAAGCTCGATGCGCTGACCCGGATCCTGGAAGTGGAGCCGTTCGACGCGATGATCGTGTTCGCGCGCACCAAGGCCGCCACCGACGAACTGGCGCAGAAGCTGCAGGCGCGCGGCCTGGCCGCCGCGGCGATCAACGGCGACATCCAGCAGTCGCAGCGCGAGCGGGTGATCCAGCAGCTCAAGGACGGCAAGCTCGACATCCTGGTCGCCACCGACGTGGCCGCGCGCGGCCTGGACGTGGAGCGGATCAGCCATGTGCTGAACTACGACATCCCGTACGACACCGAAAGCTACGTGCACCGCATCGGCCGCACCGGCCGCGCCGGCCGCAGCGGCGAGGCGATCCTGTTCGTCAGCCCGCGCGAGAAGGGCATGCTGCGCGCGATCGAGCGCGCCACCCGGCAGCCGATCGAGGAGATGCAGCTGCCGAGCGTGGACGCGGTCAACGACCAGCGCGTGACCCGCTTCATGGAGAAGATCAGCGAGACCATCGCCAGCGGCGGCATCGACACCTACCGCGATCTGCTGCAGCGTTTCGAGACCGAGAAGAACGTGCCGATGGTCGAAGTGGCCGCGGCGCTGGCGCGCCTGCTGCAGGGCGACACGCCGCTGCTGCTGGCGCCGGAGCGCGCGCGTCCGCCGCAGGGCGAGCGCTTCGAGCGGCCAACTGCCGAGCGCCGCGAGCGCGCCGACCGCGGCGAGCGCACGGAACGTCCCAAGTTCGAGCCGAAGTTCGACCGTGAGGCGCGCCCGCCGCGCCGCGACGAAGGCGAGCGCGCACCGCCGCGTGCGCCGCGTCCCGCGCCGGCCGGGCACGGCCCCGACTACGACTACCAGCGCGACGTCGGCAGCTTCGAGGCGCCGCGCCGCGACAAGGCGCCCAAGGCGCCGCGCGGCGAGCCGGAAGTGGGCATGGAGACCTATCGCATCGAGGTCGGCCACCAGCACGGGGTCAAGCCGGCCAACATCGTCGGCGCGATCGCCAACGAGGCCGGCCTGGAGAGCAAGTACATCGGCCGCATCGACATCCACGACGACTACTCGGTGCTGGACCTGCCGGCGGACATGCCGCGCGAGCTGCTGACCCACCTGAAGAAGGTCTGGGTGTCCGGCCAGCAACTGCAGATGCGCAAGCTCGACGGCGACGATGCCGGCGGCGCCGGCGCGCCGTTCAAGCCGAAGTTCGCGCGTGCCGCCGGCAAGCCCGGCGGCCGCCCAAATGCGGCCGGCCCGCGCCCGGCCGGCGCCGCCACCCGCATCGCCGACCGCGCCGGCGAGCGCCCGCCGCGCAAGGGTCCGCCGAAGCGCTGAGGGGCCGGGATTGGGGATTCGGGAGTGGGGATTCGTCCCCGCTTCCGCTTTTCTGTCCCAACCCTCGCTACTGCCTCGGATCGCAGTAGCCCGCTTTTGCGAATCCCCAATCCCGAATCCCGAATCCCCGCTCAATGTCCATCCGCCTCAACAAGCACATCGCCGAGACCGGCTACTGTTCGCGCCGCGAGGCCGACCGTCTGATCGCCGCACGACGCGTCACCGTCAACGGCATGCCCGGCGGGGTCGGGTCGGTGGTGGGCGAGGGTGACGAAGTGCAGGTCGACGGCCAGCCGCTGCGCGCGCGCGCCAAGCAAAAATCCGGCCGCCGCCACGTCTACATCGCGCTGAACAAGCCGGTCGGGGTGACCTGCACCACCGAGAGCGAGGTCAAGGGCAACATCGTCGACTTCGTCGGCCACGAGCAGCGCATCTTCCCGATCGGGCGCCTGGACAAGGAGTCCGAAGGCCTGATCCTGATGACCAGCAACGGCGACATCGTCAACGAGATCCTGCGCGCCGAGAACCGCCACCAGAAGGAATACCTGGTGGCGGTGAACAAGCCGGTCACCGACGAGTTCCTGCGCGGCATGGCGCGCGGGGTGCGCGTGCACAACGAGACCACGCTGCCGTGCCGCACCGCGCGGATCGCCAAGTTTGGTTTCCGCATCGTGCTCGAGCAGGGCCTGAACCGGCAGATCCGGCTGATGGCCGCCGCGTTCGATTACCGCGTCACCCAGCTGCGCCGCGTGCGCATCGACAACATCAAGCTCGGCGCGCTGAAGCCGGGCCAGTGGCGCAACCTCACCGAGCAGGAACTGCGCGGCCTGCTGCCGCAGCGCCAGGACTGGTAAGCCGGGCCGCGCGCCTTCACTGGCATCGGCGGCGATTTTGGCGATACTCGCCACGCAATCCGCCGCCGGCCGCCCGCTCCCGTGATCAAGCCACCCAAGCCCGACAACGAAGCCGACCGCCTGCGCGCGCTGCACGCGTTGCGGATCCTGGATACCGAACCCGAAGCGTCCTACGACGACCTGGTCGGCATCGCCGCCAGCCTGTGCGATACGCCGTCGGCCCTGATCTCGCTGGTCGACGCCGAGCGCCAGTGGCTGAAGTCGCAGCGCAACGTCACCCTGCTCAGCGCGACGCGCGACGACTCGTTCTGCGGCCACACCATCCTGACCCCGCAGCAGGTGATGGTGGTCAACGACGCGGCGGTGGACCCGCGTTTCGCCTTCAATCGATTGGTCACCGAGGTCGGGGTGCGCTTCTACGCGGGCTCGCCCCTGGTCAACAGCGACGGGTTGGCGGTGGGCGCGCTGTGCGTACTCGACCGGCGCCCGCGCACGCTCGAGCCGGAGCAGGTGGTGGCGCTGCAGGCGCTGTCGCGGCAGGTGATGCAGCTGATCGAACTGCGCCGCACCAGCCATGCGCTGGCCCTGCAGCTGCGCGAGCGCGACTGGTACGAGCAGCAGCTGGCGCAGTACCAGTCCACGCTCGAATCGCTCAACGCCGACCTGCTCGAACAGTCCCGCACCGATCCGTTGACCGGGCTGCTCAACCGGCGCGCGTTCGCCACTGCGCTGATGGTCAACGCGGAGGCGGCGCGGCTCAGCGCCAGTCCGCTCAGCGTGGCCCTGCTGGACCTGGACTACTTCAAGAACATCAACGACCTGCATGGCCACGACAAGGGCGATGCGGTGCTGCTGGCGTTGGCGGACATGCTGCGCGCACGTGCGCCGGCGGGCAGCCTGGTGGCGCGCTACGGCGGCGAGGAGTTCGCGGTGCTGATGCCGGGCCTGGACGCCGCTGCGGCCATGCACGAATGCGAGACGCTGCGCCAGGAGACCAGCCTGCTGCAACTCGGGGTGCCGTTGACCGCCAGTTTCGGCGTGGCCGTCTACCAGCCGGAGGAGAGCGCCGAACAGTTGCTCAAGCGCGCCGACCTGGCGCTGTACCAGGCCAAGCGCGCCGGCCGCGATTGCGTGTCGCTGGCGGAGTGAACCGCGCCGGCGGGCGCGCTCACTCCAGCGCGTTCTTCGCTTCCGACGTCGCCAGCAGTTCCGGATGCCGCAGCGGCTTGTCGCGGGTCAGCAGCGGATGCAGGAACACCGCGCCCAGGATCACCGCCACGCCCAGGTAGAACAGCGCGGTGAGTTGCTTCTGCTCGTCCAGCAGCACGATCGCGAACACGATCGCGTAGACCGGTTCCAGGTTGGTCACCAGCTGCACTGCGTAGGCGCTGAGGCGGCGCAGCGCGACCAGCGCCAGCGCGAACGGCAGCAGCGTGCACAGCAGCGCCAGCGCCAGCAGCAGCGCGGTGTCGTGCAGGCTGGGCAGCACCAGCAGCGGCCCGCTCAGCGCCGGCAGCACGAACGGCAGCAGCGGCGCCAGCAGGGTCAGGGTCAGGGTGCCGGCGCCCAGTTCCAGCGCGGTCACGGTCAGCGGGTCGGCATGGTCGACCAGGCGCTTGTTGAGCGAGCCGAACGCGGCGACGAACAGCGCCGACACCGCGCCCATCGCCACGCCGGCGCGCATCCCGTCGGGGACGCCGCCGACCACCAGCGCCACGCCCGGCAACACGGCCAGGCCGAACACCAGTTCGCTGGGACGGAACGGACGCTTGGCCACCCACGGCTCGATCACCGCGGTGAACACCGGCGCCAGCGCGATGCAGGTCGCCGCCACCGAGGCGTTGGCCAGCTTGATCGCGCCGTAGAAGGTCAGCCAGTGCAGGCCGACCAGCGCGCCGACCGCGGCGTAGCCGAGCAGCAGTTTCGGGGTCAGCGCGGCCAGTCCGCGCCACACCCGCGGTAGCAGCGCCAGCGCCGCCACCACCATCAGCATCCGCCACCACACCAGCGGCAGCGCCGGCAGCGTAATCAGCTTGCCGAGGATCGCGGTGATGCCCCACAGCAGCACGCAGAAATGGATTTGCAGTTGGGCTTTGGTGGTGGGGTGCAGGGGCATGCGGGTATTGTCGCGCGTTGATCGAGGTAGTTGGGGGGCGGGACCAGGGACCGGGGACCGGGGACCCGGGAAAGCTGGCGCTGCGGTGCCTGATCCGATCCGGCTCGAAAGCAAAAAGCGCCGGCAAAGGCGCTTTTGCTTTTCACCAGTCCCTGGTCCCCGGTCCCGGCGACCACCAGCCGCCACCCACCCCTCAGCGCTTGCCGAGCTCAGCCAGTAGCGCCATCGCCGCGGCCGGGTTGCGCTCCTTGGCGGCGCTGATGAAATACACGAAAACCTCGCGCGGTTTGGCCGCGGCCATGGGCGTGCCGGCATGCGGCAGCGTGTCCGGGTCCTCGCCGCGGCGCCAGGCCTGCACCTGCGCCGCCCAGGCGCGCAGTTCCTTGGGCGGGTAGCCGTGGGCCAGGTTGGCGCGGCTGCGCATCAGCCGTGCGTAGACGAAGTCGGTACCGAGGTCGGCGAAGGACGGGTAGTCGGGCGAATCGGTGAACACCGTGGCCACGCCGTGGGTGCGGGCCAGGTCCAGCAGGCGCGGGCCGACGCTGGCCGGGTCGCGCACTTCCAGCACGTGCCGCAGCCGGCGGCCGCCGCCCTGTTGCGGCAGCAGGTCCAGGAACACGGCGAGGTCGTCGAGGTCGAGCGTGCGCCCATGCTCGAACTGCCACACCAGCGGGCCGAGCTTTTCGCCGAGGGTGACGATGCCGCCGATGAAGTCCTCGACCTGCGCGCCGGCGCCGGCCAGCCGGCGCATGCCGGTGATGCGCTTGGGTGCCTTGGCCGAGAACAGGAAGCCCGGAGGCGTCTCGTCGCGCCAGCGCGCGTAGGTATCCGGCTTCTGCGTGCCGTAATAGGTGCCGTTGATCTCGATGCTGTTGACGTGGCGGCTGGCGTATTCCAGCTCGCGGCGCTGCACCAGCCCCTGCGGATAGAACATGCCGCCGCGCCACGGCGCATAGGTCCAGCCGCCGATGCCGACGCGGATGCCGTCGGGTGCGGCCGGGGCGGAGTCGAAGAGATCGTTCATGCGGGAGCACCGGCAGCGGGCAGGCTGCGATTGTGCCGCAGCACCCTGTCGTCGCGATGTGCGCTGTCGCCGGTTTCGCCGCGCCACGGCGCGGTGCGATGCGCTGTGATGTGGCGTGATGCGCTGCGAGCGTAGCGTCCAAACGCTGCTGCGCGGCAGCATGCAGCCGCTGCCCGCGGCGACGTCGGCATCGCGTGAAGCAATGCCAGCGGCATGCGCGCATCGGCCGCATGCCGGCGGCCCGACCTCGGGCGTCTAGCCAGCCACCGCCGAGCCCGCCAACGCGGCGCCGACGCGGGCACGCTCGGCGTCCATGTCGGCCAGCGGCCGCACTTCGATGCTGCCGAAGCGCGACCACGGGAAATGCGCGGCGATGCGCATCGCCTCGTCGTGGTCGCGGGCATTGATCAGGTTGAAGCCGGCGAGCAGTTCGCGGGTCTCGGCGAACGGGCCGTCGGTGATGCGCGCCTGGCCTTGGCGCGTGCGCAGGGTGCGGGCGTTGGCCACCGGCTGCAGTTGTTGCGCCAGCACCAGCGTGCCGTCGGCCTGCAGCGCATCGGCGTGCTGCAGGCAGCCGTGCATCAGCCGGTCGTATTCCTCGCTGGGCAGGGACTGCAGCAGCGATTCGTCGATGTAGATCAGCAGCAGGAATTGCATAGGGTTGACCGGACGGGGCGGGGGAAGGCGCCCATGATCGCGCAGCGCGGCGCGGAGGCGTGTTGCGGTGCCGCATCCGGCAGCCGCCGCAAACTATTTTTTGCGGGCATGTCGATCTGCGCGTTCCCGGGACGTCGTACCCCATGAACGGCCCGGCCACCGGGCTGCACCCAGGAGCGAACCCATGAAAGTGATGGTGCTGGTCAAGGCGACGGCCGATTCGGAAACCGGGCGGCTGCCCAGCGCGGAGGAGTTCCGCGCGATGGGCGCCTACAACGAACAACTGGTCGAGGCCGGGATCATGCTCGCCGGCGAAGGCCTGCATCCGAGTGGGCGCGGCCGCCGTGTGCGCTTCGCGCCGGGGCAACGGCAGGTGATCGACGGGCCCTTCGCCGAGACGCGCGAGCTGCTGGCCGGGTTCTGGCTGTGGCAGGTGCGCTCGCTGGACGAGGCCACCGAATGGCTCAAGCGCGCGCCGTTCGAGGCGGGCACGGAGGTCGAACTGCGCCAGGTCATGGACATGGAGGATTTCGGCGCCGGCTTCACGCCCGAACTGCAGCAACAGGAACACCGCCTGCGCGAGCGCATCGGCAATGCCGATCGAGCCGCGTCCCCCGCATCCCACACCGAGGAGAACACCCGATGAAACTGATTCCTTTCCTGAGCTTCGATGGCGCCACCCACGAGGCGATGGCGTTCTATGCGCAGGCGCTGGGCGGCAGCGTCGTGTCGGAGGCGACCTACCGCAACCTGCCGCCCAGCGAGAACATGGACGGCTGCGGCGAGATGCCGCCGGAGACGCTCGACCAGGTCGCGCACAGCCAGCTCGAGGCCGGCGGCGCGGTGCTGATGGCCGCCGACGGCCCGTCGCCGCCGGGCGCAGGCAGCACCACCATCAACGTCGAGGTCGACTCGGTGGAGGACGCCGAGCGGATATTCGCCGCGCTCAGCGCCGGCGGCGAGGTCAGGATCCCGATCGGCGAGACGTTCTGGGCGCACCGCTGGGGCATGCTGGTCGACCGCTACGGCAAGCCGTGGATGGTCAACTGCATGAAACAGCCGTGACCGTACCTTCCCTTTTTTCGATCCAGGAAAACCGACCATGTCCGATTCGCCGCAGATGATCTTCGTCAACCTGCCGGTCCGCGACCTGGAGGCCTCCAAGGCCTTCTTCGCGGCGCTGGGCTACAGCTTCAATCCCACCTTCACCGACGCCAACGCCGCGTGCATGGTGGTCAGCGACAGCATCTTCGTGATGCTGCTGACCGAGGCGTTCTTCGCCGGCTTCACCAGCAAGCCGATCAGCGATGCGCGTGCGGGCACCGAGGTCATCACCGCCTTGTCGGCGCCCAGCCGCGAGGCGGTCGATGCGATGCTGGAGAAGGCGCTGGCCGCCGGTGCGCGCGAGCCGCAGGCGGCACGCGACTACGGTTTCATGTACCAGCGCGGTTTCGAGGACCTCGACGGCCACCTGTGGGAGTTCGCGCACATGAGCGGCGAGCCGGGCTAGGGCGGCGCCACGGCCGTGCGGCTTGTGCCGCGCCGCGACCGGTGCTCTGATTCGGCGCATGGATAACGCGCTCACGCAACGCCTGGAGACGGTCTGGCGCATGGAAGCGCCGGGCCTGATCGCACGCTTGACCCGGCTGCTCGGCGGCGACGTCGGCCGTGCCGAGGAACTGGTGCAGGACACCTGGTTGGCGGCGCTGGAGCGCTGGCCGGCGCAGGGCATTCCCGACAATCCCGGAGCGTGGCTGATGACCACCGCGCGCAATCGCGCCATCGACGTGCTGCGCCAGCACCAGCGGATCGCCGGGCAGCATGCGCAGTGGGGCGAGCTGCTGGAGCCGCAGCCGCTGCCGGCGCCGGACGACAGCGATGCGCTGGAGGACGACATCGGCGACGACCTGCTGCGGCTGATGTTCGTGGCCTGCCATCCGCTGCTGCCGGCGGATGCGCGGGTGGCGCTGACCCTGCGGCTGCTCGGCGGCCTGAGCACGGAAGAGATTGCGCGCGCCTTCCTGCTGCCGGAGCCGACCATTGCCCAGCGCATCGTCCGCGCCAAGCGCACGTTGGCGCAGAAGCAGGTGCCGTTCGAGGTGCCGCGGCAGGCGGCGCTGCCGCAGCGGCTGGCGTCGGTGCTGGAAGTGATCTATCTGGTGTTCAACGAGGGCTATGCGGCCAGCGCCGGCGACGACTGGATGCGGCCGGCGCTGTGCGAGGAAGCGTTGCGCTTGGGCCGGGTGCTGGCGCATCGCATGCCGACGTGGCCGCAGGTGCACGGGCTGCTGGCGCTGATGGAACTGCAGGCCTCGCGCAGCGCCGCGCGGGTGGGTGCCGACGGCAGCCCGGTGCTGTTGCCCGAGCAGGACCGGGCGCGCTGGGACTGGCTGCAGATCGCGCGCGGCCAGGCCGCGCTGCAGCGCGCGCAGAGCCTGGGCGGTGGCGACGACGCCTACGTGCTGCAGGCGGCCATCGCCGAATGCCATGCTTGCGCGCGCCGCGCCGAGGACACCGATTGGGCGCGGCTGGCGGCGCTGTACGCGCGGCTGGCGCAGTTGCATCCCTCGCCGGTGGTGGACCTCAACCGTGCGGTCGCGGTCGCGCGCGCCGAGGGCGCGCCTGCGGCCTGGGCGCTGCTGCAGCCGCTGCGCCAGGATCCGCGGCTGCGCGACTACGCGCCGCTGGCCGCGGCCTGCGGCGATGTGCTGCAACGCCTGGGGCGGACCGACGAGGCCCGCGCAGCGTTCGCGCAGGCGGCTGCGCTCAGTGCCAACGCGCGCGAAAAGCAGGCGTTGCTGGCCCGGGCTGCGGCGCTGTAGCCCGGAACTGCCGCGCAGGCCCGGTGCTGGCCTACACTCGGTCCTGCGCTGCGGCGCATGGCGGGGCGCGGGAGATGGCGTTCCCGGTTGACCGCAGTAACCGCAACGTCGGGGCGTGCGCAGCGCCATGCGCGCTGCGGCAGGTCGTGTCGGAGTGGCCATCGGCGGCGCGTTGCGCTGCGGACGCCGCGCGCGGCGCCGGTAGCGGCGTCTTTCTTTGATTTCAGGAGCGATGGATTTGAAAAGCATGTCGATGGGCTGCGGCCTGCTGCTGGCGATGAGCGCCACCGCGCAGGCGCAGGCGCCTGCCCCGGTGGAGGCGGCGTTGCCGCCGGCGCTGCAGGATCTGGATGCGCGGGTCGAACGGGTCCGCAAGCAGTTCGACGTGCCGGGCATCGCCATCGCCATCGTCAAGGACGGGCAGGTGGTGCTGGAGCGCGGCTACGGCGTGCGCGAACTCGGCAAGCCGGAGCCGGTGGACGCGCAGACCCTGTTCGCGATCGCCTCCAACACCAAGGCCTTCACCGCCGCGTCGCTGTCGATCCTGGCCGACGAGGGCAAGCTCAAGCTCGACGACCGGGTGATCGAGCATCTGCCGTGGTTCCAGATGTCCGACCCTTACGTGACCCGCGAGATGCGCCTGCGCGACCTGCTCAGCCACCGCAGCGGGCTGAGCCTGGGCGCCGGCGACCTGCTGTTCTGGCCGGCGACCGGCTACAGCAACGAGGAGGTGGTGCGGCGCCTGGCGCAGGTGCCGCTGAAGGGCGGTTTCCGCGACCGCTACGCCTACGACAACATCCTGTACGCGGTGGCGCAGAAGGTGATCGAGCAGGTCTCCGGGCAGCCCTACGCCGAGTTCGTGCGCCAGCGCATCTTCGTGCCGGTGGGCATGAGCGGCGCGCGCATCAACAGCGATCACCTGCAGCCCGGCGATCGCGCCGCGGTCGGCCATGCCAAGTTCGACTTCCGCGAGCTGCGCACGGTGCCGCCGCTGACCTGGTCGAACAATGCCGGTGCCGGCGGCATCTACGCCAACGTGCACGACATGGCCAAGTGGATGCAGGTGCAGCTCGACGGCGGGCGCCTGCCGGCGGCCGACGGCCAGGAGCGTCGCCTGTTCAGCGCGCAGCGGCAGCAGGAGATGTGGCAGGTGATCACGCCGATCGCCATCGCCGAGCCGAGCGTGCCGGAACTGCTGCCGGCCAAGCCCAACTTCGCCGGCTACGGCGAGGGCTGGAGCCTGAGCGACTACCGCGGCAACAAGCTGGTCTGGCACACCGGCGGCTGGCCCGGCATGGTGTCGCGGCTGACCCTGGTGCCGGAGCGCAAGCTGGGCGTGATCGTGCTGACCAACCAGGAAGTCGGCGCGGCGTTCAACGCGCTCACCCTGCAGGTGCTCGACGCCTATCTCGGTGCGCCGGCGACCGACTGGACCGCCGCCTACGCCGCGGCGGTGGCCAAGGCCGACCAGAAGGCCGACGAGGACTGGAGCAAGCACCAGGCCGCGCGCGACGCCACCTCCACGCCGTCGCTGCCGCTGGCCGGCTACGCCGGCACCTACCGCGATCCGTGGTACGGCGACGTGGCGATCGTGCAGCGCGGCAAGCAGCTGGAACTGCGCTTCAGCAAGACCGCGCAGCTGGTCGGCACGCTGGAGCACTGGCAGCACGACACCTTCATCGTGCGCTGGCGCGACCGCTCGCTCAACGCCGATGCCTTCGTCAACTTCGCGCTGACGCCCGACGGCAAGGTGCGCGAGGTACGCATGGACGCGATCTCGCCGCTGACCGATTTCAGCTTCGATTTCCAGGATCTGTTGCTGACCCCGGTCGCCGACGCGCCGTGAGCGCGGCGGTGCCGATGCTCTCGCACGTGCATCTGGGGGTTAACGATTTCCCGGCCGCATTCGCGTTCTACGCGCCGCTGTTGCAGGTGCTGGGGCTGCAGCTGACGTTCCGCGACGACGTGCGCGGCTGGGCCGGCTGGACGGCGCCGGACTCGCCGCGGCCGTTGCTGCTGATCGGCCGCGCCTTCGACGGGGAGTCCGCCATGCCGGGCAATGGGCAGATGCTCGCGCTGCAGGCAGCGAGCCGAGCGCAGGTGGATCGCTGCCATGCATTGCGCTGGCCCACGGCGCGCGCTGCGAAGGCGCGCCCGGGTTGCGCGCGCACTACCACCCGGACTACTACGGCGCATACTTCCGCGACCTGGACGGGAACAAACTGTGCGTGTGCTGCCACCGCACGGAATGAGTGCGGTGGCTGCTGCGCTGCTGTTGATTGCTGTCTCGTTTCGAGATGGCGCACTGCGTCGGAAATAGACGCCGATCGCCAAGCCGATTGACTGTAGGAGCGGCTTCAGCCGCGACCCCGAAGCCGAAGGCCGTCGGCATCGGTGGCAGTCGGGACTGAAGTCCCTCCTGCAGAAGCAAGGGCGGCCGCGCGGATGGCTTTGCGCGCGCCGCTTGTTGTGGAAGCGACTTCAGTGGCGACCGCGAAGCCGGAAGGCATCCGGCTTCGGCAGCAGTCGGGACTGAAGTCCCTCCCACAGAGAGCCGAACCGGCCGTGCGAATGGCGTTCGGCACGTGCAGCTTTGTTGTGGGAGCGACTTCAGTCGCGACATCGAAGCCGAAGGCCTTCGGCTTCGGTGGCAGTCGGGACTGAAGTCTCTCTACAAGAAGCCATACCGCGGCAGCACCGGCCCATGGATGCCCGCGCAGCGGCAAGCAGTGGCGATCGATCATCCGGCGTCGGCACCGATGTCGCCGCGCACCAGCACGAAGCCCTCGTCCCGCCAATCGATGACGCCGCCGATCGTGCCAGCCCTATTCGACCGGCCATTTGCGGTATCGCCTACAGGATCGTCGCGATGGCATGCAGCCGGCCACGCGTTGCGCGCGCTGCATCGTTGCTCAGCGCTGTGCGGCGGGCGGGCCCAGCGAATTGCGCAGCAGCAAGCGGTACGGCAGGGTCTCGCAGGCCGCCGGCTGCGGCGCGCGCAGCCGCGCCAGCAGTAGTTCCAGCGCGCGCCGGCCCATCTGCTGCAGCGGTTGCTGCACCGTCGCCAGCGCCGGCGACACCTGTTGCGCGACCAGGGTGTCGTCGAAGCCGCAGATCGACAGGTCGGCGGGCACGCCGAGGCCGCGCAGGCTGGCGCTGCGCAGCACGCCGGCGGCCATCTCGTCGTTGGCGGCGAACACCGCGCTGGGCCGGCGGCGCTGCCCGAGCAGGCGCTCGCCGGCCTCGATGCCGGAGGCGAAGTCGAAGCGGCCCGGCGCCACCAGGCGCTCGTCGTAGGCGATGCCGGCGGCCGCCAGCGCATCGCGATAGCCGGCCAGGCGCCACTGCGTCGCGCCGTGGCCGGGCAGGCCGCGGATATGGGCGATGCGGCGATGGCCGAGCCGCACCAGCTCGCCGACCAGTTCGCGCGCGGCGCGCCGTTCCTCCAGGCGTACGCCGGGCCAATGGCGCTGCCGCCGCGGCGAGATGCAGGCCAGTGCGATGCGCTCCGCATCCAGGCGCCGCAGCAGCGCGTCATCGTCGGTCAGTGGCGGGATCAGCAGCAGGCCATCGATGTGCTGGTGCCGCGCCAGTGCGACCAGCGCATCGGCATGGTCGGGGCGGCTGCGGTCCACCGGCGCCAGCATCAGCGTGTAGCGCTGCGCGCGGCAGGCCTCGAGCACGCCGTTCTGGATCTCCATCTGGTAGTACGAGGGATTGTCGTAGACCAGTGCCACCGCGTAGGAGCGCTGCCCGGCCAGGCTGCGCGCGGAGGGGTTGGGCTGATAGCTCAATTGCTGCATGGTCTGCTCGACCTTGCGCCGGGTCTGCTCGCGCACGTTGGGCTCGCCGTTGATGACCCGCGACACGGTCTTCATCGAGACGCCGGCGCGCGCGGCGACGTCCTCGATGCGCAGGCCCTGCGTCGCGCGTTTGCTCATCGCCTCGCGCCCGCCGCCGGTGCCGCCCAGACAAAGCTCGCCATGCTGCGCGCCGGCAGGGTGTAGCGGAAGCCGCGCGCGCCATCGGCCACCGCCACGGTGCGTTCGCGGTCGGCGCTGTTGACCGCCACCAGCACTCGCGAGCCGTCGGGATTCAGGAACGCCACGTTGTCCACGCCTTCGCCGCCTTCGCTGGAATCGATGCGCCAGGCCTGCGGCCGCACGAAGCGGCTGGCATGGGCGAGCGCATAGTACTCGTCGGTGCGTACCACGCGCTCGCCGTCCGCGCCGATGTCGACGACGCCGCGGCAGGTGTCGCAACCACCGGCATGCGGCCCGCCCTGCAGGTCCAGCGCAAGGTTCCAGAACAGCACGCCGCGCGCGCCGTGGCGCACCGACTGCACGATCAGCCGCCGCGCCTGCAGGGTCAGGCCGCCGCTGCGCAGCGGCTCCCAATCGCCGCCGGAACACTCGGTCATGTAGGCGTCCTTGTCCGGGTAGGCCGCCTGCACCGGGCTCTGCGCGGCGGGATCGCCGGCATAGCAGTGCCACGCGACGGCGGCGACATGACGCCGCGCCTGCGCATCGGCGAGCACCGCCAGCGGCTCGTGCGGCTGGTCCCAATTGTGGTCCCAGTCGAAGATCAGCGGCGGATCGCGGCGCGCGTCGAGCAGCGGGCCGAGGTGGCGGCCGATCAATTGCGCGCGCTGGCTCGCCTCCAGGCGCATGCCCGGATAGTCCTTGGGGGTGAAGCCGGGTTCGTTCTGCAGGGTCAGCGCGAAGATCGGCACGCCGGCCTGCGCATAGGCATCGACGTAGCGCAGCAGGTAGCGGGCGAAGGCGTCGTAGTACTCCGGCTTGAGCGTGCCGCCGATCAGGCTGCCGCTGGTCTTCATCCACGCCGGCGCGCTCCACGGCGAAGCCATGATCTTCAGCTCGGGATTGATCGCCAAGGCCTGCCGCGCGATCGGCAGCACGTCGTCGCGGTTGGGAGCGATGCTGAAGTGCGCCAGCGCCGGGTCCGGCGCGTTGTCCGGGGTGTCGTCGAGGCTGTAGTGGTGGCGCGAGAAGTCCGAGGCGCCGATGGTCAGCCGCGCGAAGCTCAGTCCCAGGCCGCCGTCGGCGCGCCCGAACAGTTCGCGCATCAGCGCGTCGCGGCGCGGCGGCGGCAGTTGCTGCAGCACCCAGGCCGAGGCGTCGGTGATCGATGCGCCGAAACCGAGCATACGTTGGCGCCGCGCCGCGGCATCGATGCGGATGTCGGCGTGCGCCTGCGTGGTCCAGGTCGCGGCCGGCGCCGGGGCGAGCGCCTGGCGATGATCGTGGGTGGTGATCCAGACCTGGATCGTATCGGCCGGCACTGGCGGCGCGGCCACGGCGAGGCCACCGCAGACGCCGAGCAGGGCAACGCAACAGGCACGCGCAGCGCTTCGCCGCATAGCGCGCGCGGCCGCGAAACGCCGCGCAAACCCCGTGTTGCGCCGCAACGATTCCATGCGGCGCGACGCCGCATCGGCGAAGAACGTCATGAATTTGCTTGGCTGCGGCATTGCGCGCTCCTACCGGGATTGACCGCACTGGATACAGCGCGTATGACAGCGCTGTCAAAAATGCCGGGAGGGGCAGCACATGAAGGGGATGCAGGAATTCTTCGTCGCCCGCGCACGCCGCGGCGTGCCGGCGCGGCGGCTGCTGGCCGTGGCCTGTTGCATCGCCGCGCTGCAGCAGGCGCACGCGCAAACCGCCAGCCCGGCCGCGCCGGCGCAGCAGGACACGGTCGGCACGCTGGACGCGGTACGCGTCACCGGCATCCGCCATGCCATCGAGACGGCGGTGGAGACCAAGAGCGAATCGTCGCTGATCGTGGAGGCGATCTCGGCCGAGGACATCGGCAAGCTTCCGGACGTGAGCATCGCCGATTCGATCTCGCGGTTGCCGGGCGTGGCTACCCAGCGCGTGGACGGGCGCTCGCAGGTGATCAACATCCGCGGCATGTCCGAGCAGTTCGTCGGCACCACGCTCAACGGCCGCGAACAGGTCAGCACCGGCGACAGCCGCGGCGTGGAGTTCGACCAGTTCCCGGCCGAACTGATCAACGCGGTCACCGTCTACAAGACCGCCGACGCTGCGGTGATCGGGCAGGGCCTGTCCGGCACCGTGGACCTGAAGACGATCCGCCCGCTGGACCTGGACGAGCGCCGCATCGTGGTCAGCGGCAACGGCGAGAAGAATTCCTTCGGCGAGCTCGGCGACGACGGCCACGACACCGGCTACCGCGCCGCGGCGTCCTACGTGGACCAGTTCGCCGGCGACACCATCGGCGTGGCGCTGGGCGTGGCGCGGCTGAATTCGCCGTTCCAGGAAAAGCACTACAAGGCGTGGTGGTGGGGCAATCCGGACAGCTGGGGCGCCACGCAGCCGGGCAAGCCGCCGGGCGCGGTCGCGCTGCAGGGCTCCGAAGCGTGGATCAAGTCGCGCGAGCTCACCCGCGACGGTGTGATCGGCACGCTGGAGTACAAGCCGAACGAGCACTTCCACAGCGTGCTCGACGGCTACTGGTCCAAGTTCGAGCAGAACGAGACGATGCACGGCGCGATGTGGTCCAACGCGCCGGACTTCAGCAACGCGCTCGGCCAGCAGGTCGCCTATCGCGACATCGTCACCAGCGACCGCCAGGGCGTGCCGATCATCACCCAGGGTACCCTCAGCGGCGTGCAGCCGGTGCTGCGCAACGACCGCAACGACCGCGAGGACAAGCTGCTCTCGGTCGGCTGGACCAACACGCTGCGCTTCGCGCCCTGGTCGCTGAGCCTGGACCTGAACTACTCGCGCGCCGAGCGCCGGCAGTCGCAGCTGGAGACCTACGCCGGACTGGCCGATCCGCAGGACATCGGCTTCGAGCTGCCGCTGAGCAACGATTTCGCGCGCTACTCGCTCGCCGACTTGGCCGATCCCGGTGCGGTGTATCTGTGGGACCCGCAGAAGTGGGGGCACGACGGGCGGGTGGAGAATTCCTGGCAGAAGGACGAGATCAAGGCCGGCCGCCTGGAGTTCAACTACGACGTCGACACCGCGCTGGTGCGCAGCTTCGACCTGGGCGTGAACGTCAACCGGCGCAGCAAGGACAAGCGCGCCGACGTGTACTTCGCCGACCTGCCGGGGCGCACGCCGACCCTGGTCGACCCGTCGCTGCTGTATGCGCCGACCTCGCTGGGCTTCGCCGGCATCGGCGACATCCTCAGCTTCGATCCGCGCGCGCTGCTGTCGCGCTACTACGACGTGAGCCTGTCGGAGAGCAACGACGACCTGCGCAAGGACTACGTGGTCGAGGAGGACGTCAACACCTACTACCTGCGTGCCAACATCGACATGGACCTGGGCGAGCGCGTGCGCGTGCGCGGCAACGCCGGCCTGCAGTACATCAGCACCGACCAGTCGTCGACCGGCTTCAACGCCAGCGGCGGTGCGGTGGTTGGCGCGCAGACCCTGGGCGCGCGCTACCACGACGCGCTGCCGAGCCTAAACCTGGTGTTCGACTTCGGCGACGGCTGGATGGCGCGCCTGGGCGCGGCCAAGCAGCTGATGCGCCCGCCGATCAACTACCTCAGTGCCGATGCCAGCGCCGCGGTGGACACAACCACCGGGCTGTGGAGCGGCAGCGGTGGCAACCCGACCTTGCAGCCGTACCGCGCCGATGCGCTCGACCTGTCGCTGGAGAAGTACTTCGGTTCGGCCAGCTACGTCAGCCTGGCGCTGTTCTACAAGGACCTGCAGACCTACATCTACCGGCAGAACCTGACCTGGGACTTCACCGGCTACAACCCCGACGGGCAGACTCCGGTGTCCAACATCGGCACCTTCAGCACCTGGGCCAACGGCAGCGGCGGCTACATGCGCGGCATCGAGTTCGCCGCCAGCGTCACCGGCGACGTGTTCAGCGAGCGCCTGGACGGCTTCGGCGTGCAGGTCAACGGCTCCTACACCGAATCGTCGATCGATCCCGATCCCAGCGACAACTCGCCCGGCACCGACACCATCCCCGGCCTGTCCAAGATCGTCGCCAACGCCACGCTGTTCTACGAGAAGCACGGGTTCGGCGCGCGCGTCAGCCAGCGCTACCGCGACGCCTACCGCGGCGAGTACGGATCGCTGTTCGGCCAGCGCAGCTACCGCAACACGCTCAGCGAACGCGTCACCGACCTGCAGCTGAGCTACGACTTCCCGGACAGCGGCAGGCTCAAGGGACTGTCGTTGATGTTCCAGGTCAACAACCTGACCAACGAGGCGTTCCGCACCGAGGTCAGCGCCGCCGGCATCGCGTCCACGGTGTTCCTGCCCGAGGAATACACCGAGTACGGCCGCCAGTACCTGCTCGGCTTCCGCTACAAGCTCTGAACTGGCGACCGCGTACGCCGCGCCGCGGCGCGGCGCCCGGCCGCCCATCGATGGAGGAAACCGCATGTCCACACCGCACCCCTGGGCCCGCGCGCTGCTCGCCGCCGCCAGCCTCGCCGCCGCCAGCCTCGCCGCCGTGGCCGACGCCGCGCCGCCGGCCGCGCCGGCACCGCTGCGCGACTGGCCGGCGCTGCGCAGTGCGGTCGCGCAGGATCCGGCCAGCGAGGCGCGCATCGCGCAGATCCTGGGCGGCATGACCCTGGCGCAGAAGGTCGGGCAGATGACCCAGGCCGAGATCAAGTCGATCACGCCCGAGCAGGTGCGCCAGTACTACATCGGCTCGGTGCTCAATGGCGGCGGTTCGTGGCCGGGCAAGAACAAGCACGCGCGGGTGCAGGACTGGCTGCAGCTGGCCGACGCGTACTACCAGGCGTCGATGCGCACCGATGCGCAGGTGCCGATCCCCATCGTCTGGGGCACCGATGCGGTGCATGGGCACAGCAACGTGTACGGCGCCACGCTGTTCCCGCACAACATCGGCCTGGGCGCGGCGCGCGACCCGGCGCTGGTCGAGCAGGTCGCGCGCGCCACCGCACAGGCCAGCCGCGCCACCGGCATCGCCTGGGCGTTCGCGCCGACCCTGGCGGTGGCGGAGAATCCGCGCTGGGGGCGCACCTACGAGAGCTTCTCGTCGGAGCCGGCGCTGGTGCGCAGCTACGCCGCCGCCTACGTGCGCGGCATGCAGGGCCGGCTCGGCGACGACGCCAGCGTGCTGGCCACCGCCAAGCACTACCTCGGCGACGGCGCCACCGAGCATGGCCGCGACCAGGGCGTGGCGCGGATCGACAAGGTGCGGATGGTCAACGTGCACGGGCAGGGCTACTACGGCGCGATCGAGGCCGGGGTGCAGACGGTGATGGCGTCCTACAGCAGCTGGAACGACGTCGGCGCCGGCGTCGACTACGGCAAGATGCACGGCGCAGAACCGCTGCTGACCGGGGCGCTGAAGCAGAAGATGGGCTTCGACGGCTTCGTCGTCTCCGACTGGAACGGCATCGGCCAGGTGCCGGGCTGCAGCAATGCCAGCTGTGCGCAGGCGATCAACGCCGGCGTGGACATGGTGATGGTGCCCGACGACTGGAAGGCGTTCATCGACAACACCGTGGCCCAGGTGCAGTCCGGGCAGATCCCGCAGGCGCGCATCGACGATGCGGTGCGGCGCATCCTGCGGGTCAAGCTGCGCGCCGGGCTGTTCGCGCACGCGCCATCCGCCAGCCGCTACGCCGGGCGCGAGGATGCGCTGGTGCAGCGCGACCTGGCGCGGCGCGCGGTGCGCGAATCGCTGGTGCTGCTGAAGAACGAGCGCAGCGCGTTGCCGCTGCGCCGCGGCCAGCGCCTGTTGGTGGTCGGCAGGCGCGCCGACAGCATCGCCGACCAGGCCGGCGGCTGGTCGCTGACCTGGCAGGGCATCGACAACGGCAACGCCGATTTCCCCAATGCGCAGAGCATCCTGGCCGGCTTGCGCGAGGTCGGCGGCGCCGCGCAGGTGCGTTATGCCGCGTCGGTCGCCGCGGCGCAACCGGGCAGCTACGACGCGATCGTCGCGGTGATCGGCGAAACCCCGTATGCCGAGGGCAGCGGCGACATCGTCGCCTCCGGCACCATGGCGCACAGCCAGCGCCACCCGGAGGACCTGAAGACGCTGCAGGACGCGGCCGCGACCGGCAAGCCAGTGATCACCGTGCTGTTGTCCGGGCGGCCGCTGTACGTCAACGACCTGCTCAACCTGTCGCAGGCCTTCGTCGCCGCCTGGCTGCCGGGCAGCGAAGGCGGCGGCGTGGCCGACGTGCTGTTCGGCGGCGCGCACGATTTCCGCGGGCAGCTGAGCTTCCCGTGGCCGGGCCAGGCCTGCCCGCCGCCGGTGGCGCCGGCCGATCCGGCGCGTCCGCCGCTGTTCGCGGTCGGCTACGGCTTGCGCTACGCGCGCGGCGGCCGCGTCGGCACGCTGCCGGTGCAGCTGCCGGACAATTGCGGCGCGGCCACCACGCTGCCGGTGTTCAACCTGCGCGATGCGCCGCCGTTCGCGCTGAAGCTCGCCGCGCGCGGCCAGGAGCACGCGCTCGGCGCCGATCTCAACACCGCGCTGCAGTGGCCGCAGCCCGCGCCTGCGCTGAGCGTGCGCACGGTGCAGGTCAACACCCAGCAGGACGCCAAGCAGGTGACCTGGCACGCGCCGGCGCGGCTGTTCGCCAGCAGCCCCGGTGGCCAGAACCTGACCGCGATGGCGCAGGCGCACGCGGCGCTGCAGTTCGACGTGGTGGTGGAGCACGCGCCCAGCGCGCCGGTGACGCTGCGCCTGGGCTGCCTGCGCGGCTGCGGCGACGGCATCGACATCGGCCCGCTGCTGGCCGCCGCCGGCAGCGGCAAGCGCACCGTGACCGTGCCGCTGGCCTGCTTCGCCAAGCGCGGCGCCGACCTGGGCGGCATCGACATGCCGTTCGCGATCGATGCCGATGCGCCGTTCGCGGCCGCCTTCACCCGCATCCAGATCGTCGCCGGCGCCGCGGATGCGGGCGACGCGGTGCAATGCCAGTAGTCGCGCTGCGCAGCGCAAGCGGCCGCGGCTAGGTTGCGAGCCGGGGATGCGCATGGCGCCGCCAGGCCCGCGCGCGCGTGGCGAAGCGCGCCGGATGTCGGCGGTTTCCCGTTCGCGGACGCCGCCGTCCGCGCTCTGCGCTTGACGCGCGATAGGCTACCCTGGCGCCCCGTTGGTCGTTGGCGTTTTTCGATGTTTCGCTGGTTCGAATCCCTGATCGAGGTCTTCCCGAAGGTGGAGACCGAGATGCCGCCGCGCGGCGTGGCGCGCTTCTACCTGCATTACCTGCGTCCGCTGTGGCCGCTGCTGCTGGCCACGCTGGTGGCCGGGCTGCTGCTGGCGCTGGTGGAAGTGGCGATGTTCGACTTCCTCGGCCGCATCGTCGACATGCTGGCCGAGCGGCCGGGGCCGGAATTCTTCCACCGCCACGGCGGCGAACTGCTGTGGATGGCCGCCATCGTGCTGGTGGCGCGGCCGCTGTTCGTGGCGCTGCACAACCTGCTGGTCAACCAGGCCATCGTGCCCGGGCTGAGCAACCGCTCGCGCTGGCTGATGCACAACTACGTGGTGCGGCAGAGCCTGGGTTTCTTCCAGAACGACTTCGCCGGGCGCATCGCCAACCGGGTCATGCAGACCGGCACCTCGCTGCGCGAGTCGGCGGTGCAGATGGTCGATGCGCTGTGGTACATCGCCGTCTACACCGGCAGCGCGCTGTGGCTGTTCGCCCAGGCCGACCCGTGGCTGATGGCGCCGCTGCTGGTGTGGCTGCTGGTCTACGTGGGCCTGATGGTGTACTTCGTGCCGCGGATGAAGGAGCGCGCGTGGATCGCCTCGGATGCGCGCTCCAAGGCGATGGGCCGCATCGTCGACGGCTACACCAACATCGCCACGCTGAAGCTGTTCTCGCATGCCGGGCGCGAGCAGAGCTATGTGCGTGAGGCGATCGGCGAGCTGGCGGCCAAGCACCGCCGGCAGACCCGCATGACCACGGCGATGGACACCGCCATCGCCGTCGCCAACGGCTTCCTGATCGCCGCCACCTGCGCGCTGGCGCTGTGGCTGTGGAGCCGCGGCCAGATCAGCGTGGGCGCGATCACCCTGGCCACCGGCCTGGTGATCCGCATCCACAACATGTCCGGCTGGATCATGTGGACGGTCAACGGCATCTTCGAGGACATCGGCGCGGTGCAGGACGGCATGGAGACCATCGCGCAGCCGGCGCAGGTGCAGGACCGCGCCGACGCGGTGCCGCTGCGCGTGGAGCGCGGCGATGTGCGCTTCGAGCACATCCATTTCCACTACGGCAAGCGTGGCGGGGTCATCGCCGGGCTCGACCTGCAGGTGCGCGCCGGCGAGAAGATTGGCCTGGTCGGGCCGTCCGGCGCCGGCAAGTCGACCCTGGTCAACGTGCTGCTGCGGCTGTACGACCTGGAGAGCGGACGCATCCTGATCGACGGCCAGGACATCGCCGCGGTCACCCAGGAAAGCCTGCGCGGGCAGATCGGCCTGGTCACCCAGGACACCTCGCTGCTGCACCGTTCGATCCGCGACAACCTGCTGTATGGCCGGCCCGACGCCAGCGAGGCGCAATTGCGCGCCGCGGTGGCCAAGGCGCGCGCCGCCGAGTTCATCGAGCAACTGGTGGACGGCGAGGGCCAGCGCGGCTACGACGCGCAGGTGGGCGAGCGCGGGGTCAAGCTGTCCGGCGGCCAGCGCCAGCGCATCGCCATCGCCCGCGTGCTGCTCAAGGACGCGCCGATCCTGATCCTGGACGAGGCGACCTCGGCACTGGATTCGGAAGTGGAAGCGGCGATCCAGGACAGCCTGGACGAACTGATGGCCGGCAAGACGGTGATCGCGATCGCGCACCGGCTGTCGACCATCGCGCGGATGGACCGGTTGGTGGTGATGGACCAGGGCGCGATCGTCGAAACCGGCACCCACGCCGAACTGGTCGCGCGCGGCGGCCTGTACGCACGGCTGTGGGCGCGGCAGACGGGTGGATTCGTAGGAGCGCGCTAGCGAGCGGCGTCAGCGCATTCGCGCTAACGCCCCCACAGTTTGCTGCGCAAACCGCGGGCCCCGGCTCAGAGCGGCGTCAGCGCATGCGCGCTGTCGCCCCCACAGTTTGCTACGCAAACCGTGGGCCCCAGCTCATCACCATCCAGATCCCCCGCGCCTGTCGGCGCGCCCCCCTTGACTCAAGGGGGGGCTTTTCTCCAGTTGGATCGCGTGAGGTCATCGGGCGCGGGGAACCGCTTCTACGAATCCCGACTCCCGAATCCCCAATCCCGGCTTCTCACTGGATCGGCTCATCCAACATCAGCTCCCGCACGAACCGCACCGGCGGCGCCCCATACGACAGCACCTGGTCGTGGTAGGCCTTCAGGTCGAAGGTGTCGCCGAGTTTGGCCTGCATCGCCTTGCGCAGGTCCAGGTGTTCCTGCACGCCGACGAAGTAGGTCGGCAGCTGCGCCGAGGTCAGCTGCGCGCGCACCCATTTGCCCTCGGCCTCGCTCTGCTGCTGGAAGGTGTCGTGCACCATTAGTTGCATGGCCTGTTCCTTGCTCCAGTTGTCCACGTGCACGCCCTGGTCGAGCAGCGCGTTGGCGAGGGTGCGCAGGTAGAACTTCAGCTGCACCAGGTGGAACAGCGGATCGTTGTCCAGGTAGCCCTGCTCCTGCATCATCCGCTCGGTGTACACCGCCCAGCCCTCGGCGAACACGCCCGAGCGCAGCACGCCGCGCAGCGTGGAGGGGAACTTGGCCGAGTGCCAGCCTTCCACGTAGTGGCCGGGCACGCCTTCGTGGATGCTCAGCAGGTGGATCATGCGGCCGTTGTATTCGCGCAGGAACGATTCGGCCTGCTGCGCGCTCCAGTCGTCGGGAATCGGCGACACCGCGTAGAAGGTCTTCAGGTTCTTGTCCAGCGGGCCGGGCGAGTCGCAGTAGGCCACCGCCACGCCGCGCTGGAACTCGGGCATCAGGATGATGTCCACCGGCGCGTCGGGCAGGGTCAGCAGGTTCTTGCTGCGCACGAACTCGGTGGAGGACGCCAGCGAAGCCTTGGCGTCGTCGACCACCTTGTCGCGCGCCGGATGCTGCGCGTAGGCCAGTTCCAGCGCCGCCTCGATCGCCGCCTGCTGCTGCGCGTCGCTCGGCGCATCGACCAGCGCCGGCGCGTTCGGGGTGTCCTTCAGCACGGTGCGGGCGATGCCATACATCTCCTCGCGCACGCGCTTGAGCTCGGCTTCGGCGCGCTGCTTGATCTCGGCGCGCGACAGCGAGGAATTGAGCGCGAACTTCAGCTTCTGGTCGTACTTCTCCGCGCCGATGCGGAAATCGCCCTTGGCGTTGGGCACCAGGGTCTTGTCCAGCCAGGTCTGCTGTTCGGCCACCGCCTGCTTCAGCCCGTCGATCGCCGCCTGCAGGCGCTGCGCGTCGGCCTCTGGCAGTTCCTTGGCGTGCGGGACGATGAAGGTGTCGACGATGCTGAGGATGCCCTGGTTCTGCTTGGCCACGGTCTGCGCGTTGATCAGCGGCACCCGTGCCGGGTCCAGGTTGGCGCGCGCCTGCGCGAACAGCGCCGGGATCTTCTCCATGCGCGCGGTGGCCGATTTCAGCCGCTCCGGCAGCGGCGCGAATTCGCGCGCCATCAGCCCGTAGATCGCGCCGCCGGCCAGGCCGTTGTAGACCTGCGGATCCCAGGCCCAGCTCTGCGCCACCTCGCTGTTCCAGATGTCCGACTGCAACTGGTTGCGCAGGATCGCCGCGTCCACCTGGTTCTCGCGCGAGAGCTTGGCCATGTCCAGCTTGTCCAGTTCGGCCAGCAGCTGCTTGCTCGCGTCCAGGCTCTTCTGCCGGCCGGCGGCGCTGAGGTCGTCCAGTTCGCTGTCGTAGCGGTGGTCGCCGGTCTGGGTGGCGCCGACTGGCGACAGCTGCATCCAGGTGTCGACGGCGCGCTTGGACAGCGCGGCGAAGGCGGTGTCGGCGGCCGGGTCGGCGGCCGCGGCGGCGCTGCCGGGCGCGGCGGCGGACGGCGTCGTTGGGGCATCGGCGGGTTTCTGGCAGCCGGCGAGGGCGGCGAGCAGGGCGGCGGCGAGCAGGTGCTTGCGCATCGGGGTTCCTGTAGTGGGTCGATCCGCCAGCATAGGCGGCCGCCGCTGCGCGCGCACCTGCCGTTGGATTACCCTTGCGCTTCTTCTTGGTCCTCGGAGTGCAGGGATGAACTACTCGGGCAGCTGCCATTGCGGCCGCATCGCATTCGAACTGGAAACCGAGGCGCCGATCGCCGAGGTCTACGATTGCAACTGCTCCATGTGCCGGCGCCGCGGCGGGCTGCTGTGGTTCGGCGCGCGCACGGCGCTGTCGCTGCGCAATGCGCCGGAGGCGCTGGGCACCTACCGCTTCAATCGCCTGCACATCGACCATCATCATTGCCCGGACTGCGGCATCGCCCCCTTCAGCGAGGGCACCCACCCCAAGACCGGCGAGGCCACGGTGGCGGTCAACGTGCGCTGCCTGCCGCAGGTGGACCTGACGGCGCTGCAGGTGCACAGCGTGGACGGGGCGAGCCTGTGAGGGCGCGGCGCTTGCACTGGGGCGTGCTGCTGCTGGCGTTGGCCGCGGGCGGCTGTTCCAAGCACGCCGACAGCGCCGGCGGTGCGGCCGAAGCGTCCGCGGCGGCACCGACCGCGGATGGACGCGCGGCGATGCTGGCCTACGAGCACGACGTGAGCGTGCAACTGCCGGCGGCGCAGATCGAGGCGCGGCTCAAGCAGGCCCAGGACAGCTGCCTGAGCGGGCGTTTTGGCGTCTGCAACGTGCTGTCGGTGGAACAGCGTGGCGGCGAGCATCCGCAGGCCTCGCTGAGCGTGCGCATCGTGCCCGCCGGGGTCGAGCCGCTGATCGCCCAGGCCGGCAGCGGCGGCGAGATCGGCAGCCGCAGCACCCGCGCCGAGGATCTGGCGCAGGCGGTGCAGGACAACGCCGCCCTGCAGCAGCGGCTGCAGGCCGAGCAGCGGCGGCTGCAGGAGTTCCAGCAGCGGCGCGACCTCAGCGTGGCCGACATGATGAGCCTGTCGGCGAAAATGGCCGAACTCGACACGCAGCTGCTGGCGGCAAGTCAGGACGCGGCGCAGCATCGTCGGCGTATCGAGACGCAGCGGCTGACCCTGCAGTTCGCCACGCCCGACGGCGAACGTGGCCGCAGCGAGATCGGCGAAGCCTTCGCCGACACCGGCGCGATCTTCGCTTCCGCCACCGCCTGGGCGATCCGCGTGATCGCGGCGCTGACTCCGTTCCTGCTGCTCGGCGCGGTGCTGTGGTGGCTGATCGCCTGGCTGCGCCGGCGCCGCAGACGAATCTAGCAAGCTGGCGCTGCCGATGGTGTCACTTTGTAGGAGCGACTCTAGGTGGCCTCGGGCCATCAGTCGCGACGGCTCTACCGGTGAGGCCCGTCGCGGCTGATGGCCCGAGGCCACCCAGAGCCGCTCCTACAGTCCTTCGGCAGTCCAGAGAGAAGGCGCTAGCCTTCGTCCTGCTCGAACTCCACGATCACTTCCAGGTCGAAGGCCAATGCCTCCACCGCCTCGCGCACCTTCTGTGCAGTGGCCAGGTTGCCGGCCTCGATCTCGACCTCGTGGGTGCCGGGACCCTGGTCGTCGGGCAGCCCGGCGGAGCTGGAATCGTCGTCGTCCATATGGTTCATCAGGTCGTCGATCTCCTCGACGTGCTCGATGCCTTCCAGGCTGCCGAGCAGGTTGATGATGGCGCGGGCGTCGTCTTCGCTGCCGGTGATGCGGATACGGAGCAGTGGCATGGGCCGTTCTCTGGGTAGGGGAAAGCAAGGCTAGGCAGGCGCCGGCTAAGGCGAAGTGATGACGTCTCAGGATGCGCGCGCGGCCTGCTCCGGCACCGCCGCGTCGAGCACCGGCGACAGCAGCGCGTCGGCCGCCGCGCGTAGCATCGCCGGGGCGATGTAGTGGCGATGCGCGCGCGCGATCGTGGCCATGTACAGGCGCCCGAACCAGTTGCGGCAGGCCACGCGCGTGTCCAGGCTCAGTTCGACGCTGCCGTCCTCGCACAGCTCCACGCCCACGCAACTGCGGAACAGCAGATGGCGGTCGTCGGCGCCGAGCAGCACCTGCGCGCGCCGGTCGTGCGCGGCATGCGCCTGGTCCAGCACCGGGAAGCGGCCGGCGAACAGGCGCTCGCGCTGCGGCGACAGCAGCGAGGACACCGGACAGCCCAGCGGCGAGGTGCGCAGCCGCAGCGGCGCGACCAGCGTGTTGCGGATCCGCATCAACCAGGTCACGCCGAGCGGCGGACGCTGCATGAAGCCCTCCAGCAGCGCCACCATCAGCGCATGCGCGCCGCGCTGGTGCACCTGGTGCGCCTGCAGCCGCAGGCGCACGCTGTCCTGATGATCGTGCGCCGGCAGTTCGCGCCACAGCAGCGAACCGGGCACCGGCTGCGGGTGCGCACGCACCGCCGCCAGCCGCGGCGCCAGCGCGACGAAGCCGGGCGGGTGCCGCCAGCGGCCCAGCGCCTGGCGCAGGCGCCCGCTGAGCGCGCGCAGGCTCGCGCACCAGGCCAGCCGGCGGCTGCCGGGCGAAGCCGACAGCGACAGGCGCACCGTCGGCACCTGCAGCGCCCGCGCCTGCGGCGATGCCAGCAGCGCGGTCACCGTGTCCGGGAGCAGTTCGGTCAGCGTGGCGATGTCGGCGGTACCGGCCAGCACTTGCGCGCGGACCTCGGCGGCGAGATCGCCGCCGGCCTCGTCGCTGTGGCAGGACAGGGCGAAGAACGCCGGATGCGTCGCGTTCGCGCGCAACGGCGCGAACTGGTGCCAGGTGCCGCCGCCGAAGCGCACGGTGAACAGGCAGTCGGCCGGCAGGTCGACATGGCGCAGCGCGGCCAGGAAATGCTGCGGGTCCTGCTCGAGTTGCGCCATCGACGCGGTGCAGAAGCGCAACTGCGCGCCGCCGCTGCCGGTGATCGCGGTGAACATGCGGTGCCCGGCGTGGCGATGGAAGGGATGCCCGTTCGCGCCGACCGCGAAGGAGAACAGCGAGGTCGTTTCGCCATTGGCGAAATCGGTGCCGGCCAGACGCGCCGACGGCTCGTCCAGTGCGTCGTGGAAGCTGGGATGCGCGCGCTGGCGCACGCAGGCCTGGGCGATCAGCGGGTCGCCGGCGCCGGCGCCGAGCTGCGCGATCAGCGTCACTTCCACCGGCAGCCCGCCGCTGTACGAGGCCAGGCGCACGGACGGAAAGCCGGTCTGTGCGGCGGCGCGATCCCTGGGCGGGGCGGTGGTCATCGGCGGGTTCCTTGTGGCCGTTGCGGGAAGGGGCTCAGGCGTTCTTCTTGGCCAGCTTGCGCGCTTCGCGCTTGAGTGGGCCGGCGGTGGGGCAGACCTCGAAGGCGAAGCCGCTGAGCGTGTTGACCAGGTTGTCGGGGGTGAGCCGGTACACCACGAACTGGCCGCGGCGCTCGCTGGACACCAGGCCGGCCGCTTCCAGCACCGACAGATGCCGCGAGATCGCCGGGGCGCTCATCGCGAAGCGCTGCCCGATCTGCCCGGCGGTGAGTTCCTGCGCCGACAGGTAGGCGAGGATCTCGCGGCGGGGCCGGGAGGCGAGGGCGTCGAACACGCGATCGATGGACATCAGGGATTAGATAATTAACGAATTAGCTAATTAATGATGCATTGGTGGCCGCGTGTCAAGCGCCGTATGGGAAGTCCAGTTTCGGGCGATGGCCTTTTGTAGGAGCGGCTTCAGCCGCGACAGGATCCATCGGTAACGCCTGTCGCGGCTGAAGCCGCTCCTACAAAAGCGCGCAGCAGGCGGGAAACGGCTAGCTCGCCCCCGGCGGCAGCCCCAGCAGCTCAGCCGGCAGCGCCGGCATCGGCGTGCGTTCGTCCAGCGCCTCGCGCTTGAGCCAGTCGATGAACTGGCTGGCCGCTGGGCTGGGCAGGCGGTGGCCGGGATGCACGATGTAGTAGGAGTAGCGCGCCTTCAACGCCGGGCCGGGCAGGCGCACCAGTTCGTAGCGCTGCAAGTACGGCTGCGCGATGTGCTTGCGCGCCAGCACCGCGCCGACGCCGTACACCGCCGCGCGCATCGCGTCGGTGCTGTCGTTGAAGGTGTGCATCGGCGGCAGCGCCACGCCGCGCACCGCGGCCGCGCGGAACCAGTCGCGCCAGCCCTGCGGCGACATGTCGCTGAGCAGCGGCAGCTGCGCGATCTGTTCGGGATGGCGCAGCGTGGCCAACTGCGGCAGCGCCGGGGAGGCCACCGGGAACAGTTCGTCGTCCATCAGGTGGTGCGAGGTCAGCCCCGGCCACGCGCCCTGGCCGTAGCGTATGCCCAGCTCCGGACCGCCGTCCTCGAAGCGCGAGAACGCCGCGTCGGTCTGGATGTCCAGGCGCACGTGCGGATGCGCCTGGCAGAAGCGCGGCAGCCGCGGCAGCAGCCAGCAGTAGGACAGCGAGCGCAGCGTGGTGATGCGCAGCGGCGCGGTGTCGGCCTGTGGGTGCAGGTTGCCGGCCACCGCGGCGATATCGGCCAGCGCCGCGCTGGCCGCATCGGCCAGCTGCCGACCCTCGGCGGTCAGCTTGACCCCGCGCGCGTGGCGCTGGAACAGGGTCGCGCCGAGCAGCGCCTCCAGCTTGCGCACATGGTGGCTGACCGCGCTGGCGGTGAGGTGCAGTTCCTCCGCGGCATGGGCGAAGTTCTGGTGGCGCGCGGCGGCGGCGAACACGCCGAGCGCGGGCAACAGGGCAGGGCGCAATTGCATCGGCAGACACGCGGCAGATTTGTGGCTCGCGACGATACTACGCGCTTGTGGGCATTGCGACGGCGCGCGATCCTGGCAGCCATGCGCAAGATACGCGGCCGGTGCGAGCCATGTGCCGGCGCGGCCCCGCTTCTTGTGACCCGTTTGCCCGTGTGGCTGCAGGCGCACAGGCGCCGCCACACGCGCGACGGCATCGACAACGAACCCAGGAGACAGCACGGTGAATGCAGCCAACCCCGCGTCCGGCGATCCGGCCGACCGCCTTCCGGCGCCGGCGGTGCGCGACTGGCGCACGCCGCTGGAGCTGCTGTTCCTGGGCATCGTCTGGGGCTGCTCGTTCCTGTTCATGCGCGTGGCCGCGCCGCAGTTCGGCGCCTACGCGCTGGTGGAACTGCGCCTGGCGCTGGGCGCGACGGTGCTGCTGCCGTTCCTGTGGATGGCGCGCGCGCGCTTTCCGCTGCGGCGCTGGCCGACCCTGGCGGCGATCGGGCTGCTCAACTCCGCGCTGCCGTTCCTGCTGTTCGCCTGGGGCGCGCAGCACGCACCGGCCGCGATCGGCGCGATCTGCAACGCGATGACCGTGCTGTTCACCGCGCTGATCGCATTCCTGTTCTTCGGCGAGAAGATCGGCGCGCGCCGCGCGGTGGCGCTGCTGATCGGCTTCGTCGGCATCGTGGTGCTGGCCACCGGCAAGTCGGCCGGGCTGAGCGTGGGGCCGGCCGCGTTCGCCGGCGCCACCGCCTCGCTGCTGTACGGCATCGGCTACAGCCTGGTGAAGCGCTACATGAGCGACCTGCCGCCGGCCGCGTCGGCGGCCTCCACCCTGGGCTGCAGCGCCCTGCTGCTGGCGCCGCTGGCATGGACGCACTGGCCGACCGCGCCGGTGCCGGCGGCGGCCTGGGCCTGCGCCGGCGCGCTGGGCGTGGTCTGCACCGGCCTGGCGTTCCTGATGTACTACCGGCTGATCCAGCGCATTGGCCCGGCGCGCGCATCGACGGTGACCTACCTGGTCCCGGTGTTCGGCGCGCTGCTGTCGTGGTCGATCCTCGGCGAGCCGTTGACCTGGGGCATGCTGCTGGCCGGCGCGCTGATCCTGGGCAGCGTCGCTTTCAGTCAGCGCGCGCGCTAGAGAGGCCGCCAGCGATTTCCGTAGGCTGCGTGGCTGCAGTCAGGCTCAAGCCACAGGTCGTCCTTGCACCTGCAGGTAGCAAGGAAAAGCGAGTGGATGAATACTTTTTCCGAGCCCGGGTGGTGTGCCCGGGAATCGACGGCACGCGCCGAAGGACATCCCGATGACCGCTTCTCTGCTCGCATCGCAATTCGCCTACAAGGCCTGGGCCAATGCCGAACTGCTGCAGGCGCTGGCGCAGATCGATGCGGCCGCGTATCCGGCGCAACGCCTGCGCGCGATCCGGCTGTTGAACCATACCTATGTCGTGGACCGGATCTTCGCCGCGCACCTGGACGGCGGCACGCATGCGTTTACGGCCAGCAACACGCCGCAGACGCCGGAACTGGAGGCGTTGCACGCGTCCGTCGCCGAATCCGACCGATGGTATGCCGGCTACATCGCCCAACTCGACGCGACCGCATTGCGGCAGTCGCTCGCGTTCCGCTTCACCGACGGTGACGCCGGCCGCATGACCCGCGAGGAAATGCTGTTCCACGTGCTGGCGCACGGCGCCTACCACCGCGGCAACATCGCCATGCTGCTGAGCGAGTGCGGGCTGGAGCAGCCGCGCGAGCTGTTCACCCGCTTCCTGCACGCGCGCGAACCCGAGCGCCGAGGCGTGGCCCCGGCTTAGTCGCCCACCGCAGCGGGGCGGCGTCGATCAACCAGTGGCGGCGACGTCGAATTCGGAGGCGAACGCATAACGCCTGCCGGCGGACTACTGCGGTGGCGTGCGCACCGGCAGCGGTACGTTGCACAGGTCGATGTGCCCGGCCGGGCGCTTGTAGAAATCGTCGCGGCGGTTGCGCCGCGCTTCGGCCACGTCGCGGAAGGTCTGGGTGTCGGTGCGCAGCAACTGCAGCGGCGTGCGCTCGGCTTCGGGCAGGTCGCTGGCGAGCTTGATCGCGCGGATCGGCGTGCGCTGTTCGGGCTTGGCGTAGAAGCCCATCGGGTCCGGTCCGCGCGGGATCACGCTGAGCAGTTCCATGCCCTTGACCACGCGCCCGACCACGGTGATGTTGCGGTCCAGCTGCCGCGGCGATTGCCCGGTGACCACGTACAGTTCGGCGCCGATGCTGCTGTCCTCGTCGTTGTTGCGGCCGGCGCCGAGGGTGCCGTAGCAGTGTGCCAGCCAGGCCTTGCCATCCTTGGGATCGCGCGCGGCGGGGAAACCGTCGACGAAGCCCACTTGCGGCGCCCAGCCGTCGCGGTCGGGCAGCGCCTGGAACGCCAGGCCCTTGGCGTCGCGCTGGAACTCGGCAGGCAGGTGCCGCTTGGCCGACCCCAGCGACTTGGCCTTGCCCGCCTCCTCGCCATCCGGATCGCCGAACTGCACCACGAAGTTGTCCTGCGAACGGTAGATGCTCAGGCCGTCCCAGAAGTGCTCGTGGGCCAGGGTGCGGATGTTGCCGACATGCTCCGGCGCGAATGCCGGCGCCAGCTCGATGACCACGCGGCCGGCGTCCAGGTCCAGGTACAGCGTGTTGGCCGGGTCCAGCGTGCGCCAGTCGGCGGGCTTGGACGCGTCCAGGATCTGCTGCGGACTGCGGTACGGCGCGGCAGGCGCGGCGGCCAGCGCGGCGGTGGCGGACGACAGCAGCGCGAGGGCGAGCAGGGTGGGGCGCAAGGGCATGACGGCAGCCTGGAGGACGGTAGCCGATTCTTACCCATGCGCCTGCGGTGCGCCAATGGCGGCGTCGCCGCCTCGACGCCGTGCCGGCACGCTCAGCGCGATGGCGCGCGTTGCTGGGCCTCCGCCAGGTCCTGCGTGGCGGCGGCAGGCGGCGCGGTCGCGCGCAAGGCATCGAGCTGGCGCACGCTGTCCTGCAGCGGGATGGCCGCGGCGGCCTGCGCGTCCACGTAGGCGGTGCGCTTGTCCGCGGCCATCGGGTCGCCCTGCACCGCAAACACGCGGCCGGCGTCGTTGCGCAGCACGTGGTCGACCTGGCTCAGGCCTTCGCGCTTGGCGGACAGCAGCAGTTGCGTCGCCAGTTGCGGATCGGCCGGCCTGAGTCTGGCGTCGATCGCGCACTGCATCGCGTAGTCGGGGTGGGTCGGGTCGCGCGGATCGGGCGAAGTAGCCGCGCGCGTGGCCGGTGCGGTGGCCGCCGGATTGGGCTCGGCCCCGCCGATCCCGGCATCGATGCGGGTCAACGCGCCGCTCAGTTCGCCATCGGCGTCGGTAGCGACGGTGAACAGGCGTTCGCTCAGGCCGTGCGGCGAATTGCCCATGTTGCGCGCCAGGCCGACCGCGAAGTCCTGGTTGCTGGCAGTGGCGTAGGCGCCGGCCTGGTCGCGCTCGGACGGGCGCGCCTGCGCCGCCCTTGCGTACTGCTCGCGCAACGCGCCCATCTGCGCTTCGGAGAAGCTCAGGGTCAGGTCCTGGCCGGCGGCGATGGGGCCGTCCGCGGTGTCTTTCCCGGACAACGCGGCGTTGAGCAGTTGCGCCTGGTTGCCATCGACCTTGCCGAAGCCGAGCTGGTAACGGCGCGCCTCGACGTCTTCGCTGCCGGCGGCATCGAACTGGCGGGTGAGGGTGAGCGGCACGTTGTCGGCGTATTGCAGGCGGCTGCTGACGGTGCTGCTGCCGTCGGCATGGGTGGTGCGCACGTTCTCGCCGCTGTTGCGCTGCCCGGCCAGCTCCACGCTCAGCGATTCGCCCAGGCCGAGTTTGGCGCGGGTCTGCGAACTCATGTTCAGGGTGTCGATCCGCTGCACGTCGCTGACTCCGGAGGTCGGCGCCGGCAGCCGGCCGCTGCCGAGGAAGTCTCGGTAGGCGACCTGCGCCTGCGGGTCGCGCAGGTCGAAGGTGGCGGTGTGCATGCTGGCCTGGCCGAGCGCGTCCTGGCGGCCGAACATGGCCTGCGCCACCGGCGTCTTCAGCCCGACCATCTCCAGCCGCTCGATCGCCGCGGTAGGGCCGGTCGCCACCCGCACGTGGTGCTCGTCCAGGCGTTGCGCGGCATAGCTGACGCCCGCCGCGTCGGTCCGTTCGCTGCTGGTGGCGAAGCCGCGGAACGAGGCCTCCAGCGAGGTGCGCAGGAACGCCTGGCCGTCGAGCTTGACGCTGCCGCCGACCGGGAGGGTGAGCGGGTCGAACGGATTGACCCCGCGCGCGGTCTCGACGCTGGCGTCGCCGGGCAGGCTGACGCTGTAGCGCGCGCGTTCGCCGAGCTGGGTCGAATTTTCGGCGCTCGCCGCGTTCCTGCCGCTGGTGGCGCCCTTGAACTGGTGGCCCTGGCGGAACTCCATCTCCAGGCCGAATTCGGTGTTGCCGTCGACGCTGCGGCGGCTGGCGCCCACGCTGCGGGTGGAGACGAGTTCGTGCTGCAGCGGCCCGGTGCGTCCCACCGCGTGGCGCTCGGTGCGTTCGGCGGTGACGCTGCCGTCGGCCGGATTCCATTTCAGCGGACCGGCGCTGACGTTGCCGGCGGCACTGCCGAAGGTCGGATCGGTGGCCTGGGCGGGGGGCGTCGTCGAGCTCATGCATTCTCCTTGAGAGCGCCTGCCGGCGCGAGCGGCGGGGACTATAGCCAGGGGAATGTTGCCGATGCGTCAGGCTTTCGTTGTGCGGCCATGACTAGCGGCACATTCGCTATACCTAACTCAACACTAGTATGCATTCCAACCTAGTGGGAGGTGGTCATGGTCGATCCGGATGCGCAGCTGAGGAAGTTCCAGAAGGAGCTGAGCGCGGGCACCGTGTCGCTGGCGCTGCTGGCGGTGCTGGCCGAGGCCGCGGAGCCCTTGTACGGCTACCTGATCGCCAAGCGCCTGGAGAAAGTGGGCGAGGGCGTGCTCAGCGGCAAGCAGAGCGCGCTGTACCCGGTGCTGCGCAACCTGGAGGCAGCCGGCCTGTTGTGCAGCCATGTCGAACCGTCGGTGGCCGGGCCGCCGCGGCGCTACTACCGCATCACCGAACCCGGCCGCGCCACGTTGCAGCACTGGGCCGCCGCGTGGCGCGCCACCCGCGATTCCGTCGATTCCGTCCTGAAGGGGATTTCAGAATGAGCAGCGAACAATTCCAGGCGCGGCCGTTGCCGGCCACCATTCCCGACTACCTGGCGCAACTGCGCACGGCGCTGGCCGGCGCCGATCCAGCGCTGGTCCAGGACGCGCTGTACGACGCGGAGGAATACCTGCGCGCCGAGCTGGCCGAGCAGGGCGGCAAGAGCGAGGCCGAGGTCATCGCCGAGGTCGCCGGCAGTTACGGCGCGCCGGAGGAGGTGGCGGCGATCTATCGCGACACCGAGGTCACCGTGAACCGCGCGCTGAAGCCGCCGGCACCGCCCAGGCGCAAGTCGCTGCTCGGCCGCTTCTTCGGCGTGGCCGCCGATCCGCGCGCCTACGGCGCGTTCTTCTACATGCTGCTGTCGCTGGTCACCGGCATCTTCTACTTCACCTGGGTGGTCACCGGGGTCAGCGTCTCGCTGGGCATGCTGGTGCTGATCATCGGCGTGCCGTTGCTGGTGCTGTTCTTCGGTTCGGTGCGGCTGCTGTCGCTGGTGGAAGGGCGCATCGTCGAGGTGTTGCTGGGCGAGCGCATGCCGCGGCGGCCGCTGTACAGCGCGCGCGAACAGCCGTGGCTGCGGCGCATCGGGCAGATGTTCACCGACGCGCGCACCTGGACCACGATGCTGTATTTCGTGCTGATGCTGCCGCTGGGGATCGTCTACTTCACCGTGTTCGTCACCCTGCTGAGCACGGCGCTGGCGCTGGCGGCGGCACCGTTGGGCCTGTTGTTCCCCGACCAGATCAACGTGGGCCTGTCGTTCGGCGATTTCAGCTTCGCCGATCCCGGCCTGTGGCTGCTGCCACTGTTCAGTGCGCTGGGCATCGTGCTGCTGTTCGCCACGCTGCACCTGGCGCGTGGTGTCGGCAAGCTGCACGGTCTGCTGGCCAAGCACCTGCTGGTGCACAGCGCGGCGCAGTGATGGTGATGACGCTGCGGCCGGCAGACGCCGGCCGCGAGCGGGATGCCGCTCAGCCGGCCTTGCGGCTGCCGCGGCGCTTGAGCGGGGTGACGTTGCCGCTCGGTGCCTGCACGGTGGCCGATGCATTGGCGGCGATGAACGCACGCACCTGCGGATAGACGATGTCGCGCCAGCGGCGGCCGCTGAAGATGCCGTAATGGCCGGCGCCTTCCACTTCCAGGTGCTGGCGGCGGTGCGCAGCGATGCCGGTGCACAGGTCCTGTGCGGCGGCGGTCTGGCCCAGGCCGGAGATGTCGTCCAGTTCGCCTTCGATGCTGAGCAACGCGGTGTCGCGGATCGCCGCCGGGTCGACGCGCTCGCCGCCGATCACCCATTCGCCGCGCGGCAGCAGGAACTCCTGGAACACCACCCGGATCGTGTCCAGGTAGTAGCGCGCCGGCATGTCCAGCACCGCGTTGTATTCGTCGTAGAAGCGGCGGTGCGCCTCGGCGTCCTGCAGGTCGCCCTTGACCAGGTTGGCGTAGAAATCCCAGTGCGACATGAAGTGCCGGCTGGGGTTCATCGCCAGGAACCCGGTGTGCTGCAGGAAACCCGGGTACACCGCGCGGCCGTGGCCCGGATACGCCTGCGGCACGGTGTGGATGACGTTGTGCTCGAACCAGGACAGCGGGTTGCGCGTGGCCAGGTTGTTGACCTGGGTCGGGCTGCGGCGCGCGTCGATCGGCCCGCCCATCATCACCAGCGAGCGCGGCGTGGCTTCGCCGCGGCCGGCCATCAGCGACACCGCGGCCAGCACCGGCACGGTCGGCTGGCACACGCTGATCACGTGCAGCTTGTCGGCGCCGATGTGGCGGATGAAGTCCTGCACGTAGTTGACGTAGTCGTCCAGGCCGAAATCGCCGTCGCTCTGCGGCACCATGCGCGCGTCGATCCAGTCGGTGACGTAGACCTTGTGGTCGCGCAGCAGGGTGCGCACGGTATCGCGCAACAGCGTGGCGTGGTGCCCGGACAGCGGCGCCACCACCAGCACCGCCGGCTGCTGCTTGAGCCCGGCCACGACCTTGGCGTCGTCGCTGAAACGCTTGAAGCGCAGCAGGCGGCAGAACGGCTTGCGCAGCACTTCCTGCTCGACGATCGGCAGCGGGTGGCCGTCGACCTCGACATGGTCCAGCGCCCACGCCGGCTTCTCGTAGTCCTTGCCGAGCCGGTGCAGCAGTTCGTTGGTGGCGGCCAGGCGCTCGGCGCCCGGGAGCGTGGCCCACAGACTATTGGCGTCGGAGAAGATCTTGGCGTTGGCCGCGGCCTGGTGGACCCAGGGAGCGAGCAGGTTGCGGGTCAGTTCGTGCCACTGGTAGAGCATGCCGGTGTTTCCATCCTGAGCGTATGCTGCCGTGCAGCATATCCTATCGGGTGTGATTGCACCTTAATGGGGCACCAGACCAATCGTCTCCAGCGCCGCCGCATCGCCCGCCAGCGCAGGCGAGAGCCAGCAATGACTGCCGACCGGACGCAGCCCCAGCGCACCAAACTGGCGCCGGTACCAGCGCGCCGGACGCGGCTGAAAGCCGGCATGGTCGCCGTCGAAGGCGTCCTCCTGGGCGAAGGTTTCCAGGAACGCGACCCCGCCGCACAACTCGGCCAGGCCCGGCAGGCCCAGGCGCAATTCGCGGTTGGGCACGTAGTGCAGCACGTCCGAACACACCAGTAGGTCCACCGGCGCGCACGGACGCAGCCAGGCGAAGTCGCCGAAGCGCGCCGGGCGCAGGTTGCGATGGCGGCCGTAGCGGGCGACCGCGTACTCGCTACTGTCAAAGCCCAGGTAGCTCAGTTTCGGCCGCAGCTTCAGCAGCGGCGCGCGCCAGGCACCTTCGCCGCAGCCGATGTCGAGCACGCTGCGGATCGGCCGTTCCAGGTAGTACTCGGCCTGGGCCACGGCGAGCGCGACCTTGCGCGCCAGGCGCGCGCTGCCGCCGATATCGTCGCGGCGATACCAGCGCTGGAAATAGTCGGCGTCGTACTGTTTGTCCATGCGGGGTCGTGGTCCGTGCGGGCGTGATGCGAATCGGCGAAAATGGCGTGACATCCTACGCCAGCGACCCGGAGCCAGCGCATGCAACTCTATCTGTGGATCAAGTCCCTGCACCTGCTGTTCGTGGTCGCATGGATGGCGGCGGTGTTCTACCTGCCGCGGATCCTGGTCAACCTCGCCGAGAGCGCGGGCCAGCCGGACGTGCAGGCGCGGCTGGTGCTGATGGGGCGGCGCCTGTACCGCTTCGGCCACATGGTGTTCGGCCTGGCGCTGCTGCTGGGGCTGACCCTGTGGCTGGGCTACAAGGTGCTGCCCGACTTCCCGACGATGGTGGCGCCCGGCAGCGGCTGGCTGCACGCCAAGCTGGCCCTGGTGCTGCTGCTGATGGCGCACTATACGGTGGCCGGGCGCTGGCTCAAGGGCGTGCCCCAGGCGCGCAGGTTGCCGTCCTCGCGCACGCTGCGCTGGTTCAACGAGATCCCAGTGCTGCTGCTGATCGTGGTGATCTGGTTGGTATTGTTCAAGCCGTTCTGAGCGGTGCGAATCGTCCCAACGCTGCGGCCGGGACACGCATATAAGGGGCGCTAGCGACGCCCTTCGGGCCTTTAGCGTTCGGCTTCGATGTAGAGACGGTGCGTGTCGCGGTCGAGCCGGTACAACGAGGCGCAGCGGCCGCGCAGCGCGGTGCTGCGGGCGGCGTGGAGATAGCCGCTGCGGGCCAGTCGCGCGAGCAGAGTTGCGTCGTCATACAGGTAGACGTGTCCCCAGCTGCGGAACACCGTATTGAGGAAATAGCCGCGGGTGGTGATGCCGGCTTCCTTCACCCACGGCAGTTCGCGCCAGGCACCGCTATGTGCGCTTTGCAGGGTCAGATCCAAATCGGAGGTGGCAAAGCGGTGCACGCCACCCGGCTTGAGCAGGCTGCGAGTCCATTCCAGATAGCGGATGAACTGCTTGGGCGTGAGCCGTTCGGCAACTAAGTCGCTGTAGATGGCGTCGAAGCTCTGCGGCGGAAGCGACCCCGGCGCGGTCTGCGGTGTGTCGCCCCATGCCGTGTCGGCGCAGAATGGTAGCACTGCACTGAGCCAGTCTGCGTCCTGCTGCTCGGGACGGATTCCGACGTACAGGGTGCGCAAGCTGCGGTCTACCGCGCCGTAGTCCGGATCCAATGGCAGCTCGACGCCGCTCGCACTGACAAAGCCTTCAACATAGCGCAGGTACCCGGAACCTTCGCTACGATTGATGTGCTCAACCTTGCTTTCAACACCGTCCTTGCACTTGAAGAAGAACCACATCAGCGCGTCGTGGCAGTAGACGGTCGCTTCGTAGCTCCATTGCTGCAGCAACAGGCGCATGCTCTCCCAAGTGTGGAATGCGCAGTGCACCGGCAACAGATAGACCCAGCTTGGATCCTTCGGAATAGCGCGCGGGATCAGCAGATGGATGCCGAGAACACCGCGGTCGGCGACCAACTGCTCGATCGCATCCAGTTCGCGACGGTCCTTCAGATGCTCGAGCACAGCGCAGGCGGTGACTAAGGCGAAGCCACCACGTGGCGGCTGCGATTGCGGCCAGCGGTTGACCACAGGGGTGATGTATTGGTCGTAGCTGAACAGAGTACGCCCGCGCGAGACAAGCTGGGTGGCGAGGTCGCCGACACCCGAGCCCCATCGAGCATAGGCTTATTGCTATCGATCAAGCCGACGCTGAGCATGGCGTCAATCGCGCGCGCTTGGCCAGCCAGACGACCGGCGCGATTGAATGGGTCGGAGCCGTCGTAGATGGTGCTGTGGAAGCGATGGTTCAATGCGGACCAGTCTTCGTCGGAGAGCCTGAGCAAGCTGGCGCAGGCGACGAAACCGCATCCGGCGCATTTTTCGTAGTCGAGCGTGCCTACGTCCCAGCGGTCGAAGGTTTTGCTGAAGAACGGCTTCATCGAACCGTTGCAAACCATGCAGCGGCTGTCGTAGCAGCGTCCGCCAGCGGTGGATAGTAGCGAGCGGCTCACGGCGTGTTGCAATCCTGAAAGGAAAGAGAGGCGCGCGCGCCGTGGCGGCGCGCTGCCTTCAGCGTGCTGACACCGGTATGTCTGCGGTCTTGGGAGTGAGCAGGATCACCGCTTCAGTGCCCAGTTTCAACTGCACCCATTTGAATCGATAGTCGTAGTCGACGTTGAGACTGTCGAGAAACGCGGGGATGGTCAGCACGTCATCCCACTTGTGATACAGGCACAGCGCCATGCGCGGGCGGAACCGTTCGATGGTCTCGCGCGCACCCTCAAGTGCCGGTATTTCAGCGCCTTCGATGTCCAGCTTGATGAAATCCACGCGCGACAGGCCGCGTTCGCGAACGTAGTCGTCGAGCTTTATCATCGATACCTTGATCTCCCCGGCGTACATCAGCGACATCGAAGCCTGCAGTCGCGTCAGCGCGATCGAAAGTTCCACGCCGCTGCGGTCGCCAAGTGCGTACTTGTTGGCCACAACGTTACCGGCGATGCCGTTGAGATCAAGGTTGCGTTGCAGCAGGACGAGGTTCTCATCAAGTAATTCGAATGCGTGGATCTGACAATCTCCGCCAGTCTTGGCGTGAAACAACACAGCGGTATCGCCGATGAACGCGCCGCCGTCGATGATCACGTCGCCCGGGCGCACGTCGAACCCGGGTGCGGCATACTGGTCGAAGTGGATATCGTGCACGCCGGTGAACCAGTCGTAGCCGAGCAGGGCGAAATCGTGCCCGGCGTCTGCATAGCGACGGAGCACGTATTCGCCGTCGCCGATCCTCTCGCGGCCATGCTCGGCAAACGAGCGTTGGACCACCACGTTGTAGCGTTCGCGCTCGGTCGGTTCGATGCGGTCGATCTTGCCCCAGCGCTTCAGGAACCACAATACGAAGCGAGCCCGTTCGTCCGTGCTCAGTCGCTCGTAGACACCGCTGGAAATGTGCTCGGCGTGCGGCCGGTACGTATCTAACAGCGCGGCGAAGCGCGCCGCATCTTCGGTATCCAGGGCCGCGCCGGCATGTTGCAGATCGGAGAGGAAATTCATGGCGGCCTAGTTTGATGGGATGCGGGAGTGAAGACGGCCGGCCGTACGGCAAGCACAGAACCGCTACCTGTAGCCCCGCGGGCAGTTCCGGACGCTTGTCGGAACTGTCAGACGGCTACGCCGCCTCGTACGCCCCGTAGCCGCGCAGGCGCTCGTAGCGCTTCTGCAGCAGCTGCTCGACCGGCAGCTGTTCCAGCGCGTCCAGTTCGTTGAGCAGCACCGCCTTCAGGCGCTTGGCCATCTGCGTGGGATTGCGGTGGGCGCCGCCGATCGGCTCGCGCACGACCTTGTCGACCAGGCCCAGCGCGGACAGGCGCTTGGCGGTCAGGCCCAACTGCTCGGCGGCGTCCTTGGCCTTGGCCGCGTCCTTCCACAGGATCGAGGCGCAGCCTTCCGGCGAGATCACCGAATAGGTGCCGTATTCCAGCATCAGGGTGCGGTCGCCGACGCCGATCGCCAGCGCGCCGCCGGAGCCGCCTTCGCCGATCACGGTGCAGATCACCGGCACCTTCAGCTCGGCCATCTCCAGCAGGTTGCGCGCGATCGCCTCGCTCTGGCCGCGCTCTTCGGCGCCGATGCCGGGATAGGCGCCGGGGGTGTCGATGAAGGTCAGCAGCGGCAGCTTGAAGCGCTCGGCCAGCTTCATCAGCCGCAGCGCCTTGCGGTAGCCCTCCGGACGCGGCATGCCGAAGTTGCGCGCGACCTTGGTCTTGGTGTCGCGGCCCTTCTGGTGGCCGATGATGACCACCGGGCGCCCGTCGATGCGGCCCAGGCCGCCGACGATGGCCTTGTCGTCGGCGAACGCGCGGTCGCCGGCCAGCTCCTGGAATTCGTCGCAGAACACGTTGATGTAGTCCAGCGTGTACGGGCGCTGCGGATGCCGCGCCAGCTGCGAGATCTGCCACGACGACAGATCGCGGAAGATCTGCGCGGTACGCACCCGCAGCTTGTCCTGCAGCGCCCGCACCTCGGTGTCGACGTTGACCGCCGGGCCGGTGCTGGCATTGCGCAGTTCCTGGATCTTGGCTTCCAGATCGGCGATGGGTTGCTCGAAGTCGAGGTAGTTCGGATTCATTGGAAACCGTCGTGAACTAAAGCGGCAAGTGTAGCCGAACGGCTGCGGCCGACCCGTACGGGGCCGTGCGGTCGCCGCGGCGCGGGAAACAGAGAGGCGCAGCCGGCAATCAGCGGCGCGGGTCGGCGGCCGCCGCCGGTGCGGCCGCGACCAGCGCGGGGCTGCCGAAGGCCTGGCCGAGCTGCAGCACGAAGTCGTTGCGCGCCTGGTTCGCCTCGGCGCCCAGGTCCGCGCCCAGCGTGGCGGTGGCCGCGGTGAACTGCATCATGGCCTGGAAGTAGTCCTTCTGCAGCTGCAGCTGCTGCGCCGGATCGGACGCGCGCAGATAGCGCGCGTAGACCTGGCGCAGCGGCGCCGCATGCGCCTCGAACGCGGGCGCCAGCGGCGGCAGTGCCGCGGACGCGGGTTCCAGCGTGCGGCGCGGCGCCTGCCAGCCCGGCGCACGTTGTTGCGCGAAGTAGCCCGGTTGGCCGCCGCCGGCCTCGTAGTAGGCGATGAACTCGGCGGCGCCGAACAGCTTGGTCTTGATGTTGCCGCCGCGGTCGGCGACGTAGGCCACGGTGCGCTCGGGAAACGGTTCGCGCAGCCCGTAGTCCCACTGCTTGCCGATGAACAGCGCGTGCCGCGCCTCGAACGGGCCGCTGACGCTCACTCCTTGCAGGGTCAGCGTGGACTCCACCGTGCCGAAGTTCTTCAGCTTGGAGGCGTCGGTGACGTAGATTTCCCGGCCGATCACGTAGTCGGACAGGGTCGGGTTGATCAGCCCGCCGTGGCCGCCGGCATAGACGATGAAGGGCACTTCGCCCAGCGCTGCGGTCCGTAGCCGGTGCGCGCCCGGCGCCAGTTCGAGCGTGGTCGCGCTGTCCGCGGCCACGTCGTAGGCCTGGTCGTCGACGACGATGCGCAGCGGCGCCGCGGTCGGGTTGTCGACCACGAAGCGCTGCGCCGCTTCACCGCAACCGCCGAGCAGCGCGGCGCACGCCAACAGGATCGAAAAACGCGTCATGGAAGGCACTCGATGCATGCGGAGGGAAGGCACTGCCCTGGAGTGGGCGGCAGGCTCACGTCGCCCAGGGCGGGTTGTACTTGACCTTGACCGCGCGCACGCCGGGGTCGGCGCGCAGGGTGTCCAGCAACTGCGGATCCACGCGCACCGAGTGGCTGCCGTTGAGGTCGAGCATGCCGGCCACGCTGCCCTGTTCGGAGGCCAGCAGCAGGTCCAGGCGCAGCGGCGTCTTGCCGGGGCGGTGGCGCGCCAGCAGTGCGTCGATGCGCGGCCAGGTGCTGCGCTGGCGCAGGTCCAGGCGCAGCGACAGGCGTTGCGCGTGGTGGGTGCAGATCTGTTCGTAGTCCCAGCACTGGCGGATGCGCATGGCATAGCCGCCATTGAATTCGTCCTCGCGCACGCCGCCCTTGACGATCAGGATGCGGTCGCGGGTGAGCAGGTGGCCGAACTCGGCGATGGCATCGGTGAACGCGCTGCACTCGACCCGGCCGCGGCCGTCCTCGAGTTGCACGAATACCTGGCTGTCGCCCTTGCGGCGCACGCCGACCACCTGGCCGGCCAGGATCGCGCTGATCTCCGGGCGCCAGGCGCGTTTCTCGCCGTCGCCACCGCCGCCACCGCGGCCGCCGCCGGATTGCGAACAGATCTTCTCCAGCGCGCTCAGGTCGCAGCCGACCAGGTCGCGCACTTCCTCGCGGTACGGATCGAACGGATGGCCGCTGAGATAGAAGCCCAGCGTCTCGCGCTCGCCGGTCAGCAATTGGCCCAGCGCCCATTCCTTGCTTTCCGGCAGTTCCAGGCGCAGCGCCGGCGCGCTGGTGTCGGCGCCGCCGAACAGCGAGTTCTGCCCGGAGGCGCGCTCGCGCGCCATCTGCTCGGTGGCCTTCATCACTTCCGGCAGCTGCAGCATCAGCGTGGCGCGGTTGCTGCCCAGCCCGTCCATCGCGCCGGCGTTGATCAACGCTTCCAGGGTGCGCTTGTTGAGCTTGGCCGATTCCACGCGCGTGCAGAAATCCAGCAGCGAGGCGTATTCGCCGCCGCGCTCGCGCTCGGCCACGATCGCCTCGCAGGCGCCGCGGCCCACGCCCTTGATCGCGCCCAGGCCGTACTGGATGGTGTCCGGCGTGGCCGCGGCGAACATGTACGCCGAGGCGTTGATCCGCGGCGGCAGCACGGTCAGGCCGAGGTTGCGCACCTCGTCGAGGAAGCCGACCACCTTGTCGGTGTTGTCCATGTCCGAGGACAGCGTCGCGGCCATGAACTCGGCCGGGTAGTGCCGTTTCAGCCAGGCGGTCTGGTAGCTGACCAGCGCGTAGGCGGCGGCGTGCGACTTGTTGAAGCCGTAGCCGGCGAACTTCTCCATCAGGTCGAAGATTTCATCGGCCTTGGCCTGGCCGACGCCGCCCTTGGCCGCGCCCTCGCGGAAGATCTCGCGGTGCTTGGCCATCTCCGCCGGCACCTTCTTGCCCATCGCGCGGCGCAGCAGGTCGGCGCCGCCCAGCGAGTAGGCGCCGACGATCTGCGCCATCTGCATCACCTGCTCCTGGTACACCATGATGCCGTAGGTGTCTTTCAGGATCGCTTCGGTGCGCGGATCGGGGTAGATGATCTCCTGCTGGCCGTGCTTGCGCGCGTTGAAGTCCGGGATCAGGTCCATCGGGCCCGGACGGTACAGCGACACCAGCGCGATCAGGTCTTCGAAGCGATCGGGCTTGGCGTCCTTCAGCAGCCGGCGCATGCCCGAGGATTCGAACTGGAACACGGCGCCGGTGTTGCCCGAGGCGAACACGCCCTTGTAGGTGGGCGCGTCGTCGAGCGGGATCGCGGTGATGTCCACCGGCGGGATGCCGGCGCGCGCATGCCGCACGTTGATCGCTTTCACCGCCCAGTCGATGATGGTCAGCGTGCGCAGGCCGAGGAAGTCGAACTTGACCAGGCCGACCTGCTCGACGTCGTCCTTGTCGAACTGGGTGACCGGGTTCTTGCCCAGGTTGTCGACGTCGTGTTCGGCGAACAGCGGGCAGAAGTCGGACAGCGGCGTCGGCGCGATCACCACGCCGCCGGCGTGCTTGCCGGCGTTGCGGGTCAGGTCCTCCAGCTGCCGCGCCAGGTCCATCAGGTCGCGGACGTCGTCCTCGCTCTGGTAGCGCTGGATCAGCTCCGGCGAGGCCATCTCGCTGTCCTTGCCTTCGCCCATCGCATCCTTCAGCGTGATGCCGAGGATGTTGGGGATCAGCTTGGCGACGCCGTCGACCAGGCCGTACGGGAAGCCCAGCACGCGGCCGCAGTCGCGCACCACCGCCTTGGCCGCCATGGTGCCGTAGGTGATGATCTGGCTGACCCGGTCGCGCCCGTACTTGCGCGCGACGTAGTCGATGACCTCGTCGCGGCGGTCCATGCAGAAGTCGATGTCGAAGTCGGGCATCGACACGCGTTCGGGATTGAGGAAGCGCTCGAACAGCAGGTTGTACGGCAGCGGGTCCAGATCGGTGATCTGCAGCGCCCAGGCCACCAGCGAGCCGGCGCCGGAGCCGCGGCCGGGGCCGATCGGGATGCCCTGGTTCTTGCCCCACTGGATGAAGTCGGCCACGATCAGGAAGTAGCCGGGAAAGCCCATCTTGATGATGGTGTCCAGCTCGAACTCGAGCCGGTCGACGTAGTCCTGGCGGGTCTTGCCGGGCGCCAGCGGATTCTTCTCCAGGCGCGCGGCCAGGCCCTCGCGCGACTGGCTGCGGATCCAGCTGTCCAACGTCTCGTTGTCGGGCACCGGATAGGCGGGCAGGAAGTAGGTGCCCAGCTGCATCTCGATGTTGCAGCGCTGCGCCAGCGCCAGCGTGTTGTCGATCGCGTCGGGGATGTCGGCGAACAGCGCGGCCATTTCCTCGGACGACTTCAGGTATTGCTGGTCGCTGTAGTCGCGCGGGCGCTTGGGGTCGTCGAGCACGCGGCCGGAGGAAATGCACACGCGCGCCTCGTGCGCGGCGAAATCGCTGGCGTACAGGAAGCGCACATCGTTGCTGGCCACCACCGGCAGCCCGCGCATGCCGGCCGCGTGCAGCGCGAACTGGTTGAACGCTTCCTCGCCGTCGCGGCCGGTGCGGGTCAGTTCCAGGTGCAGGCCGTCACCGAAGATGCGCTGCCAGTCGGCCAGCTGCTGCTCGGCCAGGTCGTGGCGGCCTTCGCTGGCCAGGCGTCCGGCCAGGCTGTCGCGCCCGGCCAGCGCGAACAGGTTGTCGCTGCCGGTCTGCAGCCATTCCGGGCGCAGCGCCACGCCGCCTTCGTTGCGGTGGCCTTCCAGCCAGGCGCGGGTCAGCAGCCGCGACAGGCTCAGGTAGCCGTCGCGGTTGCGGCACAGCACGGTGAGCCGCCACGGCGCCTGGGTGCCGTCGCTGATCAGCAGGTCGGCGCCGGCGATCGGCTTGATGCCCACGCCTTCGGCGGCCTTGTAGAACTTGACCAGCGCGAACAGGTTGTTGAGGTCGGTGACCGCGAGCGCGGGCAACTCCAGTTCGACCGCGCGGCTGAGCAGGTTGGCCTGCTTGGCTTTCTTCGGGTCGGCCTGATCCGGTTTCTCGGGCACACGGATGGTGGAATCCGCCAGCGAGAATTCGGTGTGGACGTGCAGATGGGCGAAGCGGGAAGTGGACATGCGGAACCAGGACGATGCCCGGTCAGGTTAGCGGCGGGAGGCGGGGCGAACAAGGCTTGACAGGGCGGACTCGGGACTCGGGACTCGGGACTCGGGACTCGGGACTCGGGACTCGGGACTCGGGACTCGGGACTCGGGACTCGGGACGGGTCTCATTTGGGGTTGAGCGAGGCCTAGCCGTCGTTGATCGCTTCCGTCGCGCCTGCGCCAGCGAAATTCGCATTCGCGATGCCGAGCCCTGGGTCCCACGTCCCGAGTCCCGGTTCCCCCAGCGCGCGGCGCACCGGCGCGAAGCTGCGCCGGTGCTGCGGGCACGGGCCGTGGGTCTGCAGCGCGGCAAGATGCGCGGGTGTGCTGTAGCCCTTGTGCAGGTCGAAGCGGTAGTGCGGGTGCTGCTCGTGCAACTGCCGCATCAGGCGGTCGCGGGTGACCTTGGCCACGATCGAGGCGGCCATGATCGCGCGGTCGAGCGCATCGCCGCCGATCAGCGCTTCGGCCGCGCATGGCAGGCCCTTGGGAATGCGGTTGCCGTCGATGCGCGCGAACTGGGCGACGTGGGCCACAGCCTCGACCGCGCGGCGCATGCCGAGCATGGTCGCCTGGTAGATGTTGATGCGGTCGATTTCCTCATTGTCGATCAACACCACCGACCATGCCAGCGCACGCTCGACGATGCGCGCATACAGCTGCTCGCGGCGCTCGGCGTTGAGCTGCTTGGAATCGTTCAAGCCATTGATGCGCGGCCGCGACGGATCGAACACCACCGCCGCCACCGCGACCGGCCCAGCCAGCGGCCCACGCCCGGCCTCGTCGACGCCGGCGTAGAGCAGGGATTGGTGAGTTGGGATTGGGGATTGGAACAGCAGGCCGGACCCGTCGGAGTGCTTCATGACGTCGCCTCCGAATCCCGAATCCCGAATCCCGAATCCCGGCCTTCAAGCAATTCCGCCACCGCATCGGCAGCCCGCACCGACGCATCCTGGCGCAGCAACTGATGCAAACGCAGGTATTCGGGTTGCAGCGCCTCCACCGCCTGCGGGTCGCGCAGCCAGTGCAGCAGCGCGGCCGACAATTTGTCCGCGGTGCAGTCGTCTTGCATCAGTTCCGGCGCCAGATCGCGGCCGGCGAGGATGTTGGGCAGCGCGTAGCGGTCGACCTTCAGCAGGCCCAGCGCTTTGACGATGCGGTAGGTCAGCGGCGCGACCTTGTAGCCGACCACCATCGGCCGCTTCACCAGCATGGTCTCCAGCGTCGCGGTGCCGGAGGCCAGCAGCACCACGTCGGCGGCCAGCAGCGCCGTGCGCGCCTGGCTGTCGAGCAGGTGCGAATACACCACCGGCAAGGCCGAACGCGACAGCTGTTCGGCGATCAGCGCCTTGCACGCGGCGTTGGCCGCCGGCACCACCACATGCGCGCCCGGCGTCTGCTGCAGCACCTGCCAGGCGGCGGCGAAGAAGCTATCGCCGAGCCGGCCGATCTCGCCCAGGCGGCTGCCCGGCAGCACCGCCAACACGGTCGCGGCGGCCGGCAGCCCGAGTTCGGCGCGCGCCGCGTCGCGGTCGCCTTCCAGCGCGATCGCATCGGCCATCGGGTGGCCGACGAAGCGCGCATCCACGCCGTGCCTGGCGTAGATCGGCGGTTCCATCGGGAACAGGCACAGCACCATGTCGGCGCTGGCGCCGATCTTGGCCGCGCGCTTCTCGCGCCAGGCCCAGACCGACGGGCTCACGTAGTGCACGGTGCGGATGCCGCGCTGCTTGAGCCAGCGCTCCACGCCGAGGTTGAAGTCGGGCGCATCGACGCCGACGAACACGTCCGGGCGCCAGTCCAGCAGGCGCTCGCGCAGCGCACGGCGCAGTTTCAGCAGGCGCGGCAGATGCCGCAGCACTTCCATCAGGCCCATCACCGCTAGCTCGCTGGCATCGAACCAGGTCTGGCAACCGGCGTTGCGCATCGCATCGCCGCCGATCCCGGCGAACTCCGCATCCGGATAGCGCGCGCGCAGCGCCTCGATCAGCCCTGCGCCGAGCTGGTCGCCGGAGGCTTCGCCGGCGACGAGGGCGATGCGGATGGAGCGGGGACCGGGGACCGGGGACCGGGGACCGGCAACGCCCAGTACATCGACTCCTCGCTGTTCCCGGGTCCCTGGTCCCCGGTCCCCGGTCCCGGCATTCATCGCAACAACGGCCGCTCGCTGGCTTCGATGAATTCCAGCATCGCGCGCACGTCCTCGCTGCTTTCGGCCAGTACCGCCAGTTGCTGCTTGGCTTCGGCCAGCGGCAGACCGGCCACGTACAGCGCACGGTAGGCGCGCTTGATCGCGGCCAGGCGCTCGGTGTCGAAGCCGCGGCGCTTGAGGCCTTCGCTGTTGATGCCGCGCGGGCGTCCCAGCGAGTTGCCGCCGACCATGGTGAACGGCGGCACGTCGCCGTTGATCAGCGCGCCCATGCCGAGGAAGGCGTGATCGCCGATGCGGCAGAACTGGTGCGCGCCGGCGAAGCCGCTGATGATCACGTGGTCGCCGACTTCGACATGCCCGGCCAGGGTGGTGTTGTTGGAGAACACGCAATGGTCGCCGACCACGCAGTCATGGGCGACGTGGGTGTAGGCCAGAAACCAGTTGTCGCTGCCGACGCGGGTGATGCCGCCGCCGTTGCCGGTGCCGCGGCTGACGGTGACGAATTCGCGGATCACGTTGCGGTCGCCGATCACCAGTTCGGTGCGCTCGCCGGCGAACTTCTTGTCCTGCGGATCGCCGCCGAGCGCGACGTGCCCGACCAGATGGTTGTTGCGGCCGATCCGGGTCGGACCGACGATGCTGCAATGCGAGCCGATCACGCTGCCTTCGCCGATCTCGACCTCGGCGCCGATCAGGCTGAAGGCGCCGACGCGCACGTCCGCCGCCAGCTTGGCCGACGGGTCGATCACCGCGGACGGATGGATGAGGGGGGCGTTGTCGCTCATTGCAGGTCTCCTGCCAGGCTCATTCGCGGGTGCCGGCGCACAGCACCTCGGCGCAGGCGACGACCTTGCCGTCGACCTTGGCTTCGCCGTAGTACACGGCCATGTTGCGGATCACGCGCTTGATTTGCACGTGCAGCTCCAGCACGTCGCCGGGCACGACCTGGCTGCTGAAGCGGGCGTTGTCGACCTTGACCATGTAGAACAGCTTGGACTGCGCGTCGCGGCCCAGCGCCAGCTGGGTCAGCACGCCGCCGGCCTGCGCCAGCGCCTCGATGATCAGCACGCCGGGCATGATCGGCTGGCCCGGGAAGTGGCCCTGGAAGAACGGCTCGTTGACGCTGACGTTCTTGTGCGCAACGATCTTGCGGTTCTCGAAGTCGAGCGACACCACCTTGTCCACCAGCAGGAAAGGATAGCGGTGCGGGATCAAGGCCTTGATCTGGGTGATGTCCGGCAGTGTCTGTTCGTGGCTCATTGCTTCTCCTTGCTTACAGACAGGATGCGACGGGCCAGGGCATCGAGCTGCTTGAAGCGCGCGGCGTTCTTGCGCCACGTGCGGTTGTCGGTCAACGGGGTGCCGGAGGAATACTCGCCCGGCTCATGGATGGAGTTGCGCACCACCGACTTGCCGGTGATCACCACCTTGTCGCAGATTTCCAGGTGGCCGACCACGCCGACCGCACCGCCGAGCATGCAGTAGCGGCCGATCTTGGCGCTGCCGGCGATGCCGGTGCAGCCGGCGATCGCGCTGTGCGCGCCGATGTGCACGTTGTGCGCGACCTGCACCAGGTTGTCCAGGCGCACGTCTTCCTCGAGCGTGGTGTCCTCCAGCGCGCCGCGGTCGACGCAGGCGTTGGCGCCGATCTCGCAATCGTCGCCGATCACCACGCCGCCGAGCTGCGGCACCTTGATCCAGTGGCCGGCGTCCATCGCCAGGCCGAAACCGTCGGCGCCGAGCACCGCGCCGGGGTGGATGCGCACGCGTTGTCCCAGGCGCACGCGGGTGACCAGGGTGACGCGGGCGATCAGTTCGCCGCCGGCGCCGACCTGGCAGTCCTCGCCGATCACGCAGCCCGGGCCGATCACGCAACCGTCGCCGATCACGCTGCGCGCGCCGATGCTGACGAAGGCGCCGATGTGGGCACTGGGGGAAACCTGCGCGCTGGGGTCGATGCTGGCGCTGGGATGGATGCCGGGCGGACGCGCCGGCGCCACGTCGAACAGCGCGGCGATCTTGGCGAAGGCGACGTACGGATCGCGCGCGATCAGCGCGGTGCCAGGCGCCGCTTCGGCATCGTCGGCGCGCAGCACCACCACCGCGGCGGTGCTGTCGGCCAACTGCGCGCGGTAGCGCGGATTTGCCAGGAAGCTGAGCTGTCCGGGGCCGGCATGCGCCAGCGTGGCGACACCATGCACGGCCACGTTGCCGTCGCCATGCACCTGCAGGCCGAAGCGCTCGGCGATCTCGTGTGCGGTATGGGAAGGAATATTCACGCAGGGATTCTACCGCGTGCCATCGGCACGGTCATGCTGCGCCCGTGCCGCGGGCAGCGCCGGCCAGGATCGGCCAATGCTTACGGCCGCGATCAACGAGCTTGAGAAGCCCTTGCCTGGGTCATCCCGCGATCATCCAGCAGAAAAAACCTGCATTACGATCAGATCGCGATGAGCCAACTGAGCAAAAGCCCCCTTTAGTAAAGGGGGCGCGCCGACAGGCGCGGGGATTTGGAAGACCAAGCCCCGGGGCCCATGCTCCCGCGCAGCGGGAGCATGGGGCCGCCAGGGCACAGCCCTGGCGGCGGGTGGGCAGTTCGTCAGAACTGCCCACCAAACGTGAACTGCAGGCGCTCGATCTCGTCGTTGTCTTCCTTCTTCAACGGGAACGCGTAGCTGATCGAGATCGGGCCGACCGGCGCCCGCCACAGCAGCGCCACGCCGGTGGAGGCGCGCAGTTCGTTGGTCTTGTAGTTGTCCACGCCGTTGAACACGTTGCCGACGTCGATGAACGCCGAGATGCGCGCCGACGGGCTGTCGAACAGCTTCGGGAAATACATTTCCGCCGAGCCCACGGTCTTGAACGAGCCGCCCAGCGGCTGACCGCGGCTGTAGGAGGCGGTGGCCTCCGAGCGCGGGCCGAGGGTGTTGTCCTCGAAGCCGCGCACGGAGTTGGTGCCGCCGGCGTAGAAGTTCTCGTAGAACGGCAGGCCCGAGGCGGTCACGCGACGAAGCAGGTTGCCGCCATTGCACTCGGCCGCGGTGTAGGTGTTGTTCTGGACCACGCCGCAGATGTCGCGCGAGACGTCGCTGCCGTAGCTGTCGCCGTAGCCGAACTCGGCGCGGGTGTTGAGCACCAGCGAGGGAATGATCGTCCAGTACTTGGAGACCTGGTAGTTCAGCTTCCAGTACTCGACGGTGGAGCCGGGCAGGGTGGCTTCCAGGCCGACGCGCTGGTACAGGCCGCGGGTCGGCATGAAGTAGTCGTTGCGGGTGTCGCGCGCCCAGCCCAGTTCGCTGCGCCAGGCATGGAAGGTCTTCTGCCCGATCGCGTCGATGTAGTTGATGATCGCGTTCGGCGTGTAGCTGGGGTAGGTGGTGATCTGGTTGCTGTCGATGCCGAACATCAGCGAGACCGTGTCGTTCTCGGTGATCGGCACGCCGAAGATCATCTGCGCCGCGCCGTTCTTGCTGTTGTACTGGGCGGTGCCGAAGTCGGAGTAGTCCAGCTTGCGGTAGGAGATGTTGTAGCCCAGCGACACGCCGTCGTCGGTGAAGAACGGGTTGGTGTAGGAGAACGCGTAGCGCTCCTGATAGCTGCTGCGCGAAGCGTCCACCGAGACGCGGTTGCCGCCGCCGAGGAAGTTGTTCTGCGACAGCTGGATCGAGGTGGTCACGCCATAGGTCTGCGAATAGCCCAGGCCGAAGGTGAAGCTGCCGGAGGTGGTTTCCTTGACGCTGTAGACCACGTCGACCTTGTCGTTGCTGCCCGGCACCGGCGGCGTTTCCACGTCCACCGACTCGAAGTAGCCCAGCCGCTGCAGGCGGATCTTGGAGCGGTCGATCGCGGCCTGCGAGTACCAGCTGTTCTCGAACTGGCGCATCTCGCGGCGCAGCACTTCGTCGGAGGTGCGGGTGTTGCCCTTGAACACGATGCGGCGGACCGCCACGCGCGGGCCCGGCACCACCTGCAGGTTGATCGCGACGGTGCGCTTCTCGCGGTCGGTGGTCGGGATCGGATTGACCTTGGCGAAGGCGTAGCCGATGTTGCTGAGCGTGTTGGTGATCGCGTCGGAGCTGAACTCCAGCAGCGCGCGAGAGAAAGTGTCGCCCGGCTTGGGGATGACCAGCTTCTCGACCTCTTCCTGCGGCAGCACGGTGTCGCCGGTGACCTTGATGTCGGAGATCTTGTACTGCTCGCCCTCGGTGATGCCGGCGGTCAGGTACATGTTGCGCTTGTCGGGGCTGATCGAGACCTGGGTGGAATCGACGCTGAAATCGACGTAGCCGCGGTCCAGGTACCAGGAGTTGAGCTTCTCCAGGTCGCCGGACAGCTTTTCCTTGGAGTACTGGTCGTCGCGGCGGTACCACGACAGCCAGTTGTGCTCGCGCGACTCCCAGCTCTCCAGGATGTCCTCGGTGGCGAACTTCTCGGTGCCGACGATGTTGACGTGCTGGATCTTGGCGGCCTTGCCTTCCTTGATCGCGATCGCCACGTCGACCCGGTTGCGGTCCAGCGGGCTCACCGTCGGAGTGATCTCGACGTTGTACTTGCCGCGGTTGTTGTACTGGCGGGTCAGCTCCTGGGTCACCCGGTCCAGGCTCAGCCGGTCGAAGGTGCCGCCCTCGGTCAGGCCGATGTCGGACAGGCCCTTGAGCAGTTCTTCGCTCTTGATGTCCTTGTTGCCGGTGACGGTCAGCTTGTTGATCGCCGGGCGTTCCTTGACCGTGACCACCAGGATGTTGCCCTGGCGATCGACCTGCACGTCCTCGAAGAACCCGGTGCGGTACAGCGCGCGGATCGCCTCGCCGACCTTGGCGTCGTCGACCGTGTCGCCGCGTTCCACCGGCAGGTAGGTGAAGACGGTGCCGGAGGAGATGCGTTGCAGCCCGTCGACGCGGATGTCGCTGGCGGTGAAGGGCTCCGTCGCCTGGGCCAGCGCCGGCAGGCTGAGGCTGGCGGCGAGGGCGAGGGCTAGCAGGCGGCGAGTGGGAAATCTCGTCATGTCACGTCCGGGTAGAGGTCGATATCGTTGTTGCATGGGCGCCGGCGTAAGACGACGACAGCGGGGTCGGGTGGATCAGCATCGGGTTCATCGCAAAGCCTGGCCGAAGATGTCGTTGTAGAACGCCAACCCCATCAGCCCGGCCAGCATCGTCAGACCGACGACCTGCCCCGCCGCCATGGCACGCTCGCTCAGCGGGCTGCCCTTGACCAACTCAATAAGGTAATACAGCAAGTGCCCGCCGTCCAAGATCGGGATCGGCAGCAGGTTCATGATCGCCAGGCTCAGCGACAGCAGCGCCAGGAAATACAGGAACCAGTCCGGCCCCTGCTTGGCCGACACGTTGGCGACCTTGGCGATGGTGATCGGCCCGGACACGTTCTTGAGCGAGGCCTGGCCGGTCAGCATGCGCCGGATGACCCCCAGCGTGTCCCCGGCCAGCTTGCCGGTTTCGCGGAACGCGGCCGGGATTGCCGCCAGCGGGCCGTACTGCAGCTTGGCGTCGAACGCCGGTGCCGGGCGGTCCTTGCCTCCGAAACCCACGCCCAGCGTCAGGCCCTTCACCCGCGGATCCTTGCTGGGGGTCAGGCGCACGTCCAGCGCCAGGCGCTCGCCGGCGCGCTCGACCTCGACCAGGCCGCTGCCGCCGTTCCTGGCCAGCGCCTGGACCTGTGGCCCGACCTGGTCGGCGTTGGTGACCGGCGCGCCATCCACCGCCAGCACGCGGTCGCCGAGGCGCAGCACGCCATCGGCCGCCGATCCTGGGGTCACCTCGGAGATGACCGCCGGCTGCAGGGTGAAGTGCCAGGTGAGGCCGGCCAGGCGCGGCACCTGCTGCTCGTCGAAGCCGGCGGGCAGCTGCGACAGGCGCAGGGTATGCACGCGGCTGGCCCCGCCCTGCGTGTCCTCGGTCTGGATGCGCACGTCGGCGCGGTCCATCGCCGCCACGGTCAGCTGCATGCTGGCGTCGCTCCAGCTGGACACCTCGCGCGTGCCGATGCGCACGATACGCTCGCCCGGCTGCAGCCCGGCCTGCAGCGCCAGGCCGTCGGCGCGGCCGACGACCGCGGCGTAGTCCTGCTTGCCGATCACGAACATCGCCCACAGCAGCGCCACGCACAGCACCAGGTTGGCGATCGGGCCGGCGGCGACGATGGCGATGCGCTGCCACACGCTCTTGTTGTTGAAGGCCTGGCCGCGCTCGGCCGGGGCCACGTCGCCCTCGCGCTCGTCGAGCATCTTCACGTAGCCGCCCAGCGGGATCGCGGCGATCGCGAACTCGGTGCCGTGGCGGTCGTAGCGCGACCACAGCGGCTTGCCGAAGCCCACCGAGAAGCGCAGCACCTTGACCCCGCAGCGGCGGGCGACCCAGAAATGGCCGAACTCGTGGAAGGTCACCAGCACGCCCAGGCTGACGATCATCCACCAGACGGACCCGATGAAATCACCCATGCGCGTGGCTCATAGGGGCGTGCGTGTCAGACATGGGCAGGCTGGCGGGCAATGGCGAGTTCGGTGATCTTGCGCGATTGCGCGTCCGCCGCGAGCAGCGCGTCCAGGGAGTCGGCCGCGCCTGCAGGCAGCACGGTCAGGGCGTTCTCGACCAGCGCAGGAATCGATAGGAAACCGATACGGCCCTGAAGAAAGGCTGAAACAGCCACTTCGTTGGCCGCGTTCAGGATCGCCGGGGCGCTGCCGCCGGCCTGCATCGCGCGCCAGGCCAGGCCCAGGCACGGGAACGCGTCCAGGTCCGCCGGCTCGAAATCCAGGCGGCCGTGGGCCAGCAGGTCCAGCCCGGCGACTCCGGACTCGATCCGCTGCGGCCAGCCCAGGCCCACCGCCAGGGTGGTGCGCATGTCCGGCAAACCCATCTGCGCCAAGGTGGAACCGTCGATGAACTCCACCAGCGAGTGCACCAGGCTCTGCGGGTGCACCAGCACCTCGATGCGCGAAGGCGGCAGCGCGAACAGGTGGTGCGCCTCGATCACTTCCAGGCCCTTGTTCATCAAGGTGGCCGAGTCGACCGAGATCTTCGGGCCCATCGACCACTTCGGGTGCGCCACCGCCTGCGCCGGGGTCACCGACTGCAGGCGCGCGCGGTCCCAGCCGCGGAACGGGCCGCCGGAGGCGGTCAGCAGCACCCGCCGCACCTCGGCGCCGGCCTGGCGCGAGCGCAGGCACTGGAAGATCGCGCTGTGCTCGCTGTCGATCGGGATGATCTCGGCGCCGGCCGCGGCGGCCGCGGCGGTGACCAGCTCGCCGGCCAGCACCAGCGATTCCTTGTTGGCCAGCAGCAGGCGCTTGCCGGCGCGGGCCGCGGCCAGGGTCGAGGCCAGGCCGGCGGCGCCGACGATGGCGGCGACCACGCTGTCGCAGGCGTCGCTGGCCACCAGCTGCTCCAGCGCGGCGGCGCCGGCATGCGCTTCGGTGCGCAGCCCGGCATCGCGCAGGCCGTCGCGCAGCGCCGGGTACAGCGCCGGGTCGGCGATCACCGCGTGCGCCGGCCGGTGCACGGCGCACAGCGCCAGCAGTGCAGCGACGTTGCAGCCGGCGGCCAGCACGCTGGCGCGCAGCCGCTGCGGGTGGCGCGCGATCACGTCCAGCGCGGAGGCGCCGATCGAACCGGTGGCGCCGAGCACGGCGATGGAGCGGACGGCATCGGCCATGTTCAGAATCCGAAGATTTCCTTGCCCAGCGCGAAGATCGGCAGCGCCGCCAGCACGCCGTCGACGCGGTCGAGCACGCCGCCGTGGCCGGGGATCACGTTGCCCGAGTCCTTGGCGCCGACGTGGCGCTTGAGCAGGCTTTCGAACAGGTCGCCGACCACTGAGGCCAGCACGCTGACCGCGGCCACGATCAGCAGGCCGGGCAGCTGCGGCAGGGTGACCCCGGCCAGCCAGCCGAAGCCGGCGGCGCAGACCAGGCCGGCCAGCAGCCCGCCGACCAGGCCCTCGACGGTCTTGTTGGGGCTGATCCGCGGCGCCAGCTTGTGCTTGCCGAACTGGCGCCCGGCGAAATAGGCGCCGGAATCGGCGGCCCAGACCGTGACCAGCGCGGTCAGCAGCCAGCGGTGCCCGTTCGGCTCGCTGGCGTGGATCAGGCCCAGCGCCGACCAGGCCGGGACGATCGCCAGGGTGCCGGCGGCCAGCTTGAACACCCGCGCGTAGGTGGCGTGGTCGGAGCCGAACTGGAAGAAGCGCAGCCACAGCAGCGCCACGCACCACCAGCCGACGCCGACCAGGGTGGTCAGCTGGAACAGCACCAGCGAGCCGGCCGAGGCCCACACCAGCAGCACCATCAGCAGCAGGTTCAGCACCAGCAGGATGGTGCGCGGCAGGGTGTCGTCGACCTCGGCCAACTTCAGCCATTCCCACAGGCCGACCAGGAAGATCAGTGCGGCCAGCGCCGCCAGCCATTGGGTCGGCAGCAGCAGGATGGCGCAGATGGCCAGCGGGGCCATGATCAGCGCGGCGATGACGCGGGTACGGGTCATGCGGGTGTGTTCTCCGTCGCCGGGGCGACTTGCGCGCTGGTCAGGCCGAAACGCCGCTCGCGGCTGGCGTAGTCGTCCAGGGCTTGTTGCAGCACCTCGGCGCCGAACTCGGGCCACAGGGTCTCGGTGAACCACAGTTCGGTGTAGGCCAGCTGCCACAGCAGGAAATTGCTGATGCGCACGTCGCCGCCGGTGCGGATGAACAGGTCCGGCGGCGGCAGGTCGGACAGCGCCATGCGCGCCGACAGCAGGTCCTCGTCGATCTGCTCGGGACGCAGGCGCCCGGCCGCCACGTCCTCGGCCAGCGCGCGCGCGGCCTGGGCGATGTCCTGGCGGCCGCCGTAGCTGGCCGCGATCGACAGGTGCAGGGCCTGGTTGTTGCCGGTGCGGGCTTCGGCCTGGGCCATGCGCTCGCGCAGCGACGGGGCGAAGCGCGAGCGGTCGCCGATGAAGCGCACGCGCACGCCGCGCCGCTGCAGTTCCTCGACCTCGCGGTCCAGCGCGTGCAGGAACAGCTTCATCAGCGCGTCGACTTCTTCCTGCGGACGGCCCCAGTTCTCGCTGGAGAACGCGAACAGGGTCAGCGCGGGGATGCCGCGCTCCAGGCAGAAGTCGATGGTGCGGTTGACCGCGCGCGCGCCGGCGCGGTGGCCGATCACGCGCGGCCGCCGGCGGCGCTGCGCCCAGCGGCCGTTGCCATCCATGATGATGGCGATGTGGCGGGGCAGGGACATAGCGTGGGGGTCGGAAGGCATGGCCGCGAGGCGCAGGCTCAGACCGCCATCAGTTCCTGTTCCTTGCCCTTGACCACGTCGTCGACGTCCTTGATCGCCTTGTCGGTCAGCTTCTGGATGTCGTCCTCGGCGGCGCGCGCCTCGTCCTCGGTGACCTTCTTGTCCTTCAGCAGATCCTTGATCTGCTGGTTGGCGTCGCGGCGGATGTTGCGGATCGCGACCTTGCTGTCCTCGCCTTCGCTGTGCACGACCTTGGACAGCTCGCGGCGGCGCTCTTCGGTCAGCGCCGGCAGGTTGAGGCGGATGGTGGTGCCGGCGGTGTTCGGGGTCAGGCCCAGGTCCGAGGCCAGGATCGCCTTCTCCACCGCGCTGACCATCTGCTTTTCCCACGGGCTGATGGTCAGCGAACGGGCATCGGCCACGGCGACGCTGGCGACCTGGCTCAGCGGCATTTCCGACCCGTAATAGTTGACCTTCAGGTGCTCGACCAGGGCGGTCGACGCGCGGCCGGTACGCACCTTGATGAGCGTATGGCGCAACGCATCGATGCTCTTGGCCATGCGGGTCTGTGCGTCTTGCTTGATTTCGTTGAGCATCGCCGGTGTCCGTGCTGAATCTGAATCGGACGATTATAGCCGGGAACAGCGAGGTGCCGGGATTGGGGATTGGGGAATCGCAAAAGCGTTGCGCACTGCAGCAGGTTGTCTGCCGCACGCGCCTCGCAACGACTCATGCTAGCGGCTGTCGCGTTTGCGAATCCCGAATCCCCAATCCCGGCCGTTATCAGCTGCGGCCCTTCACCAACGTCCCGATCTCCGCGCCGTGCAGGATCTTCAGCAGTTCGCCGGGCTGGCCCATGTTGAAGATGCGCAGCGGCAGGTCGCTGTCGCGGGCCAGGGCGAACGCGGCGGTGTCCATCACTTCCAGGTTGCGGGCGATCACTTCGTCGTAGGTCAGGCTGTCGAAGCGCACCGCGTCGGCGTGCTTCTTCGGGTCCTTGTCGTACACACCGTCGACCTTGGTCGCCTTCAGCAGCAGGTCGGCGCCGATCTCGATCGCGCGCAGCGCCGCGCCGGAGTCGGTGGTGAAGAACGGATTGCCGGTGCCGGCGGCGAAGATCGCGATGCGGCCCTTCTCCAGGTGGCGGATCGCGCGGCGGCGGATGAAGTCCTCGCACACGTCGTTGATCTTGATCGCGCTCATCACCCGCACCTTGGCGCCGAGCTTTTCCAGCGCGTCCTGCATCGCCAGCGCGTTGATGACGGTGGCCAGCATGCCCATGTGGTCGCCGGTGACCCGGTCCATGCCGCCGGCGGCCAGGCCGGCGCCGCGGAAGATGTTGCCGCCGCCGATCACCAGGGCCACTTCGGCGCCGGCCTGCTGCGCCTCGATCACTTCATGCGCGAGGCGGTTGATGACCTTGGGGTCGATGCCGTAATCCCCGTCCCCCATCAGCGCTTCGCCGGAAAGTTTCAACAGGATGCGGCGATAGGCGAGCTGGGACATGGTGACCTCGTTGGGGGGACGGGCAAACCACGTGATTCTAGCCCAAGCGCGCCGCGGAATCTGCCGCGGGCGCGGGTTTCAGGCCAGAGTGTCGCGGAACGAGCGCGCAGTGACGCGGTTGCGGCCGCCGTGCTTGGAGCTGTACAGCATGTCGTCGGCGGCCTGCAGCAGGTCCTGCGCGGTGCCGAAGCGCTCGCGTCCGCCCTGGGTGGCGATGCCGGCGGAGAAGCTGATGTGCAGCGGTCCGCTCTTCACCTCGGCCATCGGCCGCTGCACGATCTCGATGAGGATGCGCCGGATCACGTTCAATGCGGCTTCTTCGCTGGTGTTGGGCAACAGCACCAGGAATTCCTCGCCGCCGAAGCGGGCCACGGTGTCGCTGCTGCGCAGCAGCGGCTGCAGGGCCTGCGCGAACGCGCGCAGCACCTGGTCGCCGATCAGGTGGCCGTGGGCGTCGTTGATCTTCTTGAAGTCGTCCAGGTCGATGAAGGCGACCGACAGCGGCCAGTCGTGGCGCGAGGCCAGATCGAACTGCTGGGCCAGCAGGACCTCCAACTGGTGCCGGTTGTAGACCCCGGTCAGCGCGTCGCGACTGGCCTGTTCGGCCAGGCGCCGCGCGCGGTGTTCTGATTCGTCGGCCTGGTGCCGCGCCTGGGTGGCTTCCTGGATCTCGCGCAGGTTGCGCAACACCATCAGTTCGCGGGCATGGCTGATGATCGCGTCGATCCGCTCCGGCTGCACGATGCGCACATCGAAGATCGGGCCGATTTCCGGCAGCGCCGCGGCCATGCCGGCGATCACCTCGTCGAAGCGCCGGCTGTCCAGCTGCAGGTCGCGATAGACCCGCTCCATCGCCAGGCTGCGCGCGGCGTCGGTGTCGGCGGCCAGCCAGATGTCGGCGATGCTGCCGGACAGCAGCACGCACCGGCCGAACGTGTCCGGCGCCGGCTCGGTGCCGTTGCCGAGGCCGATGCTGCGCTGCAGGTAGTCGGGCAGCTTCCACTTGCGCGCCAGCCAGGCGCCGACTTCGGCGTGGTCGCAGCCCAACTGCTCGCGTTCCAACGCGGCCAGGGCCTCGCTGTCGCCGTTGCCGGCCTCGCGCAGCAGCGGCGCGTATTCGTTGTGGCAGACGTGCAGCAGGGCCAGCGCACCCATGTCCTGCAGCAGTCCGGCCAGCATCAGCTCCTCCTGCTTGCGCAGGCCCATGGCCTGGCCGAGCAGGCGGCTGGCCAGTGCCGAAAGCACGCTGCGCTTCCAGATCCGTTCCTGCAGGTCGTTGGATGCGGTGCCGTCGCGCAGGCTCTGCACCATCGAAAAGCCCAGTGCCAGGCTCAGCGCGGCATTGAGCCCGAGCATGGTCAGCGCCTGGCCGAGGTTGTCGATGCGGCGCCGGCTGGCGTACAGCGGCGAGTTGGCGATGCGCAGCATGCGCGCGCTCAGCGCCATGTCCATCGCGATGGTTTCGGCGGTGGTGGCGAGATCGACCTCCGGATCCTGGGCCAGGTCGATGATGCGCAGCGCAATCCCGGGCGGCGAGGGCAGGTTGCGGGAGTGAGCCAGGATGGCTTCGAGTTCAGGGCGCATGCGGTTCCGCGTAAAGTGTGATCGGGGCAGCGATATGCCCCGGCACGCAGAGCGTACCACCGGCAAAAAAAAAGCCGCGACCAAGCGCGGCTTTTTTTTGTCCCGGGACGGCGGACTCAGGCCAGGCCGGCCTGCTTCATCACTTCGGCGGCGTAGTCTTCCACCACCTTCTCGATGCCTTCGCCCACGGCCAGGCGCTGGAAACCGATCACGTCGGCGCCGGCGGCCTTGACCGCCTGCTCCACGCTCTGGTCGGTGTTCAGCACGTACGGCTGGCCGTACAGGGTGACCTCGTTGACGATCTTGGCGATCTTGCCGCTGATGATCTTCTCCAGGATGTCGGCCGGCTTGGCCTTGTCCTTTTCCGACATCTTGGCCAGCTCGATTTCCTTTTCCTTGGCGACGAAGTCGGCCGGGACGTCGGACGCCTTCACGTGCGGCGGGTTCATCGCGGCGACGTGCATGGCGATGCCGCGGGCCAGCTCGGCGTCGCCGCCCTTGACCTCGACCAGCACGCCGATGCGGCCGCCGTGCACGTAGGCGGCGACGTTGTTGGCGCTGTCGATGCGCACCAGGCGGCGCACCTGCACATTCTCGCCGACCTTGGCGATGACCGCGGCGCGGGCTTCCTCGACGGTCTCGCCGCCGGGCAGCTTGGCGCTCTTCAGCGCCTCGGCGTCGGCGGCGCCGGAGCTCAGCGCGGCCTGGGCCACGGCTTCGGTGAAGGCCAGGAAGTTGTTGTCCTTGGCGACGAAGTCGGTCTCGGAGTTGATCTCGACCAGCACGGCCTTGCCGCCGTCCTGGGCCATCGCGATGCGGCCTTCGGCGGCGACGCGGTCGGCCTTCTTGTCGGCCTTGGCCAGGCCCGACTTGCGCAGCCACTCGGCGGCGTTGTCGATATGGCCGGCGTTCTCGGTGAGCGCCTTCTTGCATTCCATCATGCCGGCGCCGGTGCGCTCGCGCAGTTCCTTGACCAGGGAAGCAGTGATTTCCACGGGGTGACCTCACAAAAGGTGGGAAAGGGCCGGCGTGCCGCCGGCCGGGAATTCTGGGAAACGGGCGCTTGCGGCGCCCGCGGACCCGGGCGCGCAGCGCGCGCCGGGTGGCGACTGCGCATGTTCGCGCAATCGCATGGCGCGCCGATTACTCGGCGGCGGGAGCGGCTTCTTCGGCCTTCTTGCCGTTCTTGCGCGGGCCGCGGCCCTTGTCGTCGCCGGCTTCGCTGCTGAACTCTTCCTCGCGCACGCTGGCGGCGTTCGGCGCGGCGGCCTTGCCTTCCAGCACAGCGTCGGCGGCGGCGCGCGCGTACAGCTGCACGGCACGGATGGCGTCGTCGTTGCCCGGGATGGCGTAGTCGACCAGTTCCGGGTTGTAGTTGGTGTCGACCACCGCGATCACCGGGATGCCGAGCTTCTTGGCTTCCTTGATGGCGATGTCTTCATGGCCGATGTCGATGACGAACAGCGCGTCCGGCAGGCGGTTCATTTCCTTGATGCCGCCCAGCGAGGCCAGCAGCTTTTCGCGCTCGCGGCGCAGGGTCAGCACTTCGTGCTTGACCAGCTTGTCGAAGGTGCCGTCGGTTTCGGCCGCTTCCAGCTCCTTCAGGCGCGCCACCGACTGCTTGACGGTGCGGAAGTTGGTCAGCGTGCCGCCCAGCCAGCGCTGGGTCATGAACGGCTGGCCGCAACGCTCGGCTTCTTCCTTCACCGAGTCGCGGGCGCTGCGCTTGGTGCCCAGGAACAGGATGGTGCCGCGTTTCTGCGCGACGCTGGAGATGAAGTTCATCGCGTCGTTGAACAGCGGAACCGTCTTCTCGAGGTTGATGATGTGGATCTTGCCGCGCGCGCCGAAGATGTACGGCGCCATCTTCGGGTTCCAGTAGCGGGTCTGGTGGCCGAAGTGGACGCCGGCTTCCAGCATCTGACGCATGGTGACTTGGGGCATTGCAGTGACTCCTGATGGGGAACCGGCCGTGCGCGGGCGATGGTAGGTGAGTCCGCGCATGGACATGCAGGCCCTGGCGGGCTTGCACGATGGTTCCGGGGTTGGGCCTCCCTGCAGCCTTACGTGACCGAACTCCTTGCGGAGCACCCCGGCACGGGCGATGGCAGCAGGTGTGTATTCGCCGGTGCGTCCGGCGTGGACGGTGCGTCGGCCCGGGCGGGCGCAACGAAGCAGCGGAACTATAGCCGGCCGCGGCCGGCGGCGCAAATGCGCCTGGGTGGCGGGTCTGGGGCGCCGGTCGCCCGCGGGGTCGCCCCATCCCGCAGGGCGGTGCCAGCCGGGGCCCGGTCCGGCCCGTCAGCGGTCGATGTGCCGACGGCCGCGCCCGGGCGACAAAAACTGCCGCCGGCCGCATCGGCGCGTTCAGGAAAGCCCTCGGATGAGCGATAATAGCGGGTATGACCGTCAATCTGAAAACCCCCCAGGACATCGAGAAGATGCGCATCGCCGGCCGCCTGGCCGCCGAGGTGCTGGACATGATCGGGCCGCACGTGAAGCCCGGGGTGACCACCGCCGAGCTGGACCGCATCTGCCACGACCACATCGTCAACGTGCAGCAGGCGGTGCCGGCCAACGTCGGCTACCGCGGCTACCCGAAGACCGTGTGCAGCTCGGTGAACAACGTGATCTGCCACGGCATCCCCAGCGACAGCAAGGTCCTCAAGGACGGCGACATCGTCAACATCGACGTCACCGTGATCAAGGACGGCTGGCACGGCGACACCAGCCGCATGTACTACGTCGGCACGCCGTCGGTGATGGCGCGGCGCCTGGTCGAGGCGACCTACGAGGCGATGTGGCGCGGTATCCGCGCGGTGCGCCCGGGCGCCACGCTCGGCGACGTCGGCAACGCCATCCAGCAGTACGCCGAGGGCGAGCGCTTCAGCGTGGTGCGCGAGTACTGCGGCCACGGCATCGGCAAGGTCTACCACGACGAGCCGCAGGTGCTGCACTACGGCCGTCCCGGCGAAGGCCTGGTGCTCAAGCCGGGCATGACCTTCACCATCGAGCCGATGATCAACGAAGGCTCGCGCTACACCCGTGTGCTGCCCGACGGCTGGACCGTGGTGACCAAGGACCGCAAGCTGTCGGCGCAGTGGGAGCACATGATCGCGGTCACCGAGGACGGCGTGGAAGTGCTGACCCTGTCGCCCGGCGGCCTCGGCGAGCCGTGAGCCTGCTGCCGGCCGGGACCGATGCCGGCATGCCCGATGCGGCCGCCGACGATGCCGACTGGGCCGCGGCGGCGCGGCAAGTGCTGGCCCAGGCCGATGCGCGGCTGAACAAGCGGTTCGACCAGGGCGACGACATCGACCGCCTGCTGGCATTGCGCGCGCGCGCGCTGGACCAGCTGATCAAGCATGCCTGGAGCCGCTGCCTGCCGCGCGACGCCGGGCTGGCGCTGTACGCGGTCGGCGGCTACGGCCGCGGCGAACTGTTCCCGCGTTCGGATATCGACCTGCTGGTGCTCGGCGAACCCGAGCGCCAGCGCGCGCACGAGCAGGCGCTGGCGCGGCTGTTCGCGCTGCTGTGGCATGCCGGCGTGCCGGTCAGCCACGCGGTGCGTTCGGCCACGCAATGCACCACCGCCTGCGCCGACCAGACCGTGCTGACCGCGCTGATCGAGGCGCGCCCGCTGTTGGCCGATGCCGCCGCGCGGGCGTCGCTGGCGGCGGCGATCGCGCCGCAACAGGTGTGGACGCCGCGCGCGTTCTTCCTGGCCAAGCGCGAGGAACTGCAGACCCGCCACCAGCGCTTCGGCGACACCGCCGACAACCTGGAGCCGGACATCAAGGACGGCCCGGGCGGCCTGCGCGACCTGCACACGCTGGGCTGGATGGCGCTGCGCGCGTTCGGCGTGCGCGACCTGGAGGCGCTGATCGGGCTCGGCCACGTCGGCGGCGACGAGGCCGCGGCGTTGCGCCGCGAGCGCCGCGAACTGGCGCGGCTGCGCTACGGCCTGCACCTGGTCGCCAACCGCCCGGAGGAGCGCCTGCGCTTCGACTACCAGAAGACGCTGGCGCAGCGGCTGGGCTTCTCCGACGACGCCGAGAGCCTGGGCGTGGAGAAGATGATGCAGCGCTTCTACCGCAGCGCCGCGATCGTGCGCCGGCTCAGCGACCGGCTGCTGCAGCGCTTCGAGGAGCAGTTCGACGGCGAGGCGCAGCCGCAGCCGCTGGGCGGCGGCTTCTCGCTGCGCCGCGGCTACCTGGCCGCCGATGCCGAAACCTGGCCGCAGGACGATCCGGTGCAGGTGTTCGCGCTGTTCGCGACCTGGGCCGCGCATGGCGAGGTGCGCGGACTGCATTCGCTGACCGCGCGCGCGCTGGCCGAGGCGCTGCCGCAGCTGCCGGCCTACGCCAGCGCCAGCGCGCCGGCGCGCGAGCGGTTCCTGGCCCTGCTGCGCGGTCCGCGCGCGGTGCAGACGTTGACCCGGATGGCGCGGCTGGGCGTGCTCGGGCAGTGGATCCCGGCGTTCGCGCAGGTGTCCGGACGCATGCAGTTCGACCTGTTCCACGTGTACACGGTGGACCAGCACACGCTGATGGTGCTGAAGAACATCGCGGTGTTCGCCAGCGCCCGCGCCGACGACCGCTTCTCGATCGCGCACGAGGTGTGGCCGCGGCTGCGCAAGCCGGAACTGCTGCTGCTGGCCGGGCTGTTCCACGACATCGCCAAGGGCCGCGGCGGCGACCATTCCGAACTCGGCGCGGTCGACGCGCGCGCGTTCTGCGCCGGCCACGGGCTCAGCGCGGCCGATACCGAGCTGGTCGCGTGGCTGGTCGAGCAGCATTTGCGCATGTCGGTGACCGCGCAGAAACAGGACATCTCCGATGCGGAGGTGATCCACCGCTTCGCCACGCTGGTCGGCGACCGTGAGCGCCTGGACTACCTGTACCTGCTGACCTGCGCCGACATCGCCGGCACCAGTCCCAAGCTGTGGAACGCGTGGAAGGACCGGTTGCTGGCCGACCTGTACTTCGCCGCCCGGCGCGCGCTGCGCGAGGGCCTGGAGCATCCGCTGCCGGTCGCCGAGCGGGTGCAGGAAGCGCGCGAGGCGACCCGCGCGCTGATGCACATCCAGGGCCACGATGACGCGGTCATCGACCGCCAGTTCGCCGGCATGCCGGACGAGAGCTTCCTGCGCTTCCGTCCCGAGCAACTGGCCTGGCAGGCTAGTTCGCTGATGGAAGTGGAACTGGGCGGCACCCTGGTCAAGGTGCGCCCGGTCACGCCCGACGACGACGCGCTGGAAGTGTTCGTGTACTCGCCCGACCGCGACGGCCTGTTCGCCGCGATCGTGATGACCCTGGACCGGCGCGGCTACGGCATCCACCGCGCGCGCGTACTCGACGCGCCGCACCAGGCGATCTTCGATACCTTCGAGGTGATGCCGGCCGACGCCTTCGCCAGCGGCGATCCCGCGCAGCTGGAAGCCGCGCTGCGCGAAGCGCTGGCCGGCGACCTGACCCGCTTGCGCCCGGCGCGGCGGGTGGTGCCGCGGCAGCTGCGGCATTTCCGTTTCGCGCCGCGCATCGAATTCCGCGAAAGCGTGGACGGCCGCCGCACCCGCCTGAGCCTGGTCGCGCCGGACCGCCCCGGGCTGCTGTCGAACGTGGCGCAGGTGCTGCGCCGCCAGCAACTGCGCGTGCACGACGCGCGCATCGCCACCTTCGGCGAACGCGCCGAGGACCTGTTCCAGATCACCGACGAGCACAACCAGCCGTTGCCCGACGCTTCCCGCCAGGCGCTGCATGCCGCACTGCAGGCCTGCCTGGACCCCGATACCCCGCCTGGAGAATCCCGCTAATGGCCACCAAGAAGCCTGCCGCCGCCAAGAAGCCTGCTGCCAAGAATGCCGCCGCCGGCAAGACCACCGCGAAGAAGGCCGTGGCCAAGAAGGCCGTCGCCACCAGCGCCGTCACCAAGCCCGTGGCCGCGCCGAAGTCGCCGGCCAGGCCGGCACGCGCCAAGCCGGTCGCCGGCCCCAACGCCGACGAGCTGAAGTTCACCATCGACAGCGCCTTCGAGCGCCGCGCCGCACTGACCCTGGACGAGATCGAAGGCTCGACCCGGCCGGTGGTCAACCGCGTCATCGACGGCCTGGAAGCGGGCGAGTTCCGCGTCGCCGAGCCCGATAGCCACGGCGGCTGGAAGGTCAACGAGTGGCTGAAGAAGGCCGTGCTGCTGTACTTCCGGGTCAACGAGATGGCCGTGGTCGAAGCGCAGCCGGCGCCGTTCTGGGACAAGGTCGAGTCGCGCTTCGCCGGCTACCACGAGGCCGAGTTCCGCAAGGCCGGCGTGCGCGTGGTGCCGGGCGCGATCGCGCGCCGCGGCAGCTACTTCGGCAAGGACGTGGTGCTGATGCCCAGCTTCACCAACATCGGCGCGCACGTGGGCGAGGGCACGATGGTCGACACCTGGGCCACGGTCGGTTCGTGCGCGCAGATCGGCAAGCACTGCCACCTGTCCGGCGGCGCCGGCATCGGCGGCGTGCTCGAGCCGCTGCAGGCCAGCCCGACCATCATCGAGGACCACTGCTTCATCGGCGCGCGCTCGGAAGTGGTGGAAGGCGTGGTGGTCGGCCACCACAGCGTGATCGGCATGGGCGTGTTCATCGGCCAGAGCACGCGCATCTACAACCGCGCCACCGGCGAGGTGTCCTACGGCTATGTGCCGCCGTACAGCGTGGTGGTGTCCGGCCAGCTGCCGTCCAAGGACGGCTCGCACTCGCTGTACTGCGCGGTGATCGTCAAGCAGGTCGACGCCAAGACCCGCAGCAAGACCAGCGTCAACGACCTGCTGCGCGGCCTGGCCGACTGAGGCCGGGCAAGGCCGCCGCGGCGCGACCGCGTGCTGACCCGCGCGGGCCGGAGCGCAGCGCTTCAATGGCGGGCGTCCGGTCCGTCTCGACCGGGCAAGCGGGCGTACATCGGCTGCCGGATACGCTCCAGTGAGGCGTCGCAGTGGCGCACACCGGCTGGTCGCGTACCACGTCTGCCGTTGCGGCTGCCGCCACCCTGACCGGAGAAACTTATGCGAATGACGATGTGTGGCTGGTGGCTCGTGCCTGTGTTCGCGCTTTGCGGATGCGGCGCGGCGCCAGATCGCGATGGTTCCGCCAACGCCGGGCGCGGCATTGCGCTGAACGCCGACACCGCGCCTGCGGCACCGAGCCAGGCGGCCGCGGCAGCTTCGACGCCGGCGGCCGATACGGCAGCGGACGCGAAACCGGCCGAGCCGCTGTCCTGCGCCGCCGAACTCGGCGCCGCCGCCGCGGCCAAGCGCGTGGCGACCTGCGTGCAGGTGTCGCCGGCGACCCATCCACCGTGCAACGCGGCCAACAGCTGCGCCCAGATCGAGGACGAGATCGCACGCAGTTGCGCGCTGTTCGACGGCAAGGGCGCGCCGATGGCGGGCTGCGGGCCTGCGCCCAAGAGCCCGGAAGCGGCCGCCGCCGTGGTGCAGCGCTATTACTCGGCGATCGACGCGCGCGACTACGACGTAGCGTGGCGCCAGTGGGGCGAGGAGGGGCGTCCCGGGCAGAGCCTGGCCGCGTTCAAGGCCGGCTTCGCGCACACGCGTTCGACCAAGGTGACGATCGGCACGCTCGCAGCGGGCGACGCCGGCGCGGGGTCGCTCTACCAGCCGGTGCCGGTGACCGTGGAAGCGACGCTGGACGACGGCACGCAGCAGCGATTCCAGGGCACCTACACCCTGCGCAGCGTCAACGACGTGGATGGCGCCTCGGCGGAGCAGCTGCGCTGGCATATCGGATCGGCCCAGCTCAAGGAAGTGTCGGCGGATTGATGCCGGCGGCGCCGTCGCCATGCGCCGCGGCGCGCCGGCCGGCTTGAACGTGCCGTCGGCCACGCGTCGTATTCGCCGCTTCGGCGCGCCTGCATGATGAAGCCTGGCGCCGCTGCGGCGTCGCCCGCGCGAACTGCTGCGCGGCTTGGCCGACGATCGAATGCGCCATCGCATGCGCTTTGAGCTGCGCGACGCCTTCGTGCATGAGAGCCGCACCGGCGCGGTGGCCTGCATCGGGGTGCAAACCGTCTTACACTCGAACCACGACTTCCAGCTCAAGGTCTCCGATGCGATTTGGCATGGTGGTGGCAGGCGTCGCGTTGATGTCGGCAATGACGCTGGCGGTCGCGGCCACGTCGGTCGCGCGCGCCGGCAACCCGGTGTTCCCGGGCTGGTACGCGGACCCGGAAGCGGTGGTGTTCGACAAGACCTATTGGATCTACCCGACCACCTCGCGGCCCTACGCGCAGCAGACCAGCTTCGATGCCTTCTCCTCGCCGGACCTGGTGCACTGGACCCGGCATGCCGACGTGCTGTCGCTGCCGGCGATCGCGTGGGCCAAGCAGGCGCTGTGGGCGCCGGCGGTGGTGCGCAAGGATGGCAAGTACTACTTCTTCTTCTCGGCCAACGACATCCAGAGCGACGCCGAGGTCGGCGGAATCGGCGTGGCGGTAGCCGACAGACCGCAGGGCCCGTACCGCGACCTGCTGGGCAAGCCGCTGATCGGCAAGTTCCACAATGGCGCGCAGCCGATCGACCAGTTCGTGTTCGAAGACGACGACGGCAGCTGGTACATGATCTACGGCGGGTGGAAGCACGCCAACATCGTCAAGTTGAAGGACGATTTCACCGGCGTGGAGCCGATGGCCGACGGCAGCGTGTTCAAGGAGATCACCCCGGCCCCGGAGTACGTGGAGGGCTCGCTGATGTTCAAGCGCGATGGCCGCTACTACTACATGTGGTCCGAGGGCGGCTGGGGCGGGCCGGACTATTCGGTCGCCTATGCGATCGCCGACGCGCCGACCGGGCCGTTCAAGCGCATCGGCAAGGTGCTGCAGCAGGATCCGGCGATCGCCACCGGCGCCGGTCACCATTCGGTGATCCGCGCGCCCGACGACGACAGCTGGTACATCGTCTACCATCGTCGCCCGCTGGGCGAGACGGACCGCAACCACCGGGTGACGTCGATCGAGCGGATGGACTTCGACGCGCAAGGCCATATCCTGCCGGTGAAGATCACCCACGAAGGCGTGCAGGCGCATCCGCTGCGCTGACTGCCGGCGCCGCGCCGTGCGCGGCCTACCCTGGAAACGCATATGAGCACCACGCTGTACGGATTGAAGAACTGCGATACCTGCAAGAAGGCGACGAAGTGGCTGGACCGTTTCGGCGTGGCCTACAGCTTCGTCGACTACCGCGAGCACAAGCCGAGCCCGGAGACCATGGTCGAATGGGCCGGCAAGGCCGGCGGCTTCGACGCGCTGGTCAACAAGTCCTCGACCACCTGGCGGCAGCTGCCCGACAACAAGAAGGCGCCCGGGTCAGAGGCCGAATGGAAGCTGCTGCTGCGCGAATACCCGCAGCTGATCCGGCGGCCGCTGGTGGTGACCGACGACGGCACGCTGAGCCAGGGCTTCTCGGACAACGGCTTCAAGCAGCGTTTCGGCGTGGGCTGAGCCGGTGTCGGTGTCGCTGCTGTTCGCCGCTTCCTGTAGGAGCGGCTTCAGCCGCGACCGTATCGCCCGGGATGTCATTGAAACCCGGATCAAGCGCAGTTGCCGGCATCGCATGGCACCCTGCGTACCTGTCGCGGCTGAAGCCGCTCCTACCGTGACCCCAGACCCATGTCCGACGTCGTCGACCTCACCTGCGAACTGATCGCCCGCCCGTCGGTGACCCCGGACGATGCCGGTTGCCAGGACCTGATCGCGCAGCGGCTGGCGCGCGCCGGTTTCGCCATCGAGCGGCTGCGCTTCGGCGAGGTCGACAACCTGTGGGCCACCCACGGCCGCGCCGGCAACGACGGCCCGGTGCTGGCGCTGCTCGGGCATACCGACGTGGTGCCGCCGGGGCCGCGCGAGGCCTGGGCCAGCGACCCGTTCGTGCCGCAGATCCGCGACGGCGTGCTGTATGGACGCGGCGCGGCCGACATGAAGAGCGGGGTGGCCGCGTTCGTGGTCGCCGCCGAGCGGTTCGTCGCCGCGCATCCCGATCACCCCGGCAGGTTGGCGCTGTTGCTGACCTCCGACGAGGAAGGCGACGCGCTGGACGGCGTGCGCAAGGTCGCCGAGACCTTCCGCGCGCGCGGCGAGCGCATCGACTGGTGCATCACCGGCGAACCGTCGTCCACCGCGCGACTCGGCGACCTGCTGCGGGTCGGACGCCGCGGCAGCCTGTCCGCCACGCTCGCGGTCAAGGGCGTGCAGGGCCATGTGGCGTACCCGCACAAGGCGCGCAATCCGATCCACCTGGCCGCGCCGGCGCTGGCCGAGCTGGTCGCGCGGCATTGGGACGACGGCTACGAGAGCTTCCCGCCGACCAGCCTGCAGATCTCCAATCTGCACGCCGGCACCGGCGCCAACAACGTGATCCCCGGTGACCTGCAGGTGGCCTTCAACCTGCGCTACAACCCGCACTGGGACGCGCCGCGGCTGGAGGCGGAAATCGCCGCGCTGCTCGATCGCCACGGCCTGGACTACACGCTGCGCTGGCATCGCAGCGGCGAGCCGTTCTACACCCCGGAGGGACGCCTGCGCAGCGTCGCGCGCGAGGTGCTCGGCGCCTTCGCCGGCGCGGCGCCGGAAGAGAGCACCGGCGGCGGCACCTCCGATGCGCGCTTCATCGCGCCGCTGGGCGCGCAGTGCATCGAGGTCGGTCCGGTCAACGCCAGCATCCACCAGGTGGACGAGCACGTCAGCGTCGCCGATCTGGACGCCTTGCCCGGGTTGTACCTGCGCCTGATCGAACGGTTGCTGGCGTAACAGTTGCGCCGGCCCTGCTTGCCGGGTTACGTTCGCCGCATGACCTCGCTGTCCGCCCTCCGCCCGATCCACGCCAACGGCCGCAATAATGCGCTGGCGAATAATCGTGCGCGGCCGATGCGGGTCTGCGACTAGGCGCTAGCGAAACACCACGCCCAGTATCCAGAAAACCCGCATCGGCCGATGCGGGTTTTTTTATGGGTGCGTGGAATGTGCGGATCCCCTCACGACAACCCGGCCATCGATGGCAGGGAATGCAAGTAAAACCAACCCCACGACCAGGAGTGTTTCATGTGTTCGATCTTCGGCATCTTCGGCCTGCAACCGGGCGACGACCTGCAGGCGCTGCGCCGGCAGGCGCTGGACTGCTCGCAGCGGCAGCGCCATCGCGGCCCGGACTGGAGCGGCGTGTATGCCGACGACGGCGCGATCCTGGTGCATGAGCGCCTGGCCATCGTCGATCCGGCCGGCGGCTCGCAGCCGCTGCTGTCGGAAGACGGCCAGCTGGCGCTGGCGGTCAACGGCGAGATTTACAACCACCGTGAGCTGAAGAAGCAGCTGGCCCGGCCCTATGCGTTCCAGACCGCGTCGGACTGCGAGGTGATCAATGCGCTGTATCGCGAGGAGCAACCGGCCGCGCTGCTCAACCGGCTCAACGGCATCTTCGCCTTCGCGCTGTGGGACAAGGCGGCCGGGCGCGCGCTGATCGCGCGCGATCCGATGGGCGTGTGCCCGCTGTATTGGGGCCACGACCAGCAGGGCCGGCTGCGCGTGGCCTCGGAGATGAAGTCGCTGGCCGACAGCTGTGCCGACGTCGCCCAGTTCCCGCCCGGCCATTACTACGACAGCGCCAGCGGCGCACTGATGCAGTACTACCGCAAGCCGTGGCGCGACTACGACGCGGTGCAGGGCGTGGAGGTGAGCAAGCAGGAGCTGCGCGAGGCCTTCGAGCGCGCGGTGCACCGCCAGCTGATGACCGACGTGCCGTACGGCGTGCTGCTGTCCGGCGGGCTGGATTCGTCGCTGGTCGCGGCGGTGGCGGCGCGCTTCGCGCGCAAGCGCATCGAGGACAACGACGAGGCCGAGGCCTGGTGGCCGCGCCTGCATTCGTTCGCGATCGGCCTGAAGGGCTCGCCGGACCTGGCCGCCGCGGCGATCGCCGCCGAATCGTTGGGCACCGTGCACCACGGCTTCGAATACACCTTCGAGGAAGGCCTGGACGCGCTGCCGGAAGTGATCCGGCACATCGAGACCTACGACGTCACCACCATCCGCGCGTCCACGCCGATGTTCCTGCTGGCGCGGCGGATCAAGGCGATGGGAGTGAAGATGGTGCTGTCCGGCGAGGGCAGCGACGAGATCTTCGGCGGCTACCTGTACTTCCACAAGGCGCCGAACGCGCGCGAGTTCCACGAGGAGCTGATCCGCAAGCTCGACGCGCTGTACAACTACGACTGCCTGCGCGCCAACAAGTCGATGATGGCCTGGGGCGTGGAGCCGCGCGTGCCGTTCCTGGACGTGGAGTTCATGGACGTGGCGATGCGCATGGACGCGCAGTACAAGATGATCGACAAGACCAGCCCCGGCGCGGTGCGCATGGAAAAAGGCGTGCTGCGCGCGGCGTTCGAAGGCTATCTGCCCGAGTCGATCCTGTGGCGGCAGAAGGAGCAGTTCAGCGATGGTGTCGGCTACGGCTGGATCGACGGGCTCAAGGCGCATGCCGAAGCGCAGGTCAGCGACCGCGAACTGGCCGCGGCCGACAAGCGCTTCCCGGTCAACCCGCCGCAGACCAAGGAAGGCTACTACTACCGCACGCTGTTCGAGCGTGCGTTCCCCACGCCTGCGGCGGCCGAGACCGTGCCCGGCGGCAAGTCGATCGCCTGTTCCTCGCCGGCGGCGATCGCCTGGGATGCGAGTTTCGCGACGATGGCCGATCCGTCCGGGCGCGCGGTGGCCGGGGTGCACGAGCAGGCCCTGGCCTCGTGAGCTGAGCGCGGCACTCGCTGCGCGCGCGCGGGGCGCCGGCTGTCGGCGCCCGGTCGCGCTGCTGGACTACGCAAGCGGCGCTTCCGCGCGCTGCAATGCGCTGGCGATCGTCGCTTGCGGCGGCGGCGCCGCAGGTCAGGCGTCGTCGGCAGCGTCGCCGATACCGATGTGGATGCGGCCCTTGCCTTCGCGCTTGGCCGTGTACAGCGCCTGGTCGGCGCGCTTGAGCAGGTCCGCCACGTCGCCGCCGGCGCCCAGCCGCGCGGCGCCGGCGCTGAACGCGAATTCCACGCCTTCCACGCGCAAGCCGCGGACCCGGTCGAGCAACCGTTGCAGCGACGCGCCGACCTGCGCGTCGCTCATGTCTTCGAACAGCACGCCGAATTCCTCGCCACCGAGCCGGCCGATCTTGCAGCGCACGCCGAGCCCGACCAGTTCGGCGGCCAGCGCCAGCAGCACCGCGTCGCCGACGTGGTGGCCATGGGTGTCGTTGACCTGCTTGAAGTCGTCGATGTCCAGCATCGCGAAATGCAGCGTGCCGTGCCCGCGCGCGGTCGCCGCGCGCAATTGCGTCATCAGCGCGCGGCGGTTGGCGATACCGGTCAACGCGTCGGTCTCGGCCAGGCGCCGGTAGTCTTCCTTCAGCGCGTAGGCGGTGCGCATGGCGCCGACGAACATGCGGTTGAGGGCGACACCGAGCAGCGCCACCACCGCCAGCAGGATCGCCAGCAGCGGAAGATCGCCGGCCACCGGCACCAGCCGCGGCTGTCCGCTGAACATGATCGCCCAGGTGCAGGCCATGGCCAGCAGATAGTCGCGCGACAACGAGAACAGCAGGCTCACGCCCAGGCAGATGGTGATCGCCACCGGCAGCACCCAGAACAGCCCGTTTTCTCCCATGGCGTGGAGTTCGACCCGGACCGCGGTGGTCAGCGCGATCACGAACAGGAAGCCGCTCTGCCGCCACTGCCAGAACCGCTTGGCCAGGCTCATGTTCGCCGAGCTGATGAGCAGGGCGACGAACACCAGCGCATAGCGGGCGTCCAGCGGCCCTTGCAGGTGCGGATTGCACAGCACCGACGCCGGCCAGGCCACCAGCGTCAGCAGCTGGATGGTCATGATGGAACTGCCGAGCATGCGGCGGATGTGGTTCTGGTACGTCTCGTCGCCGTGGGCGCCTGGCGCGGCGTGGTCGTGGTCGGCAGGAGACAGGCCATCCGGCTCCATGCCCGATGCCTCGATCGCCCTGGATCGCCGCTCGACTATCGACATGGCCTGGCGCTGCTCGAGCGCCGCCACGCGCGGTCCGCCGGCGGCCTGGCGCCGGACAGCTGCAGCGGAGCGTGCGTCATCGCAGGGGCGGCCATCGCGCTGCGCCGCGCCTTATTCGAAGCGCATGCAGCGCCCGTAGCGTTCGGGCTGGATGTCCACCCCGGAGGCGTCGGCCTGGTTGTTCTTGCGCCACAGGTTCTGGCGGAAGTCCGCGCCACTGCAGTTGGCGGCGCGGTCCACGCCGATCGTGTAGGTGTAGGGGTTGCCCTTGAAGGTGTTGTTCTCGAAGGTGTTGTCCTGGCTCATGCTGTTGTCCCAGCACAGGATCTCCGGAGTGCGCTGGCGGATCGAGCAGGCCAGGTAGATGCCGGCGCCCTTGTTGCCGGTGAACTGGTTGCCGGCGAACAGGTTGCGCCGCGCATCGGCCAGGTACACGCCCTGGCTGCCGTTGCGCTCCAGGCGGTTGTTGCGGATCTCGCTGTCTTCCAGGTGCTCGGTGGTGATGCCGGCGGCGACGTTGTCGTGGATGTAGTTGTCGATCAGCTTGACCTTGGCGGTGCGGTTGAACGAGACCCCGTCCCAGATCGCGCCGGACACGTCGTTGCGCTCGATCAGCAGGTCGCGGCTGTCGTACTCGCTGAGCAGGCAGGCGCTGCGGCACTTGCTCACGCGCAGCCGGGACAGGCGGATGTTCTGGCCGGCGCGCACCACCACCAGGCTGTTGCTCAGGTACGGGCGCTCGGGCATGAATTCCTTCTCGGCGCTGCCGCCGACGATCTGCAGTTGCTCGACGCTGACGTCGCGGATCGGCCGCTGCGGGCGTTCGTTCTGGTAGTCGCCGACCACGATGACCGGCTGCTGCACGCCGTCCTGCATGCGCAGCACCGTGGCATCGCCCTGGCCGCGCAGGCGCAGGCCGTCGCGCTGGATCGACAGCAGCTTGGTCACGTGGAAGTCGCCGGCGGTGAGGCACACGGTGGCCGGCTTGCCGTCGTTGGGCACGCGGTCGACCGCCGCCTGCAGGTCGTCGCCGGGTTCCGCGCGCACGCTGCAATCGGTGGCAGCGGCGGTGGACGCGGGCGTGGCCGCCGTGGCGCAGCCGCTCGACAGGCAGGCGGCGAGCGGCAACAGCAGGGCGAGCAAGGGGCGGCGAAGCGTCATCGGATACAGGCTCTGCTTGGGGGAGGAGGGCAAGGCGGTTCGGCCGCGGGCGCCGCGCGGCCGCCGTGGCAGGCGGTACCGCGCAGCGCGCGGGCGATGCCGCAATCGGTCATTGTTGCGCAGGCGGTCGTAATGTCAGCGTGTAGCGCGCAGGACCGGGCAGGAACGGCGTTGCCTGGCCCTGCACCCAGGCGTCGTGGCCGGCGCCCCAGAACGGCGACAGCGGATGCTCGCTCTGGCCGCCGGGCATGTGCGCGATGCCATCGGCCTCGTGGCCGGGCGCCACCACCATGCGCTCGGAGGCGCCGAAGTCCGGGCGCTGCACCCGCGGCATGTCGTTGTCGCCGGGCAGCGGCTCGGCCGGCATGCACAGCCAGCGCTTCAGGAAGCCGGGCAGCGATCGCGCCAGCGGATGGCAGACCGCGGCGGTGTTCTGTTCGCCCCAATGGCGTTGCGGCAGCGGCGCGTCCTGCTCGGGCGCGTCGCGGACCTCGGCGGCGGCGTCCTCCAGCAACGCTTGCCAGCTGCCGTAGCGGCGCGGCAGCAGATGCGGCGGTTGTTGCTGCAGCAGCGGCCAGGCCACCGCTTCCAGCTGCGGCAGCGGCGGCATCGCGTAGTCGGCGCCCAGTTGGGCGCGGGCCGGGGCGACCAGACCGTCGCGGATCCGGGTCAGCAGCGCCAGGCGCCAGGCGCGCACCAGCCGATAGCTGACCGAATCGGTGCTGGCGCGGCCTTCCCAGTGCTTGCTGGCCTGCGCCAGCGCGTGCAGCGCGGGCGTGGCGGCGCCGCCGTCGCGTTGCTGCAGCAGCGTCCACCAGCGTTGCAGCAGCAGCGCACGGTCGTCGAGCTGGATCGCCAGCAGCTGGCGCTCGTCCAGCTGCGGATGCAGGCGCAGGTCGTCGCGGATCTGCTGCGCGCGCGCGCCCAGCGCGTAGCCGCCATCGCCGAGCAGCGCGAACTCCTCGCCGCCGACCACGCGTGCGTTGGCGGTCCACAGCTGCCCGTCGGCGGGATCGATGCGCTGCGGCGAGTGTTGCGTGGAGACCGGCCAGGGCGCGCAGCGTTGCGCCGCCGGCACGCCCGCGCTGACGTCGTGGACCAGGGCGTCGCTGGGGCAGGCCGGGCCGCGCAGCGGCAGCGCGCCGAGCACGCGCCAGCCGATGCGCCCAGCGCTGTCGGCCAGCACCATGTTCTGCGCCGGGGTGGCGATGCGCTGGGCACTGGCGAAGGCGCTGGCCAGCGAATCGGCGCGGGCCAGGTCGGCCAGGCCCAGGTTCAACGCGCCGGGCAGCTGCGCCGCCCAGCGTTGCGCCAACGCGGTGCCGTCCGGCTCGTGCTGCAGGATCGGGCCGTAGACGGTGTCTTCCACGTCCAGCGCGACGTCGACGCCACCGGCCACCTTGATCCGTTCGCGGTGGCGGACCACCGCGGTGCAGCCGGGCTGCGGCGTGGCCGCGCACGGCGTCACCCGGTACCAATCGCTGGTGTCGGCGTAGCTGTTGGTGAAGCCCCAGGCGACATGGCCGTTGCTGCCGACGATCACCGCCGGCAGGCCCGGCAGCGAGAACCCGGTGACGTCCACGCGGCCGCCCGGCGCCTGCACGTCGGCGTAGCGCAGCCGCACCCGGAACCAGAGGCTGGGCGCGCCCAGTTGCAGGTGCATGTCGTTGGCGACGATGGCACGGCCGTCGACGCTGCGGCTGCCGGCGATGGCCCAGTTGTTGCTGCCCGGTGCGGCATGCTCCGCTGCGCTGCCGTCGGAGGGGGCGTCGGGCAGGGCGCGCAGATCTACTTGGCTGGCGTCGGGCAGCGTGGCGTCGCCGCGCGCCGGGGCGTCCAGGGCGGCGTCCCAACTGCTGCCGTCGTGGCGCAGCAGCGCGAACAGCGGCGCCGGCAGGTGCTGCTGCAGGCGGTACAGCGACAGTTCGCGGTCGCCCTGGCGGCCTTGCAGGTCGAAGTACATCGCCTCGCCGGCCAGCACCGAATCCACCGGCTGCCAGTCGCGCGGTGCCTTGAACAGCAGCAGGTAAGGCCACGGCCGCACCCGCAGCGCGTGCAGGCCGCGATTGACGCCGGCGCTGTAGGCCTGCAGGGCCGCGGCATGGCTGCCGCCGAAGGCAGCCAGTTGCGCCCCGGCGCGCGCCCGCAGGCGGTGCGCACGGCGATGCTCGTCCACCCCGAGCGCGGCGCGGCCGACCAGGTCCGACAGTTCGCCGGCGGCGGCGCGGCGCATCAGGTCCATCTGGAAGTAGCGTTCCTGCGCATGCACGTAGCCGAGCGCGCGCATCGCATCGGCCTCGTTGCCGGCGTCGATGGTGACCACGCCCAGCGCGTCGCGCTGGATCGTCGCCGGCGCCGCCAGCCCGTCCAGATCGACCTGGCCGTCGAGCCTGGCCAGGCTGCCGCGCAGCAGCAGCCACACCACCAGGACCAGGCCGAGCGCCAAGGCCGCCAGCCACAACATCCCTTGTTTCCACCTGCTCCGCATCCACGTTTCTCCGCCGGCCGATACCGGATTCTAGACGCGACTGCGTGTCGTTCCTGTGCCACATGGCCGTGGCGCGTTGGGGCCGGGTCAGTTTCATCGCACGGTGCGCGCGATCATCGTTGCTGCCGCGTGCAGTGCACGCCGGCTGGAATCGGGATGCTAATGATTCCGATTGGAACGCGGCGCGCGCGGCTCGGGCACTATGGCCGCCTTAGCTGAAAACGGAGCCTGCCCCATGAAGGGACATCCTGAAGTTGTGCAATGCCTCAAGGACCTGCTGCGCGGCGAACTCGCCGCACGCGACCAGTATTTCATCCACTCGCGACGCTACGAGGATCAGGGCCTGCAGGCGCTGTACGAGCGCATCAACCACGAGATGGAAGAAGAGACCGAGCACGCCGACGCGCTGCTGCGGCGCATCCTGTTCCTGGAAGGCGACCCGGACATGCGCCCGCATGCGTTCGAGCCCGGGCGCACGGTCGAGGACATGCTGCAGAAGGACCTGAAGGTCGAATACGAAGTGCGCGCGAATCTTGCCGCGGGCATGAAGCTGTGCGAGGAGCACGGCGACTACGTCAGCCGCGACATCCTGCTCAAGCAGCTGCAGGACACCGAAGAAGACCACGCCTGGTGGCTGGAGCAGCAACTGGGCCTGATCAAGCGCCTGGGCATGGCGCTGTACCAGACTTCGAAGATGGGTGGGAGTGGCGTGGCTGAATAGCCGGGATTCGGGATTCGGGATTCGCTAAAGCGCACAGCACATCGGCCCCAGTGGGGCCGATTTTTTTGTCGCAACGATTCGGGGTGGGGCGGACATGCGCTGTTCCGAATCCCCAATCCCCACTCCCGAATCCCGGCCATTCACTCCACCGCCAAGTCATCCACCTTCTGCCAGCCGCGCGGCAACAGCCCGCCGCGGCTCGCGCGCACGCCCAGGTAGGCGTCCAGGTCCTTGAACGACAGCGACATGGTGCGCTGGCCGCTCTTCACCAGTAGCGTGTTGCCCGGTGCGACCGCGGCGATCGCCACCACTCGCTCGGTGCCGAGCTTGGCCTTGGGGATCTCGATGATCTTGTTGCCCTTGCCCTTGTCCAGCTCGGGCAGGTCGGCGATCGGGAACGCCAGCAGGTGGCCGGCGCTGGTCACTGCGACGATGCGGTCGGTTGCGAGATTGCTCACCGAGGCCGGCGTCAGCACCTTGGCGTTCGGGGTCAGGTTGAGCATCGCCTTGCCGGCCTTGTTGCGGCTGGTCAGGTTCTCGAAGCGGGTGACGAAGCCGTAGCCGTGCGAGGACGCCAGCACCAGCCGGCTGTCGTTCTCGCCGCTGGCCATGGCCTGGAACGAGGCGCCGGAGGCCGGCGAGAAACGCCCGGTCAGCGGTTCGCCGTTGCCGCGCGCCGAGGGCAGGGTATGCGCCAGCGTGGAATAGGCGCGCCCTTCCGAATCCAGGAACGCCACCTGCTGCGTGCTGCGCCCGCGCACCGCGGCCAGCAGGCTGTCGCCGTCGCGGTAGGACAGGCCGGCCGGGTCCACGTCGTGGCCCTTGGCCGCGCGGATCCAGCCCTTCTCCGACATCACGATGGTCATCGGCTCGCTCGGCACCAGCTCGGTCTCGTCGATCGCCTGCGCCGCGCCGCGCTGCACCAGCGGCGAGCGCCGCGCGTCGCCGAACTTCTTGGCGTCGGCGACCAGCTCGTCCTTGATCATCTTCTTCAGCTTGGTCTTGCTGGCCAGCACCGCCTGCAACTGTTCGCGCTCCTTGGCCAGCGCGTCCTGCTCGCCGCGGATCTTCATCTCCTCCAGCCGCGCCAGCTGGCGCAGGCGGGTCTCCAGGATGTAGTCGGCCTGTTCCTCGCTGAGCGCGAAGCGCGCGATCAGCGCCGGCTTGGGCTCGTCCTCGCTGCGGATGATGCGGATCACTTCGTCCAGGTTGAGGAACGCGACCAGCAGGCCTTCCAACAGGTGCAGGCGGCGCTCGACCTTCTCCAGGCGATGGTTGAGCCGGCGCACCACGGTGTCGCTGCGGAAGCGCAGCCATTCCTCCAGCAGGGTCTTGAGGTTCTTGACCTGCGGGCGGCCGTCCAGGCCGATCACGTTGAGGTTGACCCGGTAGCTGCGCTCCAGGTCGGTGGTGGCGAACAGGTGGCCCATCAGCTGCTCGGCATCGACCCGGTTGGAGCGCGGCACCAGTACCACCCGCACCGGGTTGGCGTGGTCGGACTCGTCGCGGATGTCCTCCAGCCACGGCAGCTTCTTGGCGCGCATCTGTTGCGCGATCTGCTCGATCACCTTGGACGGCGACACCTGGTAGGGCAGCGCGGTGACCACGATGTTGGCGTGTTCCTTCAGGAACGTGGCGCGCGCGCGCACGCTGCCGTGCCCGGTCTCGTAGATCGCGCGCAGGTCGGCGGCCGGGGTGATGATCTCGGCGGTGGTCGGGTAGTCCGGGCCGCGCACGTGTTCGCACAGGTCGGCGACGCTGGCGTCGGGATCGTCGAGCAGGCGGATCAGCGCGCTGACGATCTCGTTGAGGTTGTGCGGCGGTACGTCGGTGGCCATGCCCACGGCGATGCCGGTGGTGCCGTTGAGCAGCAGGTGCGGCAGCCGCGCCGGCATCCAGGTCGGCTCGTCCATGGTGCCGTCGAAGTTCGGCGACCAGTCCACCGTGCCCTGGCCGAGCTCGCCGAGCAGCACTTCGGCGATCGGGGTCAGCTTGGACTCGGTGTAGCGCATCGCCGCGAACGACTTGGGGTCGTCGGTGGAGCCGAAGTTGCCCTGGCCCTCGATCAGCGGGTAGCGGTACGAGAACGGCTGCGCCATCAGCACCAGCGCCTCGTAGCAGGCGCTGTCGCCGTGCGGGTGGTACTTGCCGATCACGTCGCCGACGGTACGCGCGGACTTCTTCGGCTTGGCCGTGGCGTTCAGGCCGAGCTCGCTCATCGCGTAGATGATGCGCCGCTGTACCGGTTTCAGGCCGTCGCCGAGGAACGGCAGGGCGCGGTCCAGCACCACGTACATGGAATAGTCGAGATAGGCGCGTTCGGCGTATTCGCGCAGCGGCAGCTGTTCGAAACCATGGAAGGCGGGGCGGGCGAGATCGGTCATGCGCGGGAAATACCTATAGGGGAACGCGGCGGCGGGCGCCGCAGGTCAGCCGGTCGATTATCCGGATGCGGCCGGCGATGCCAAGCCGCGCGTGGTGCCGGCGCGGCCCGTGCTGGCCAGATAGCGGGCCGGAGGATGGCCGAAATGGCCGCGGAAGGCGGTGACGAAGGCGCTGGGGCTGCTGTAGCCGAGCCGGTGCGCGACATCGGCGACGCTGGCGCCGTCGGTCAGCTGCCGCAGCGCCTCGGCCAGCCGCGCCTGCTGCCGCCAGCCGGCAAAGCCGAGCCCGGTCTCGTCGCGGAAATGCCGGCTCAGGCTGCGTGGCGACAATCCGGCCCAGTGCGCCCATTGCGCCAGCGAGCGATCGTCGGCAGGCGTGGCGAGCAATTGCCCGGCGATGCGCAGCAGGCGCCGGTCGCTGGGCATCGGCAGGTGCAGGCCTTGCAGCGGCGCTTTGCGCAACTCGTCCAGCAGCACCGCGCCGATCCGCTGCTGGTCCGCGTCCAGGGCCTCGGGAAGGTCCCATGAGGCCACCCGCAGCAGCAGTTCGCGCAGCAGGCCGTTGATGCCGATCACGCACGGGCGATCGGGCAGGTCGGCGCAGGCGGACGGCGCCACCAGCAGCACGTAGCCGCGCAACGGCCCGGAGATCTGCACCGTATGCATCGCCTGCGGCGGCATCCAGCCGGCGCAACCGGGCGGCAGCGACCAATGGCCGTGCTCGGTGCGGGTGCTCAGCAGGCCTTCTTCCACGCAGATCATCTGGCCGCGGACATGGCGGTGCCAGTCCACCTCGTGCTCCAGCGCGACCGGCTTGTGCGCCAGGAACGCGAGCAGCGACGGGCCGTCGGCCCGCTCGAACCAGTCCTTCGCCCGCGGATCGAGCAGATGGGCCGGTTCGTGGTCGGGCGATGATGGCGAGAATGGCGCGATTTCGATATTCATTGTCCCGATTGTAATACTTGGCCAGGCCTGTCCGGGACTAGAGTGTGCGCGCGCCGGCGTTGCGTTGCTGCAACGCAGCATTTGTTTGTAGGTGCGATATTTCCTTGACATATATTTCCAGATGAAAATAATTGGCACCCATGAACTGCGCTCCCTCCCTTCCCGATCCGCCGTCGTTCGGCCTGCTGCTGCGGCAGGTGCGCGACGGCCTGATGCGGCGTCTGGATGACTCCATGGCCGAGCTCGAGCTCGGCCTGGGCTTTAGCCACTACATCGGCATGAAGGCGCTGGCCTACATGGCGCCGTGCACCGCCAACGAACTGGCCCAGGCCATCGACCAGAACCCCAGTGCGGTCACCCGCCTGCTGGACAAGCTCCAGGACCTGGGCTGGGTGCGCCGCGAAGCGCATGCGCAGGACCGCCGCGCGCTGCAGATCGTGCTCACCGACGAAGGCCGCGCGCTGTGGCAACAGCTCAAGCGGCGCGGCGACGAGACCATCGCCAGCGCGCTGCGCGATCTTTCCGCCGACGAGCGCGAGCACCTCACTTCGCTGTTGATCCGCGTCCGCGATTCCCTCAATTCGCCATGAATCCGCTTATGAACCTCTCCGCATCGTCCCATCGCCTGCGCCCGTTCGCGGCCGCGGCACTCACCCTGGCGCTGGCCGCCTGCGCCAGCAGCCGCGGCCTGGAGCCGCAGGGCCGCAGGCTCGACGCCGACCAGCAGCTGCAGGCCGGCAAGACCCTGGCCGCCGACCAGCTGGCGCCAGCCGCGTGGCCGCAGCAGGACTGGTGGAAGGCGCTGGGCGACCCGCAGCTGGACGCGCTGATCGCCGAAGCGCTGCAGGGCACGCCTAACCTGGAAGCGGCCGACGCGCGGCTGCGCCTGGCGCAGGCCCAGGCCGGCGCGGCCAATGCCGACCGCGGCGCCAAGCTGTCGCTGTCGGCCGGCTATACCGGCCTGCAGCTGCCCAAGGGGCTGGCCGGCGACGAGATCGGCGGCAAGTACATCCACAACGAGCAGGCGCTGCTGAACTTCAGCTACGGCTTCGACCTGTGGGGCGGCAAGCGCGCGGCCTGGGAAGCGGCGGTGGACCAGGCGCATGCGGCGCAGGTCGATGCCCAGGCCGCGCGCCTGGACCTGTCGGCGGGCGTGGCCCGCGCCTATGCGCAGCTCGGCTACGCCTGGCGCCTGTACGACCTGGCCGGCGAAGAACTGGCGCGTTCGGACAACAGCCTGAAGCTGGTGCGACAGCGCGTCGCCGCCGGCATCGACAGCAACCTGCAGCTGCGCCAGGCCGAGGCGCGGGTGCCGGCGGCGCGCCAGCAGCAACAGGCCGCGCAGCAGCAGATCGACGAGGCGCGCACCGCGCTGGCGGCGCTGCTCGGGCGCGGCCCGGATCGCGGCCTGCAGATCGAGCGGCCGCGGCCGCTGGATCCGGTGGCGGTGCAACTGCCGTCGGTGCTGCCCAGCGACCTGCTCGGGCGGCGCCCGGACGTGGTCGCCGCGCGCTGGCGCGTGGAGGCTTCCTCGCAGAGCATCGGCGCGGCCAAGGCGCAGTTCTATCCCAGCATCGACATCCTTGCGCTCGGCGGCGTGGCCGCGACCAATCCGTCCGACCTGTTCAAGGGCGACGCCGTGCTGGGCGTGTTCGCGCCGAGCCTGAGCCTGCCGCTGTTCGACAGCGGCCGCCTGCGCAGCCAGCTGGCCGAGCGCGACGCGCAGTACGACCTGGCCGTGGCCGACTACAACCAGGCGCTGGTGGCGGCGCTGCGCGAGGTCGCCGACCAGGTCAGCGCGGCGCGCTCGCTGGCGCAGCAGGCGCAGCAGCAGGCGCAGGCGGTGGGCACCGCGCAGGCCGCCTTCGACCTGGCGCAGCAGCGCTACCGCGCCGGCATCGGCAACTACCTGGACGTGCTCAGCGTGCAGCAGCAACTGCTCGAGGCGCAGCAGCGCCTGGCTTCGCTGCAGTCCAACCAGATCCTGGTGTCGGTGCGCCTGAACCAGGCGCTGGGCGGCGGCTACGAAGCCACCTCCGCGGCCGACGCCCCGTTGACCTCTTCCGCTTCCACGCATTCCTGAGACCGCCGCAATGAATCAGACAACGACCCCCGATTCCTCCGCTCCCGCCCCCAGCCGGCGCGGCAAGCTGCTGCGCGGCCTGGCCGTGGTGGTGGTGCTGGTGCTGATCGCGCTGGCGATCTGGTACTTCGTCTCCGGCCGCTGGCACGAAGACACCGACGACGCCTACGTGCAGGGCAACCTGGTGCAGATCACGCCGATGGTGGCGGGCACCGTGGTCAGCATCGGCGCCGACGACGGCATGCGCGTGCAGCGCGGCCAGTTGCTGGTCAAGCTCGACCCGGCCGATACCCAGGTCGCGCTGCAGCAGGCCGAAGCCAACCTGGCGCGGACCGTGCGCCAGGTGCGCGGCCTGTTCCGCAGCGTGGAAGGCGCGCAGGCCGAACTGTCGGCGCAGCAGGTGACCCTGCAGCGCGCGCGCGCCGACGTCGCCCGCCGCAGCAGCCTGGTCGCCACCGGTGCGATCTCCGCCGAAGAGCTGGCGCATGCGCGCGACCAGCTGGCCGCCGCCGAGGCCGCGGTCAGCGGATCGCGCGAGACGGTGGAGCGCAACCGCGCGCTGATCGACGACAACGGCGTGGCCCACCAGCCCGACGTGCAGGCCGCCGCCGCGCAGGTGCGCCAGGCGTTCCTCAACAACGCGCGCAGCGCGATCGTCGCGCCGGTCTCCGGCTACATCGCGCGGCGTTCGGTGCAGGTCGGCCAGCGCGTGCAGCCCGGCACCGCGCTGATGGCGGTGGTGCCGCTGGAGCAGGTGTGGGTGGAAGCCAACTTCAAGGAAACCCAGCTCAAGCACATGCGCCTGGGCCAGCCGGTGGAGCTGGAGTCGGACCTGTACGGTGGCGCGGTGCGCTACCAGGGCACGGTGCAGAGCCTGGGCCTGGGCACCGGTAGTGCGTTCTCGCTGCTGCCGGCGCAGAACGCCAGCGGCAACTGGATCAAGATCGTGCAGCGCGTGCCGGTGCGCATCGCCATCGATCCCAAGCAACTGGCGCAGAACCCGTTGCGCATCGGCCTGTCGATGAAGGTGGACGTGAACCTGCACCAGCAGAACGGCGGCGTGCTGCCGAGCAAGTTCGCCACCGGCACGTTGCTGGACACCGACGTCTACGCGCAGCAGCTGGGCCAGGCCGATGAGGCCATCGCGCAGATCATCCACGCCAACCTGCCTGCCGCCGCCAAGGCGAACTGAGCCCGGCCATGTCCAACCAAGCTGCCATTCCTGCCGCGCCCGGTGCACCGGGCGCGCCTGCGCTGGGCTTCCGCCCGCCCAGCGTGGCGTTGTGCACGATGGGCCTGGCGATGGCCTCGTTCATGCAGGTGCTCGACACCACCATCGCCAACGTCTCGCTGCCGACCATCGCCGGCAACCTCGGCGCCAGTTCGCAACAGGCGACCTGGGTCATCACCTCGTTCGCGGTCAGCAACGCGATCGCGCTGCCGCTGACCGGCTTCCTGAGCCGCCGCTTCGGCGAGACCAAGCTGTTCATCTGGGCCACGCTGGCGTTCACCGCCGCCTCGCTGCTGTGCGGCTTGGCGCAGAGCATGGGCATGCTGGTGGTGTCGCGCGCGATCCAGGGCTTCGTGTGCGGGCCGATGTATCCGATCACGCAGAGCCTGCTGGTGTCGATCTACCCGCGCGAGAAGCGCGGACAGGCCTTGGCGCTGCTGGCGATGATCACCGTGGTCGCGCCGATCGCCGGGCCGATCCTCGGCGGCTGGATCACCGACAACTACAGCTGGGAATGGATCTTCCTGATCAACGTGCCGCTGGGCATCATCGCCGCGGTGGTGGTCGGCGCGCAGCTGCGCGACCGCCCCGAACCGATCGAGCGCCCGCGTATGGACTACGTCGGCCTGATCACCCTGATCATCGGCGTGGGCTGTCTGCAGCTGGTGCTGGACCTGGGCAACGACGAGGACTGGTTCAACTCGGACAAGATCATCGTGCTGGCCGCGGTCTCGGTGGTGGCGCTGGCGGTGTTCCTGATCTGGGAACTGACCGACAAGGATCCGATCGTCAACCTGCGCCTGTTCCGCCACCGCAACTTCCGCGCCGGCACGCTGGCGCTGATCGTGGCCTACGCCGCGTTCTTCAGCGTGTCGCTGCTGATCCCGCAGTGGCTGCAGCGCGACATGGGCTACACCGCGATCTGGGCTGGCCTGGCCACCGCGCCGATCGGCATCCTGCCGGTGATCATGACCCCGTTCGTCGGCAAGTACGCCCCGCGCTTCGACCTGCGCATGCTCGCCAGCGTCGCCTTCATCTTCATGGCGGCGACCAGCTTCATGCGCTCGGACTTCAACCTGCAGGTCGATTTCGCCCATGTGGCCGGGGTGCAGTTGCTGATGGGCGTGGGCGTGGCGCTGTTCTTCATGCCGGTGCTGCAGATCCTGCTGTCGGACCTGGACGGGCGCGAGATTGCGGCCGGCTCCGGCCTGGCCACGTTCCTGCGCACGCTGGGCGGCAGCTTCGCCGCCTCGCTGACCACCTACCTGTGGGCCAAGCGCACGCAGATGCACCACGCGCATCTCACCGAGCACATCTCCACCTACACGCCGGGGATGCAGGAACAGGTGCAGGCGATGGGGCAGGGCGACCTGCAGACCGGCGCGGCGTTCCTCAACAACACCATCAACCACCAAGCCTCGCAGATGGGCTTCAACGACATCTTCTACCTGTTGGGCTGGACGTTCCTGGGCATCATCTTCTTCCTGTGGCTGGCCAAGCCGCCGTTCGCGGGCGGTGGCGGTGCGGCCGCCGCAGGCGGTCACTGAGTCCGGGCTGCCGGCAACCACGAAACCCCGCCTGGTGCGGGGTTTCGTTTGTGCGGCGGACGCCGCGCGCCCACACCGGCCTGCGCCGGCGCCGCGCTTGCCGCCGCGGCGATCGGCGGACAAGAATGCCGCTCCTTCGCAAGCATCGGCAGGTTCGGACATGCAGCGTTTTCTGCGCGCCTTGTGGTCTGGCTCGGACTTCTCGCGGCCGCGTCGCAGTGGTGCGCGCGCCTGGCAGGGTGTGGCGTTGCTGCTGTCGCTCAGCTTCCTCGGCGTTGGCGGCGCGCAGGCCGAGATGGGCGTGGCGGCGACCACGCCGGCCGATCGCCTGCACGAAGCCTGGTGGGCGCAGCGCCATGAGCAGGTGCTGGCGCAGGTGCGCGCGCAGCCGGATGCGCCGCTGCTGCTGATCGGCGATTCGATCACCCACAACTACGACAAGGCCGACGCGCCGGACGAGGACTTCCAGCCGACCTGGCAGACCTTCTACGGCAGCCGCGGCGCGCTCAACCTGGGCTTCAGCGGCGACGCCACCGAGCATGTGCTGTGGCGGCTGCAGCACGGCGAAGTGGATGGCCTGCGGCCGAAGGTGGCGATGCTGCTGATCGGCACCAACAACACCGGCCACGAAAACCACAGCGCGGCGGACACCGTGCTCGGCATCGACGCGGTGGTGGCGACGCTGGAACAGCGCCTGCCGCACACGCGCATCCTGCTGCTCGGTCTGCTGCCCAGCGCGGTGTCGGCGCAGAAGAGCGCGCGCGATGCCGAGGTCAACCGCGCGCTGGCGGTGCGCTACGGCGACAATCCGCGCGTCACCTATCTGGACATCGGCGCGGTGTTCGGCAAGGACGGCGCGCTCGACCAAAGCCTGTTCTACGACCCGCGGCTGCGTCCGGCCGGCAAGGCGCTGCATCCGGACACGCGCGGCCAACGGCGCATGGCCGAGGCGATCGAGCCGACCCTGGCGCGGCTGCTCGGCGAGCCGCCGCGGGTGCCGCTGACGGCGATGACCCAGGTCGATACCGCGCTGGTGCCGGTGCCGTGGCTGGAGCAGGATTCCTACGACTGGTACGCGCGCCACCATGCCGCACTGGACGCGGCGCGCCGGCTGCAGCCGGAGGTGGTGATGATCGGCGACTCGATCACCCACTTCTGGGCCGGGCCGCCGCAGGCCACCCGGGTCAGCGGCGCGCAGGCCTGGCAGCGCACCTTCGGCGCGCGCAAGGTGCTGAACCTGGGCTTCGGCTGGGACCGCACCCAGAACGTGCTGTGGCGGCTGCGCCAGGGCGAGCTGGACGGGCTGGCGCCGCGCTGGGTGGTGATCAACATCGGCACCAACAACCTCACCGGTACCGACAACGCGCGCGCCAGCACGCCGCAGGAAACCGCCGACGGCGTGGCCGCGGTGGTTGCGCAGGTGCGGCAGCGGCTGCCGCGCAGCAAGATCGTGTTGATGGGCATCCTGCCGCGCGGCTTCGCCGCCGACGCGCCGCGGCGCGAACCGATCGTGCAGACCAACCGTTTGCTGGCCGCGCGCTTCGGCCACGACCCGGCGGTGCGTTGGCTGGACATCGGTGCGCGCTTCCTGCAACCCGACGGCAGCCTGCCGCAGGCGCTGATGCCCGACAGCACCCACCCCAGCGAGGACGGCTACCGGATCTGGGGCGAGGCGCTGCGCGAGATCGGCGTCGGCGATTGAAACACTGCTGGGGGAGCGGTGTTGCCCCGGCAGGGGGCTTGCCTGGCCAGGGAGGGCGCCCGGCACCCGGCACCCGGTACGCTGGCTGTCGGCGTCGATCAGCGGCGCGCCGTTTTTCTCTGTAGGAGCGGCTTCAGCCGCGACCGGATCTGTCCGGGAACGCCCCGGTCGCGGCTGAAGCCGCTCCTACAGGGAATGTCCGCTGGTGGATGCGGCGGCGGACTCAGCCCTTGTCCGGCTTGAGCAACTCCAGCACCGCTTCGCGGCGCCGCGCCGGCAGGTTGCGATAGCGGGTCAGCAATGCCTGCTCGTGCGCGTCGTGCGCCTGCAGCGCGTAGTCCCCCGGCAGCTCATGCACGCGCGCGCCCTGGCCCTGGCCGCAGATCAGTTCGTCGAGCGAGCGCTTGAGCACGCCGCGCAGGTTCGGCAACAGGCGGAAGCTCGGGGTCTCGCGATCGTTCTCCCAGGCCGACACCGACGACTTGGTCACGCCCAGCGCAAAGCCCAATTGTTCCTGAGTGAGCCCGGCGGCTTTCCTGGCTTCGCGCAAACGGTCGCCGAAGCTTTTCATCGCGGTGGGCCTTGCTGAGACGGGGCCTACCAAGATATGGAGCATCTACAACCTTGTCGTACAGCCATGCTTGACTCTAGATGTTCTGAGATTCAATACTTTGGCGGTGCGGGCCACGCTGACGCGTGAGGACATGCACGCCGGACAAGGACGACCCAGGAGTACGCAGTGCTGCGCCCATTTTCCATTGCCGTCGCGGCGACGGCGCAACGGACCACCGTGCGGTCGCGCCGGGCCGCCCGGGCCGGTGCCAGCGCGCGTTGCGCGGATGCGGCATGGCCACCTACGAAGTGAAGCTCAGGCGCGTGGCGCAGCTGGAGCCGACACTGTCCGTGTTGGTCCATGCCGCCAACGCCTACGTGGCCGCGCGCGCGGCCGAACGCCACAATCCCGGCTATCGCGCGTACCTGGTGGCGGTATGGGTGGAAGGCGTGCGCGTGGACCTGGGCGCGTTCCGGCGGCTGGAGCGCTGAGCGCGCCGCGGATGCGGGAACAGGCATGCGTGCATGCCGGCGCTGCGGCTGTCGCGTGGCGTTGTGCAGCGAAGCCTCTTGCAGTAAACACGCGGCGGAATCCGGCGGGCATTCGCTCTGCGCGGCTACGCGGAGATCGTGGGCTGTCGGAGTGGGTGTCGTGACGCGCGGCGCAGACAACAAAAAACCCGCCGAAGCGGGTTTTTCTTTACGACTCTTGCTGTATCGATGGTGCCCAGGAGAGGACTCGAACCTCCACGAAGTTGCCCCCGCTAGCACCTGAAGCTAGTGCGTCTACCAATTCCGCCACCTGGGCAATACAGGCGCGGAATTCTGCTGGCAGTGCGCGGTGCTGTCAAGCGAGTTCATGCGTGCATGGCGTGCATGGCGTGCATGGCGTGCGATCGCGGCGCGCTGGCCGAACCGCTCCTGCGGCGACCCGGGCATGCATGCGGGAAGATCGCATGCGGGGGCGATCGCGTTATCGGGGCAGGAGGGATGCCGGCCGCCTCGGCAAGCCAAGCGCTGACGCATCGGCGACAACATGGGACCGCAGTCGTTGTAGTTGTAGGAGGGCTTCGGTCCCGACGCGACACAGCCGGCAAAGCGCCGGACAGGCGTCCTCCCCACAAAGCCCGAGCAGGGCATGCACGGGTGACGCACGCCGCAGCGGCGAATGCCAGGCAAAAAAAATCCCGCCGAAGCGGGTTTTTCTTTACGACTCTTGCTGTATCGATGGTGCCCAGGAGAGGACTCGAACCTCCACGAAGTTGCCCCCGCTAGCACCTGAAGCTAGTGCGTCTACCAATTCCGCCACCTGGGCGATACAGGCCGAGAATTTTGTCGGTTGCGCGCGCCGCTGTCAAGCCTTGCCTGCCGACGCCGCGTCGGCCATGGCGCGTGCTGTCGGCGGTGCGTGCCACCGACGCTCCTGAGGGAGGGTCCAGCGGCGAAAGCGCAGGTCTTGGTCGGTCGCGCCGCAGTGGCCAAGCTTGGCACCGCTCCGCCGACGGGGCAGAGTGGCCATCGTCAGGTTGCAGTCGCCGCTGCTGCCTGGATGCACTCGGTGGCGCGGCAACTGCCTGATCGGCTCGCGATCGCGGCGTGCGGCGACGTGTTCGGCGGCGGTGGACGCGTCGCCGTCGGCGATCCCCCACGAGGCGCCGATGCGCAGGCCTCCGCGGCCGGCGGTGGCAGGACACCGCCGTGATCGGGCATGCACTGGTTCGAGCCGGTCGCGATGCCGCCGAAACGCTGGGCGCATGGCACGCGTTCGATCACGGCACGCATCCAGCGGTCTGGCGACGCACACGGAATGTGCCGTTCGCTGCCCGCGCGTCCCTGGGCGCCGCGTCGTTCGCCGGCGTTGACAAGGGCGCGCGCTGCCCGCAGAATTCGCGGCCTTCAGCGCCCAGATGGCGGAATTGGTAGACGCACTAGCTTCAGGTGCTAGCGGGGGCAACTTCGTGGAGGTTCGAGTCCTCTTCTGGGCACCACATGCAAGACGCGGGAGCGCTGAACTTCCGCAACGACCGGCCCGCTGACGCGGGCCTCGTCGTTTCTGGGGCGGCCCCGGTCCGGGACCGGGTTTGCCTGCGTTGACGGCCCAGCGAGTACCATGGGCGGATGACCAATCGAAAAACCAAGTCCGGCAAGCCCGGCAAGTCTGCGTCCCACGACACACCCGCCAGCAAGGGCGGCGCCCCGGCCGCGCCGCCTGCGGCGAAGAAATCCCGGATGCCGTCGTGGATGCCCAGCCTCCCCAGCTTCCTGCGGCGTAGTCCCAAGCCGCCGTTGCAGCCGCTGCATCCGCCCGAGCCTGTGGCCGCGCCGTCCTCGCGCAACGCACCGTCCTCACGCAAGAAACCTGCCACGGTCGCCGATCCGTTCGCCGCGCGCGAGGCCGAGCGCTATGCCGAACCGATCGCCAGCCGCGAGGCGATCCTGCAGCTGCTCGACCGCTGCGATGGCCCGCAGACCCTGGAAGAACTGGCCACGCAGCTCGGCCTGACCGAGCCGTCGCGCATGGAGGCGTTGAGCAAGCGCCTGGGCGCGATGCTGCGCGAGGCGCAACTGGTGCAGAACCGCCGCGGCGGCTACGCGCCGGTGCAGCAGACCAACCTGATCCCCGGCGTGGTGATCGCCAATCCCGACGGCTTCGGCTTCCTGCGCCCGGACGAGGGCGGCGACGACCTGTTCCTGCCGCCGTACGAGATGCGCAAGGTGCTGCATGGCGACCGCGCCCTGGCCAACGTCACCGGCATCGATCGCCGCGGGCGCCGCGAAGGCAGCATCGCACGGGTGATCGAGCGCGGCCTGAGCCGGCTGATCGGCCGTTTCAGCATGGAAGGCGGCATCGCCTACGTGGTGCCGGACGACAAGCGCATCCAGCGCAACATCCAGATCCCGACCGATGCGATGGGCGAGGCCCGCGACGGCCAGCTGGTGGTGTGCGAACTCACCTCCACCCCGGACGGGCGGCGCCCGCCGATCGGCAAGATCATCGCGGTGCTCGGCGACAAGCTGACCCCGTCGCTGGTGGTGGAAACCGCGATCCACGGCCGCGAGCTGCCGTACGAATTCCCGCAGGCGGTGCTCGACGAAGCCGCCGCGGTGCCGATGACGGTGGAGCCGGCGGCGATCAAGGGCCGCGTGGACCTGCGGCAGACCCCGCTGGTGACCATCGACGGCGCCGACGCCAAGGACTTCGACGACGCGGTGTTCTGCGAACCCAACGCCGACGGCTTCCGCCTGGTGGTGGCGATCGCCGACGTGTCGCACTACGTGCGCCCGGGCACGCCGCTGGACGCCGAAGCGATCCGGCGCGCGACCTCGGTGTATTTCCCCGGTTTCGTGGTGCCGATGCTGCCGGAGACGCTGTCCAACGGCATCTGCTCGCTCAATCCCAAGGTCGACCGCATGTGCTTCGTCTGCGACATGCAGATCGATCGCCAGGGCGAGGTGGGCGGCGCGCGCTTCTACGAGGCGGTGATGAATTCGCACGCGCGGCTCACCTACGACCAGGTGTGGCAGGCGGTGGGCGAGAAAGACGAACAGGTGCGCAAGGATGTGGCCGCGGTACTGCCGCAGATCGAGCGCCTGTACCAGCTGTTCCACGTGCTGGCCAAGGCGCGTTCGCGCCGCGGCGCGATCGAGTTCGAGACCTCGGAAGTGCGCTTCGTGCTCGACAACACCGGCGAAGTGACCCAGGCCGGGATGCTGGTGCGCAACGACGCGCACAAGCTGATCGAGGAATGCATGATCGCCGCCAACGTGGCCGCGGCGCGGCACCTGCTGGAGGCGCGCATCCCGGCGCCGTACCGCGTGCACGAGCGGCCGCCGGAGTCCAAGTACGCGGACCTGCTCGAGTTCCTGAAGGAATTCAAGCTGAGCCTGCCGCCGTGGAACAAGGTGGTGCCGGGCGACTACACCAAGCTGCTGAAGAAGGTGCGCGAGCGCCCGGACGCGGCGCTGCTGGAGTCGGTGCTGCTGCGCAGCCAGAGCATGGCGGTGTACTCGCCGGACAACGCCGGCCACTTCGGCCTGGCGCTGGAGGCGTACGCGCACTTCACCTCGCCGATCCGCCGCTATCCGGACCTGCTGGTGCACCGCGCGATCAAGTACGCGCTGACCCACGGGGCGCCGGACAAGTACCTGTACTCGCCGCGCGAGATGGCGGCGCTGGCGCTGCAGTGCTCCGAGCGCGAGCGCCGTGCCGACGAGGCCGAGCGGGAGGTCGACGAGCGCTACCGCGCGGCGTGGATGGAAAAGCACGTCGGCGGCCAGTTCGACGGCGTGGTCAGCGGCGTCACCAGCTTCGGCCTGTTCGTGGAGCTGGACCAGTCCAAGGTCAACGGCCTGATCCACGTGACCCAGCTGCCGCAGGACTATTACCAGTTCGACGCGGTGCGCAAGACCCTGTCCGGCGAGCGTCGCGGCATGCAGTTCCGGCTCGGCGACCGGGTCCGCATCCTGGTGCTCAAGGCCAGCATGGAAGAGCGCAAGATCGACTTCCGCCTGGTGGTGGAAGGCGAGCCGATGACCGACATGCCGCCGCCGCCGGAACGCGGCCAGCAGCAGCCGGCCAAGCGCAAGAAAAAGAAGTACTGACGGCGCAGGATCGCGGCGGGCCGCCCAGCGGCCGCCGCGATCGCTGACTCCTTGCGCGATGCGCATGGGAGCGCTTCCTGCGCGATGCGATTCGCAGCGGAGAGCAGATATGGAGCATGACGACTACAGCGGCGGTTGCCAGTGCGGCGCGGTGCGCTTCCGCGTGCGCGGCCGGCTCGACGACGCCTCGATCTGCCATTGCCGGATGTGCCAGAAGGCGTTCGGCGCCTACTACGCGCCGCTGGTGTCCACGCGCGGCGCGGAATTGGTGTGGACGCGTGGCGCGCCGAAGCATTTCCAATCCTCCAATCTGGTGCGGCGCGGTTTCTGCGCCGACTGCGGCACGCCGCTGACCTACGAGGCGCCGGACGGCGTCGCGGTGGCCGCCGGCGCGTTCGACGATCCGGCGGCGCTGCCGCCGCGGATCCAGTACGGGCTGGAGGGCAAGCTGCCGTTCGTGGACGGCCTGCACCGCTTGCCGGCGATCCGCACCGATGCCGACCTGGACGCGGCGCCGTTCCTGGCGCAGGTGGTGTCGCACCAGCATCCGGACCACGACACCGAGCGTTGGCCGGCCTGAGCCGGGCGCTGCCGCGCCATGCGGCTTTCTGTAAATCGCGCTTGGGTTCACGTTCGCGGCAGGACTTCTGTGCGCTTCGTCCCCGGTTGCGGACCGCATGGAGGCTGGCGTGGTCCAGCCCGCGCGCCGGCGATGTGACGTGGGCGCCGGCAACGCCTACCATTCCCGCTTTCCTTCCTCGCAGTCCCCGCCTCATGAGCAAGCAGAACCAGTGGATCGTCGGCGTCAACGCCGTGGCCTCGTCGATCGAGAACGATGCCGACAACGTGCGCGAAGTGCTGGTCGAAGCGGGCAGCAAGAACCCGCGGCTGGTGGAGATCGAGGAGAACGCACGGCGCAAGGGCATCGAGGTGCGGCGGGTCAACACCCAGGCGCTGGACGGCGTCGGCGGTTCGGTGCGGCACCAGGGCGTGGCCGCGCGCTATGCGGCGGCGCGCACCTGGGGCGAGAACGAACTGGAAGGGCTGGTCGCCGCGGCCGAGGGTCGCGCGCTGCTGCTGGTGCTGGATGGGGTGCAGGATCCGCACAACCTCGGCGCCTGCCTGCGCAGCGCGGCCGCGGCCGGTGCAACGGCGGTGGTGATCCCGAAGGACAAGTCGGCGCCGGTCAACGCCACCGTGCGCAAGACCTCGGCCGGCGCCGCCGACCGCATTCCGATCGTGGCGGTGACCAACCTGGCGCGCTGCCTGCGCGACCTGCAGAAGCAGGGCGTGTGGATCTACGGCCTGGTCGGCGAAGCCGAGACCTCGCTGTACGCGCAGGACCTGCGCGGCAACGTGGCGCTGGTGCTGGGCGGCGAATCCGACGGCCTGCGCCGGCTGACCCGCGAGCACTGCGACGGCCTGGTCAAGATCCCGATGCCCGGCGACATCGAGAGCCTCAACGTGTCGGTGGCGACCGGCGTGACCCTGTTCGAGGCGGTGCGCCAGCGCATGGGGTGAGCGGCGCGCGCGCAGGCGGCTGATCGCTGGAAAGCGCGGCGCCACGCCGCGTCTGCGCAACCTGCCCGAAGGCTGCTCCGTCAGCCTGCGGGCAACGCGCGGCGCCGCTGCGCCGGAGCCGGGCGCGGCACGCGGATCCACCCGCGGCGGCGGATTTTTGCCTACCATATGCGCTCTCCCCGTGTTCCGTTCCGGCAATGAGCCAGCATCGCCCCCGTCTCGCCGATCCTGGCCGGCCATCGTGCCCGTGTCCTGGTGCGTGTCGTCCATCGCCGCGCTGGATCGACACGCGCCGCTCCTGCAGCCGCTCGGGGTTGTGCCGGCGCCCGAAGGCGAACGTCTGTCCACATGCTTGTTCTTGCTTGCCGCGTGCGTGCGCAGGAACCTTGCGGCGTACCCAGGAATGGCCGGCACGCCCTGGCGCGGTTCGGGTCGGATCCGCTAGGTGAGGGGAGTGGCGCCGTTGCATGCGGCGGCTGGCCGCCGCGCCGCGCACGCTTGGCTGCCGGTCTTGCTGGCGTTGCTTGCCTTGGTGTTCGGGGCAGAGGCCGCCGCGACGAACGCCACGCCCGATGCCGGGCCGCCGCCGCTGCGCGACTACGCCGTGGATGCGTGGACCTCGCGCAACGGCCTGCCGCACAACTCGCTGCGCGACCTGGCGCAGACCGCGGACGGGCGGCTGTGGTTCGCGACCTGGGAAGGGCTGGTGCGCTACAACGGCCTGGATTTCGCGGTGATCGACCGCAGCACCCGTCCGGGCCTGCCCGACAACGGCGTCGGTTCGCTGTACGTGGGCCGCGACGGCACGCTGTGGCTCAGCGACTCGCGCGGCAACCTGGGCCGCTACGACCGCGCCGGCAACTGGCGCTTCTGGGTGCAGCCGCCGGGCTGGCCGCGCGCGTTGATCCACGCCATGACCCAGGACCGCCACGGCCGGCTGTGGCTGCTGTTCGAAGGCAACGGCCTGGGCTGCCTGTGGCCGGACGGCCGCTTCGACTACCAGCCGGCGCCGCCGGACCTGCCGCTGGCGGCGAGCTTCCCGCATATCGCCGTCGACGACCGCGACCGGGTCTGGATCGGCAGCCTCGACGGCCTGCTGTACCGCGACGCGCAGGGCGTGCTGCGGCGCGCGCCGGCGGCGTTCGGGCTGCCGCCCGGCCTGGCCTGGCCGTATCGCGACGCCGCCGGCACGCTGTGGCTGGTCGCCGGCGAGAACGTGTACCGGCTGCAGGGCGAGCGCGCGGTGCTGATGCATCGCCTGCCGGGCTACGGCCATTTCACCGCGATGCTGCGCGATCGCAACGGCGCGCTGTGGCTGGGCACCGAGAACCGGGGCCTGCTGCGCATCGGCCGCCATGGCGTCGAACACATGGCGCCGGGCGAGGTGCTGCCCAACGGCCGCGTGGTGAGCCTGCTCGAGGATGCCGAGGGCAGCATCTGGATCGGCGCCAACGGCGGCCTGTTCCGGTTGCGCGAAACCCTGTTCACCAGCTACACGCGCCGCGACGGGCTCAGCGGCGACTACGTGCGCGCCCTGCTGGAGGCGCCCGACGGCGCGCTGTGGATCGGCAGTGCCGCCGGGCTCGACCGGATGGCGGCGGACGGCACGGTCGCGCCGGCGGGCTTGCGCAACGCCAACGGCAGCGCGCCGTCGGTGCTGAGCCTGGCGCGCGGCGCGGACGGCGACCTGTGGGTCGGCACCTACGCCGACGGCGTGTACCGGATGCGCGACGGCCGCGTGCGCCGCCACTACGGCCAGGGCGACGGCCTGCCCAGCGGCCACGTGCGCACGATCAGCGTGGACCGCGCCGGCACGGTGTGGATCGGCACCCAGCGCGGGCTGGTGCGCATCGACGGCGAGCAGGCGCGGCCCGCCGCCGTGCCGGGCCTGCCGCAGGGCCTGATCACCGCGCTGGCCAGCATCGACGGCGCGCTGTGGATCGGCTCGGTCGAAGGCGCCTCCGTGCTGCGCGACGGCCGCGTGCAGCGACTGCCGCTGGAGCCGCTGGGCGGTGCGCGCAGCGTGTTCGGGTTCCAGGCGCTGGGCGGCGACGTCTGGATCTCCACCGATCGCGGCCTGCACCGCTACCGCGACGGCCGCCTGGCGCGGGTCGGGCTGGAGCAGGGCATGCCGGTGGACGCGGTGTTCCAACTGGTCCGCGACCGCCTCGGCGACGTCTGGATCAGCAGCAACCGTGGCGTGCTGCGGACGAGTGCCGCTGCGCTCGACGCGGCCGCCGACGGCCGCGGCGGCAGGTTGCAGGTGACCCGCTACAACGAGATCGACGGCATGGCCAACGCGCAGGGCAACGGCAGCTCCGGCCCGTCGATGATCGTGCGCGGCGACGGCAGCGTGTGGCTGGTCACCGCCGGCGGCGTCAGCACGGTCGATCCGCGCCGTCTGCAGCGTTTCCGCGAACGCCTGCCGCCGCCGGCGGCGATCGAGAACGTGTTGCTGGACGGGCGGCCGTTCGCCTGGCGCGGCCGGTCGCGCCTGCCCGGCGCCACGCGCATCGCGGTGTCCTACGTCGGGCTCAGCTACCTGCTGCCCGAGCGCATCCGCTACCGCACCCGGCTCGAGGGCCTGGACGCGGGCTGGGTGGAGCGCGGCCAGCAGCGCAGCGTCGAGTTCATCGGCTTGCCGCCGGGCGACTACACCCTGCACGTGGCTGCGGCGCACCCGGATGGCGCGTGGAGCACGCGCGAAGCGGTGTGGCGGTTCAGCGTGGCGCCGCTGTGGTGGCAGCGGCGCAGCGTGCAGGCCGGCGCCGCGCTGGCGCTGCTGCTGGGCATGGTGGCGCTGTACCGCTACCTGATCGGCCGCTACAAGCGCCGCAACCTGCGCCTGGAACGGCTGGTCGAGCAGCGCACCGGCGCCCTGCGCCTGCAGACCGAACGGCTGTTGCAGGCCGACGCCGACAAGAACCGGTTGCTGGCCGAACTGCAGGACCAGGCCGACGCGTTCGAGCGCCAGGCCCACGAGGATGCGATGACCGGGCTGCCGAACCGCCGCCATTTCGACGAAGTGCTGGTCCGCGAGGTCATGCGCGTGCACCGCAGCGGCAGTCCGCTGTGCCTGCTGGTGATCGATATCGACCGCTTCAAGCAGATCAACGACGGCTACTCGCATGCCACCGGCGATGCGGTGCTGCGCGAAGTCGGACGCCTGCTCGGCGAGGCCTGCCGCGGCTCCGACCTGCCGGCGCGGCTGGGCGGCGAGGAATTCGCGGTGCTGCTCAGCGACACGTCGCTGGCCGATGCCGAACGCGTGGCCGCACGCCTGCGCGAACTGTTCCATGCGCGCCCGCAGTGGGCCGACGCGCCAGCGCTGCGGGTGACCTTCAGCGCCGGGCTGGTGGCGCTGAGCGGGGAGGAGACGCCGAGCCAGCTGCTGCAGCGTGCCGACGCGGCGCTGTACCGGGCCAAGAGCGGGGGGCGGGACCGGGTCTGCGTGGGGTGAGTGCGAGTGCGGCGGCAGCTCCAGGCGCAGGCAACGGCGCCCGCCGCGCATTCGTCCGTCGTGGCGGGATCGGGCACGCGATCGCGGCACAGTCGGGAAACTGCAGCCGCTGTCGCCGATGGCCCGCCGGTCGCAAACCGGCCGTCCAGCCTCGGTTGCTTGTGCAGCGGCGCTGGACGCCGCGTTTGCTCGCACCGCCGAGCCGGTGCAACTTGCCCGCGTGGTCAGGGAGAGGTGGTCTGCAAGAACTTGAACATGACGTGGGCGTCCACCAGGCCCAGCTGCCGATGCCGGAAGGCCTTGGGCAGCGTGCCGACGATGGCGAAGCCGAGCTTCCGGTACAGCGCCATGGCCGCGACATTGGTGCTTACGACATAGTTGAACTGCATCGCCATGAACCCCTCGCGCTGCGCCTGGGCAAGGCTGTGCTCGACCAGCGCGCGGCTCACGCCCTGGCCTTGCGCGGCCGGGTCCACCAGGTAGGTCGCGGTGGCGACGTGCGAGCCCAGATCCGGGTAGTTGGCGCCCAGTTTGTACATGCCGAGCAAGCGCGCGCCGGCCATGGCCACAGATGCGATGTGGCCCCCGAACCAGTGCGCGCGAAAGGTGTCACGGTCCAGGCCGTCGGCAAACGGCAGTGCGTCGCCAGGCGCGATGACGGCCTGGAAGAGCATCCACATCGCCTCCAGATCGGCCAGCCCGGCCTGCCGGATCAGCATGGTCGCGGGCAGGGAGCTCACCTGCGCTCGCTCGCGGCCGGTCGGCAAGGCGGGTCGGCCTGGTGGCGCCTGGTCAGGCCTGGTCGGCCGTCAGCGATCCCAGGCTGAAGCCGGACACCGCGTTGATCTTGCCGCGCCACAGCACGCCGCGGTTGTTCGGCAACGGTTGGCCGCCAGGCGAAAAGTGGCGCGAATCGATCAAGTGGATGAACTGCGGCGGCGACGTGGTCTGCTCGCCGTTCTCCGAGTCGTAGATGGAGGCGTGGCTGGCGAAGGCCTGGCGAATGCTCTCCTTGCCTTCGGCGTCGCCGGGATAGGCGGCGGAGAATTCCTGCGCGAAGGTCTCGAAGTATTTCTTGCCGCTGACCAGCACGCCCGAGACGATGGCCCCTTCGACGAACAGCGTGACGCCGAACTGCACGGTGGACGTGTTGACCACGGTGACGAGCTTCTGCAGATACCAGTCGACGCTCTGGCCGTCGAACGACAGCTTGATCTGTTCCGGAGTGGATTGATTTTCGTCTTGAGCGGTCATGCGGTTCTCCTCGGTGGAGCGGCTAGGGCGTGCGCTGAGCCGCACCGCGAAACGGCGTGGCTTGCATGGATGCCAGACAGTGACCGGCCGACGGGTTTGACGGTGCAAACCTGCTTCCCCAGCACTGCTGCCCGAGTGTGCCACAGTCGGCATTGCGGCCGCGGCGCGGCGCGGTCTTGTGGCTCTTCTTGAAGATGCCGGGCCTGTTGGCCGCGGCGTTGACGCCTGACGCAGTGTCTCCGCGTCGCCAGGCGGCGCCGGCTGCATTGGTGCGGAACGGCCGGCGCGCGGGCCGTGTGCGCCGCGCTCAGCCGATCTGCGGCGCCGGCCAGGCGTTGGCGATCTTGCAGAACAGCCGCGCGGTCTGCTCGGTGTCGTAGACCGCGCTGTGCGCGTCGGCGGCGTTCCAGTCGAAGCCGGCCGCCTGCACCGCGCGCGCCAGCACGGTCTGGCCGTAGGCGATGCCGGCCAGGGTCACCGTGTCGAACACGCTGAAAGGATGGAACGGGTTGCGCTTGTGGCCGCAGCGCGCGACCGTGGCGTTGAGGAAATTCAGGTCGAAGTGCGCGTTGTGGCCGACCAGGATCGCGCGCTGGCAACCGTATTTCTTCACCGCCGCGCGTACCGGCGCGAACACGTGGTCCAGCGCCTCGCGCTCGGGCTTGGCGAAGCGGAACGGGTGGTCGAGGATGATGCCGGTGATTTCCAGCGACTTCGGATCGATGGCGGTGCCGGGCGCCGGCACCACGTGCGCGCTGGCGGTGACGCCGGGATACAGCTGGCCGAAATCATCCATCTCGATCGGCACCGCGGCGATCTCCAGCAGCGCGTGCCGGTTCCAGTCGAAGCCGCCGGTCTCCACATCCACCACCACCGGCAGATAGCCGCGGAAACGCCGCGACATGGGGGTGATGGCGAGGGGTTGGGACGGGCTGTCGACGTGATCGTTCATGCGTCCAGGGTAGCAGAGCGCGGCTAAACGCCCGCCGCTGGCGGTGGCGTGCGGGTGGCTTGGGTACATCGGGGCAGGTGCGAGCCGGCAGTGCAGGTGCCGTGCGTCGCGGCGCGGATTCCTGAGGATCGTTGGAGTGGAGCGGCATTGGAGGCGAGCATTCGCAGGCTGCGACGTATGTGGGGCGTGTCCGGATGAGCGTCGGGTCGTCGGTCGCGGCGGGCATTGCCGGTAACGCCCGTCGCGACTGAAGTCGCTCCTACAAGGGCGGCACGCTGATTCGGCGCTGCGTGGTACGCAACAAAAAAGGCCCCGCCGAAGCAGGGCCCTTGATTGCGGTCGGTACCTGGATCAGCGGCTGTTGGCGATGACGCTGGTGATGATGCCGGTGGCCACGGCGATCAGCACGTACTGGTTGTCGACCCGGCGCCACTCGTGGCCGCGCGGCGGCGCCCTCAGCCCGTGCTTGCGGTAGTCCGACACGCGATCGCCGCGATGGCCGAGCGCCAGCCGTTCGCCGCGCTTGTGGTTGCGCCAGCCTTCGTGGCGGCCGTTGTCGTGGCGATCGTCGCGGCGATCGTCATGGCGGTTGTCGCGGTGATCGTCATGGCGGTTGTCGCGGTGATCGTCGCGATCGTCGTCGTGGCGCGCCTGCTGCGGGCCGCGGTCGTCGCGGTGGTCGTTGCGGTCCTGGGGCGGACCGTGATCGCGATCGCGGCCGTCCTGGCCGGCGGCGAAGGCGCCGCCGGAGGCCAGCAGCGACAGTGCGAGGACCGAACCGATGATGCGCTTCATGGTGTCTCCTGGGTGGTCGGTGGAGAACGGCTCCACGCGTATCCGCACCGTACGCGCCCATAGATGAACGCGATGGATTGCCAGGGAATTCAGCAGGTTGCAGGTGCCGATAGGTGTCGCCACCTACCGGCTGCCTGGCCAGGCCGGGGGAATCGCTCAGATTCCGGTGGTGGTGCTGGTCTCGTCGCGCTTGTCGCGCGGCGGCAGCGGCTGGTCGCCGTGCACCAGGAACCATACGTTCTCGGCGATGTTGGTGGCGTGGTCGCCGATCCGTTCCAGGTTCTTGGCCATGAACAGCAGATGCGTGCACGGGGTGATGTTGCGCGGATCTTCCATCATGTAGGTCAGCAGTTCGCGGAACAGCGCGGTGTACTGCGCATCCAGCAGCGCATCGCCCTGGCGCACCCGCAGCGCCGCGTCGGCGTCGCCGCTGCGGTAGGCGGCCAACGCTTCGCGCACCTGCTGCGCGGCCAGCGTGCCGAGCTGGCGCAGGCCCAGCGTCTGCGGCATCGGCGGTGAGGTGTTCAGCGCGATCGAGCGCTTGGCCACGTTCGCCGCGTAGTCGCCGATGCGCTCGATGTCGGCCGGGATGCGCAGGCCGGCGAGGATCTCGCGCAGGTCGCGCGCCATCGGCCCGCGCAGCGCCAGGCGCATCACGTCATGGCTGATCGATTGCTCGAGCGCGTCGATCGCCTCGTCGTTGACGACGATGCGCAGCGCGGCGTTGTCGTCGCGGCGTTCGACCACGTCCAGCGCCGCTTCCAGCTGCGCCACCGCGGTCTCGCCCATGCGCACGATCTCGGCCGCGATGCGGTGCTGCTCTTCGTCGTAGCTCTTCACGATGTGCTCGTTCGGCTGGGTATTCATGTCGTAGGTCCGTTGAAGTCGTTAGTGTCGCCGCGGCCATTCCTGGCGTTGCGGGGCTGGCGTCGGAGCGTCCGGCCCGGCCTCCATGGCCGGGGCCGGCGATCGCGGCCGATGCCGTTCGGGCAGCGCCCGGGCGCTGCCGCTTACCCGAAGCGGCCGGTGATGTAGTCTTCGGTCTGCTGCTTGCTGGGCTGCGAGAAGATGATCTCGGTGCGGTCGTGCTCGATCAGGTCGCCCAGGTACATGAAGGCGGTGTAGTCGGACACGCGCGCGGCCTGCTGCATGTTGTGGGTGACGATGACGATGGTGTAGTCGTTCTTCAGCTCTTCGACCAGCTGCTCGATGCGGCTGGTGGAAATCGGGTCCAGCGCCGAGGTCGGCTCGTCGAGCAGCAGCACGTCAGGGCGCAGCGCCACCGCGCGGGCGATGCACAGGCGCTGCTGCTGGCCGCCGGACAGGCCCAGCGCGCTCTGCCCGAGCTTGTCCTTGACCTCGTCCCACAGCGCGCCCTGGCGCAGCGCCTGCTCGACGCGATCGGTCATGTCCGCCTTGGACAGCTTCTCGTGGTGGCGGATGCCGTAGGCGACGTTCTCGAAGATGGTCATCGGGAACGGCACCGGCTTCTGGAACACCATGCCGACCTTGCTGCGCAGGCGGTTCATCGGGTACTTCGGCGACAGGATGTTCTCGCCGTCCAGCAGCACCTCGCCGCGCGCTTCCAGCTTCGGATACAGCGCGTAGATGCGGTTGAAGATGCGCAGCAGCGTGGACTTGCCGCAGCCGGAGGGGCCGATCAGCGCGGTGACGCGCTTTTCCGGCACCTCGATGTTGATGCCCTTCAGCGCGTGGTACTTGTCGTAGTAGAAGTCCAGGCCGCGCGCGGCCACCTTGACCGGCGATGGCGCCAGCGCGGTGTGCCCGGTGGGCATGGCGATGCGGTGCATCGGTGCGGCGTTGTGCTGATCGTTCATGGCCGGTTCCATAGGGGAATCAATCGTTGGATGTCTTGTAGCGGCTCAGCAGGCCGCGCGCGCCGAGGCTGACCAGCAGCACGAACACGGTGAGCACCAGCGCGCCGGACCAGGCCAGCTGCTGCCAGGTCGGGTAGGGGCTGCCGGCGAAGGAGTTCATCACCACCGGCACGCTCGCCATCGGCTGCATGACGTTGTTGTTCCAGTACTGGTTGCCGAACGCGGTGAACAGCAGCGGCGCGGTCTCGCCGCTGATCCGCGCCAGCGCCAGCAGCACGCCGGTGACGATGCCGGCCGAGGCGCTGCGGTACAGCACCTGGATCGTCACCTTCCACTGCGGGATGCCCAGCGACAGCGCCGCTTCGCGCATCTGCGAGGGCACCAGGCGCAGCATCTCGTCGGTGGTGCGCACCACCACCGGCAGCACGATGAAGGCCAGCGACAGCGCGCCGGCCATCGCCGAGAAGCGCCCGCCGGTCTGCATCACGTACAGCGTGTACACGAACAGGCCGAGCACGATCGACGGCGCCGACAACAGGATGTCGTTGACGAAGCGCACCACCTGGCCGGTCTTGCGCGCGTTGCCGTATTCGGCCAGCCAGGTGCCGGCGGCCACGCCCAGCGGAGTGCCGATCAGCAGCGCCAGGCCGCACATCACCGCGCTGCCGAAGAACGCGTTGGCCAGGCCGCCGTCTTCGCCCGGCGGCGGGGTCATGCGGGTGAACAGGTCGACGTCGATGCCGGCGATGCCCTTGGACACCAGGGTCCACAGGATCCAGCCCAGGAACGCCAGCCCGAACAGCGCGGTGAGGCAGGACAGCAGCAGCGCGAAGACGTTGACCACGCGGCGGCGGTTGTACAGGCGATCGGCGATGTCGGCGGCCATCAGTTGCCCTCCCGGCGCGACAGTTGCTGCAGCATCAGGCGGGCGATCGCCAGCACGATGAAGGTGACGATGAACAATACGAAGCCCAGCAGCAGCAGCGCCGAGCGGTAGGTCTCGGTGGCCTCGCCGAAGTCGTTGGCGATCAGCGCGGCGATGGTGGTGCCCGGCTCCAGCAGCGACGGCGACAGCCGCACCGTGTTGCCGACCACGAACGCCACCGCCATGGTCTCGCCGAGCGCGCGGCCCAGGCCCAGGAAGATGCCGCCGATAACCGCCGAACGCGTGTAGGGCAGCACGATGTCCCAGCTCACTTCCCAGCGCGTGGAGCCCAGCGCGTAGGCCGACTCCTTCAGCCGCGTCGGCACGGTCAGGAACACTTCGCGCATTACCGAGGAGATGAACGGGATCACCATGATCGCCAGTACGAAGCCGGCGGTGAGCAGGCCGATGCCCAACGGCGGGCCCTGGAACATCGGACCAATGATCGGCAGCGTGCCGACGTGATCGTTGAGCCACGGCGTGCCGTACTCGGTCATCACCGGCACCAGCACGAACAGGCCCCACATGCCGTAGATGATCGACGGGATGCCGGCCAGCAGTTCGATGGCGGTGCCGACCGGGCCGCGCAGCCAGCGCGGCGATACTTCGGTGAGGAAGAAGGCGATGCCGTAGCTCACCGGCACCGCGATCAGCATCGCGATCATGGCGGTGACCAGGGTGCCGTAGATCGGCGCCAGCGCGCCGTACTTGTTCTCGACCGGGTTCCATTCGCTGGAGTAGAAGAAGCTCAGGCCCTGCATCTGCAGGGCATGGCGGCCGCCCCACAGCATCGACAGCGCCGCGCTGGCCAGCGCGACGAGGACGAACACGACGGTGGCGGTAAGTATCCAGCGGAACAGACGGTCGGCACGGGCGTCGCGCAGATCGCGTCCGCGGGGCGCCGTTATCGCTTCGGGAATGACAGTGGCGTTCATGGGCTCGGTGTTTGCCGGAGCGCGCAGCTGCGCGATCCGATCGTGGCCGCGGCGGGGGTGGCCGCGCGCGGTGGGTGGCTGCGTCGCTCCCGCGCAAGCGGGAACCCGAAAGTCCGGAATACGTCGTACCGATGCGGCGGCCGGCGCTGCCTGCTGCAGCGCCGGTCGCGTGTCACGTGCGCGGCGCGTGCCGCCGCCGCGTGCACGCTGCCGCCGGCGAGGGCGGCAGCGCGGTTGCGCTTACTTGAACTCCTTCGCCCAGTACGCCTCGATCTGCTGCACCAGCTCCGGCGGCAGCGGCACGTAGTGCAGGTCGTTGGCCTGCGGCTGGCCCTTCTCGAACGCCCACTTGAAGAACTCCAGGGTCGCCTTGCTGCGCGCCGCATCCTTGGGCTGCTTGTGCATCAGCATGAAGTTGGTGGCGGTGATCGGCCACGCCTGCGCGCCGGCGGCGTTGGTGATGACCAGGTTGAAATCCTTGGCGTTGGCCCAGTCGGCCGACGCGGCCGCCGCGGCGAAGCTTTCGGCGTTGGGCTGCACCCAGTTGCCGGCCGCGTTCTGCAGCGAGGCGTACGGCATCTTGTTCTGCAGCGCGTAGGCCAGTTCGACGTAGCCGATCGAGCCCTTGATCTGCTGCACGTACGAGGCCACGCCTTCGTTGCCCTTGCCGCCGACGCCGCCCGGCCACTGCACCGAGGTGCCTTCGCCGACCTTGCTCTTCCACTCCGGGCTGACCTTGGACAGGTAGTTGGTGAAGTTGAAGCTGGTGCCCGAGCCGTCGGAGCGGTGCACCAGGTTGATCTTGGTGGTGGGCAGGGTGGTGCCGGGGTTCAGTGCGGCGATCGCCGGATCGTTCCAGGTGGTGACCTTGCCGAGGAAGATGTCGGCCAGCACCGCGCCGGTCAGCTTCAGCTTGCCCGCTTCCATGCCGTCCAGGTTGACCACCGGCACCACGCCGCCGATCGCCGAGGGGAACTGGCCGAGGCCGGCGGCGGCCAGTTCGGCGCTGTCCAGCGGCTTGTCGGAGGAACCGAAATCGACCGTGCCGGCCTTGATCTGGGCGATGCCGCCGCCGGAGCCGATCGACTGGTAGTTGATCTTGTTGCCGGTGGCGGTGTGGTAGTCGGCCGACCACTTGGACACCAGCGGATAGATGAAGGACGCGCCAGCGCCGGAGATCTCCGCGGCGGTCTTGGCACCGTCGGCCGGAGCGGCTGCGGGTGCGCCACCTGCCGCATCGGCGGCACCCTGCGGCTTGTCGCCATTGCCCGGCTGGCAGGCAGTGACGGCGAAGGCGAGGGCCAGGGACAGGACGGCAAAGCGTGCCGGCTGCAGTTTCATGGGGTCACTCCGTAGCGAAGAGGGCCGGACGGGCCGGCGGATGCACGCTATGAAATGATGTTTTTGTTACAGCCTCATGACGCAGCTGCCTATCCGTGAGATTGATCAAGAAAAACAACCGCTTCGCTCCCCTCTCCCCGTCGGGAGAGGGGTCGGGGGCGAGGGTAGGAGCGAAGCCACGCGCAGCTTGCTGCGCCTGCAGCTTGTGAGCCTGCACGCAGGCACCGCCTGGGCCAACACCGTCCTGCGTATCTCCTGATCCGCCTTGCGGGCGCATTCCCCTAGGAGAGGGCGTGCGCCCCGATGGAGAGAAGAAACAAAAAACGCGGACCCCGTGAGGGGCCCGCGTCCTGGTAGCGATCGGCGGGAGAGAGAGAGCGCCGATCAGTACTTCAGGTTGGCGCTCCAGTAGGCGTCGATCTGCTTGACCAGCGCGTCCGGCAGCGGCACGTAGTCCAGCTGCTTGGCCTGCGCGTCGCCATTGGCGTAGACCCACTTGAAGAAGTCCTTGGTGGCCTTGGCGCTGGCCGGGTTCTTCGGCTGCTTGTGGACCAGGATGAAGTTGGTCGCGGTGATCGGCCACGAGGTCTCGCCCGGGGCATTGGTCATCACCAGGTAGAAATCCTTGGCGTTGGCCCAGTCGGCGCTGGCGGCCGCGGCGGCGAAGCTCTCGTCGCTGGGCTGCACGAACTTGCCGGCGGCGTTCTTCATCGAGGTGTAGGACATCTTGTTCTGCAGCGCATAGGACAGCTCGACGTAGCCGATGCCGCCCTTGATCTGCTTGACGTAGGCGGCGACGCCTTCGTTGCCCTTGCCGCCGATGCCGACCGGCCACTGCACCGCGGTGCCTTCGCCGACCTTGCTCTTCCAGTCCGGGTTGACCTTGGACAGGTAGTTGGTGAAGTTGAAGCTGGTGCCCGAACCGTCGGAGCGGTGCACCACGGTGATCTTGCCGTCGGGCAGCTGCACGCCCGGGTTCAGGGCGACGATCGCCGGGTCGTTCCAGGTCTTGACCTTGCCCAGGAAGATGTCGGCCAGGGTCTTGCCGTCCAGCTTCAGCGCGCCCGGGGCGATGCCCTGCACGTTGACCACCGGCACCACGCCGCCGATCACCGACGGGAACTGGGCCAGGCCCGAAGCGGCCAGGTCGTCCGGCTTGAGCGGCGCATCGGAGGAACCGAAGTCGACCGTGGCGGCCTTGATCTGGGCGATACCGCCGCCGGAACCGATCGACTGGTAGTTGACCTTCTTGCCGGTGGCGGTGTTGTAGTCGGCCGACCACTTGGACATGACCGGATAGATGAAGGAGGCGCCGGCGCCGGTGACATCGGCGGCGTTGGCGGCGAACACGAACGACGCGGCGACGGCGGCGGCCAGGACGCGGGATTTGAGCGAGAAGATCACGGAGGAAGCTCCTGAAGGGTGGTATGCGGGGCACCGCACGCGGCCATTACATAACCGTTCGATGACAGCGACACGGCTGTTACATGACGGAAACATGACGCCGCGGCGGCGCAGGGTGCGGGTGCGGAGCGCGACGGTCGCGCCCCGCACCGGCTGGAGCGATTACCAGTAGAACTGCGCGCGCGCTTCGAGGATGTTCGGCTTGTCGCTGACGTTGCCGCGGACGGTGCTGCTGTACTTGCTGCTGTCGACCATGACGTAGTTCAGCGCGAACTTGAAGTTGGAATGCCAGTACCAGTTGGCGCCGACCGTCCAGGTGTTCATCTTGCCGCCGAGCACGCCGTCGACCAGCGGTGCGCCGACCGGACGCGCGACCAGGTCGCCATCGTTCAGGTCGATGCTGTCGTAGCGCACGCCCAGCTGCCACATGCCGCTGGCCGGCTCGTTCGGCAGCGGGGTGGTCGGCACGCCGGCCTTGTAGCCCCACGTCTCGCCGGTGATGTTCCACACGCCGCTGAGGTACCAGCCGTCGGTGCTGTAGTTGTCGCTGGCGCCGTAACGCTCGACCTTGGCGTTGTAGTACTCGCCCTGGGCCTTGAACGGGCCGGTGACCCACATCGCTTCGCCGCCGATCACGCCGATGCGGTCGGTGTTGGTCAGGTTGCCGCTGTCGACCAGACGCACACCGGACAGGTCGGCGTTCGGACGTGCGCGCAGGCGCAGCGTGTCGGCGTCGGTGTCGTAGTTCACGTAGCTCAGGCCGAAGTGCAGGATGTTGCCCGACTCGTTGATCGGCGCGAAGGTGCCGCGCGCGCCGTAGCCGCTGCCGTGCGCCAGGTTGCGGCTCAGCTCGCGGCCGAACACGCTGCCGACCACGCTCCAGTTGCTGTCGCCGAAGCCGACCGCGCCGCCGAGACGACGTGCCACCGCGTAGGTGTTGGTGACCGAGGACTTGGAGATGAAGTCGTTGTTCTTGGTGCTGGACAGTTCTTCCAGGCTGTTCGGCTGCTTGTACTGGCCGACCTGCAGGAAGTTGTTGGCGTTGCCGCCGAACTTGTACTTGATGTTGGTGTCCAGGAACTTGCCGCTGCTGCGCACCGTGGTGCCGTTGTTGGACGATTCGCGCAGGGTGCTGGCGTCGTAGCCCAGGACCCACTCGAAATTGCCCGGGCCCTTGCCCTTGGCGACCAACTCGGCACGGCGAAGGCCGAAATCGGTGTTCTTGCCGTTGTTGCCGGTGGTGCCGTTGAGGTCCTGGACGTCGTTGTCGTACCAGCTGCCGTCGGCCTGGACCAGGCCTTCGAAGGAGATTTCCGAGCCGCCGATCACGTCGATGGCGATCTCGGCGTGAGCGGCGGGCGCGAACATCGCAGTGAGCACGGCTGCCGAGAGGAGGGTGCGAGACAGTTTCATGGGTTGCCTGGGCGGTGGAAGATGCGCGCAGGCTAATATGTGAAGATTGCGTAAATATGACACTTGGCGGACAGGGCCGCGCAGGCTGGCGCCCGCTGCCGCGCCGTCTGCATCATTGGACGCGCGCCATGTTGCGGTCCGATGGCGTGCAGATGAAATCAGCGCGCCGCTGCCGCGTACGACGCGCATCACAAACTGCGGCATCGTCTCGCCACCGCGCCATCGATCGGCTTTTTTGTGCGCTGCACCACTTGTCGCTGCTGGTCACGCTAGTTAGCGTGGAGGCATGAACTCGCATGCCTGCAAGCGGATGCCGATGCTCGCCGCACTGCTGTTGATCGCGTTGCTGGCGCTGATGCCGGCGTTGCGTTCTGCGCCGACGGCAGTGCCGCCGCCGCAGACCGATATCGGCTTGACGGGGGCGCCCGAATTGCCGGCGACGGATGCGCACGACGCATCGCGCAGCATTGCCGACCCGCTCGACCAGCTGGCTTACGACGACACGCCGGTACTGCCGGCCGCGGCGTGGCGGCCGACACGGGTAGCGCCCCTGTGGCCCGAGCCGGCGGCATGGCACGGCGCCGGCACCCATCCGCGGCCGCGGCTGCGCCCTCCCAGCGCCTGAGACGGCGGATCCGATCGCGCCCGGCCGCCGGCCGCTGCGATCGCCGATCCGCCGCCACCCGCACGTCATCGCCTGCCGTGCTCGCGCAGTGCGCGATGGCATGGCCTTCGCTCTTCTTTCCCCGTTCTGCGGCACCGCCGCGGCGACACCTTCCCCTTGTTCCGAGGTTCCCCCATGCAAAGCCTGCTCGATGGTTTCCGCCACTTCCGCAAAGAGGTCTATCCGCGCCAGCGCGGCCTGTTCCGGCAACTGGCCGGCGGCCAGACCCCGCATACGCTGTTCATCACCTGCGCCGATTCGCGGGTGATGCCGGAGCTGATGTTCGCCGCGCAGCCCGGCGAACTGTTCGTCTACCGCAACATCGGCAACGTGGTGCCGCCGTACTCGCAGCACGTCAGCGGCGTGGTCGCGGCGATCGAATATGCGGTGGCGGTGCTGCAGGTGAAGCACATCGTGGTCTGCGGCCATACCGACTGCGGCGCGATGAAGGCGGTGCTCAATCCCGACGCGCTGCGCGACGTGCCGAACGTGGCCGCCTGGCTCAAGCACACCGACAGCGCGCGCCAGGTCGCCGCGCAGCACGATCACGCCGGGCACGCCGAAGACGCGCTGCACTGCCTGACCGAGGAGAACGTGGTGTCGCAACTGGACCACCTGCGCACGCAGCCGGTGGTGGCGGCGCGGCTGGCGCGCGGCGCGCTGCGCATCCATGGCTGGATCTACGACATCGCCCATGGCGAGATCCGCGCCTTCGACGCCGAGCAGGGCCGCTTCGTGCCGCTGCTGCCGGAAGAGGGCAAGCGTCCTCCCGAAGCCACCCCGCGCCCGCGCCTGGCGCCGGTGCTGCGCGACGTCGCGGTCTGAAGGAGTCGAACATGCGAACCATGACAGACCGATCCGATGCCGGCGCCTCCGTGTTCGCCGGCTACCTGCGCAACGGCGCGTTCGGCCGCGACCTGCTGGCCTCGGTGGTGGTGTTCCTGGTCGCGCTGCCGCTGTGCATGGGCATCGCGATCGCCTCGGGCATGCCGCCGGCGGCCGGATTGATCACCGGTATCGTCGGCGGCCTGGTGGTCGGCTTGATCGCCGGTTCGCCGCTGCAGGTCAGCGGGCCGGCGGCCGGGCTGGCGGTGCTGGTGTTCGAACTGGTGCGCGAGCACGGCGTGGCGGCGTTGGGGCCGGTGATCCTGCTGGCCGGCGCGATCCAACTGGTGGCCGGGGTGTGCCGCGCCGGCGTGTGGTTCCGCATGACCTCGCCGGCGGTGGTCGCCGGCATGCTGTCGGGCATCGGCATCCTGATCGTCGCCTCGCAGGCGCACGTGCTGATGGATGCGGCGCCGAAGGCGCGCGGCCTGGAGAACTTCGCCGCATTGCCGGCGACGCTGTGGCGCGCGCTGGACGCCGGCGTGGGTCGCGCCGCCTTGCTGGTCGGGCTCGGCACCATCGCGATCATGCTGGCCTGGGAGCGGCTGCGCCCGCAGCGGCTGCGTTTCGTGCCCGGCGCGTTGCTGGCGGTGGTGGCGGTGACCGCGTGGGTGCAACTGCAGGGCGTGGACGTGCGCAAGGTCGACGTGCCGGCCAACCTGCTCTCGGCGATCCACACGCCGACGCTGGCGCAGATGCTCGGCGTGTTCGACGCGACGCTGCTGCTGTCGGCCTTTACCTTCGCCTTCATCGCCAGCGCCGAGACCTTGTTGTCGGCGGCGGCGGTGGACCGCATGCACGACGGCCCGCGCACCCACTACGACCGCGAACTCGCCGCGCAGGGCGTGGGCAACATGCTGTGCGGCTTCCTCGGCGCGTTGCCGATGACCGGGGTGATCGTGCGCAGCGCCGCCAACGTGCAGGCCGGCGCCGCCACCCGCGCGTCGACCATGCTGCATGGCGGCTGGCTGCTGGTGTTCGCGCTGCTGCTGCCATGGCTGTTGCGGATGACCCCGGTGGCGTGCCTGGCCGGGATCCTGGTGTACACCGGGCTGAAGATGGTCAAGCTCGGGCAGGTGCGCGAGCTGGCCGCCTATGGCCGCGGCACCGCCGCGATCTACCTGGCGACCACCTTCGCCATCGTCGCCACCGACCTGCTCACCGGCGTGCTGATCGGCTTCGCCTTGTCGCTGCTGCGGCTGGCGTTGCAGCAGTCGCGGCTGAAGGTCGGCGTGCATGCGCACGAGGACGCCGACGGCAGCGCCGCGGCGGGCGCCGGCAAGCTGCGCCTGTCGCTGGAGGGCTCGGCCACCTTCCTGCGCGTGCCGACGATGGCGCGGACCCTGGAACGGCTGCCGCCCAACACCGAGTTGCATCTGGATGTGGCGCGGCTGCACCACGTCGACCACGCCTGCCTGGAACTGCTGCGCGACTGGAGCCGCAACGCCGCCGCCCGCGGCTGCGCGCTGGTGGTGGACTGGAAGGAACTGGACCGGCGCGTGGAAGGGCAGCGCGCGGCGTAGTTGGCCGTGCCGAGGCAACCAAACGCTAGTTGGCCGTGTCGAGGCAGCCAAACGCTTCCTGTAGGAGCGGCTTCAGCCGCGACGAACGAAGCGGTGTGGTTTCCGTAGTGGCATGCAGTCGGGACTGAAGTCCCTCCCACAGCAGGCCCTGCAACTCCGCTTCGTCAGGGACGCCCTTTGTGGGAGCGACTTCAGTCCCGACGAGTGAAGCTGCCAGAGCTCCGGTTCGGAAGCTGTCGCGGCTGAAGCCGCTCCTACAGTGCGCCCCAGCCGGCTATCCGAAGGCCGTTGTAGGAGCGGCTTCAGCCGCGACGAGCGAAGCGTTGGTTTTCGTAGTGGCATGCAGTCGGGACTGAAGTCCCTCCCACAGGAGGCCCTGCAACTTCGCTTCGTCAGGGGCGCCCTTTGTGGGAGCGACTTCAGTCGCGACGAGTGAAGCTGCGAGAGCTCCGGCTTCAGAAGCTGTCGCGGCTGAAGCCGCTCCTACAGTGCACCGGGTCGGCGATCCGACGGCCGTCGTTCCAGCGGCCTCACCCCGGCGTCTTGTCCTTGAACCGGCACAGGTCGCGGATCACGCAGCGCGGGCAGTCCGGTTTGCGTGCCTTGCACACGTAGCGGCCATGCAGGATCAGCCAGTGGTGCGCGTCGTGCATGAACTGCGCCGGCACCCGCTTGAGCAGGCCGTCTTCGACCGCGCGCACGTCCTTGCCGGGGGCCAGGCCGGTGCGGTTGGCGACGCGGAAGATGTGCGTGTCCACGGCGATGGTCGGCTCGCCGAAGGCGGTGTTGAGCACCACGTTGGCGGTCTTGCGGCCGACCCCGGGCAAGGCTTCCAGCGCGGCGCGGTCGCGCGGCACTTCGCCGGCGTACTGCTCGACCAGGATGCGGCAGGTGGCGATGACGTTCTTGGCTTTCGCGTTGAACAGGCCGATGGTGGAGATGTAGCGCTTCAGCCCGTCCTCGCCCAGCGCCAGGATCGCCGCCGGCGTGTTCGCCACCGGGTACAGGCGGCGTGTGGCCTTGTTGACCCCGACGTCGGTGGCCTGCGCCGACAGGATCACCGCGATCAGCAGTTCGAACGGGGTGCTGTAGTCCAGTTCGGTGGTCGGCGTGGGATTGAGTTCGGACAAGCGCGAGAACAGTTCGTGGATCTCGGCCTTGCTCAAGGTGCGCCCGCGCCGCGGCGCGGTGGCGAGTGCAGTCATCGCGTTCCCCGTGCGGCGGCCTTGGCCTTGGCCCGCGCCAGGATCGCTGCGGCCGCCGGCGGCAGCGATGGGGCGGTTGCGGCGACAGCCGCGGCCGGCGCCGCACGGCGGGCCTCGCGCGCGGCGGCGCGGCGCGCCAGGCGCGCTTCGCGGGCGCGATAGCGCTCGCGCGCGGCCCAGGCCTCGCGCAGGCGCCGCTGCGCCGCCAGCAACTGCGCGCGCAGCTGCGGATGCGCCGGGTCGAGCCGGTCGTCGTCAGCGTCGCCGGCGTAGTCCATCAGGCCGCCGTCGATCGCCGCATCGAGATCATCGTCGAGCACCCAGCGCAGCAATTGCAGCGGCGCGGCGGGGGAGGGCGAGGCAGGCATCGGTGCGCGCGGCTCAGCGGTTGCGGAACAGCGGCGGGCGCCGTTCCAGGAACGCGCGGGTGCCTTCGCGCATGTCCTCGCTGGAAAACAGCAGGCCGAACTGCGCGGTCTCGTATTCGAGGCCTTGCTCGATCGCCGACTCGCCGCCCACCTGGATCGCGTCGAGGATGCCGCGCAACGCCAGCGGCGCGGCGCCGGCCAGTTGCCGCGCCAGCTGCAGCGTCGCCTCGCGCAGGTCGGCGGCCGCCACCACGCGGTTGACCAAGCCCAGCTGCAGCGCGCGCGCCGCGTCGATCGGCGCGCCGAGCAGGCACAGCTCCAGCGCCGCGGCGCGGCCGACCAGCCGCGGCAGGCGCTGGGTGCCGCCGAAGCCGGGGATCAGCCCCAGATTGATCTCCGGCTGGCCGAAGCGGGCGTTGTCGGCGGCCACGCGCAGGTGGCAGGCCATGGCCAGTTCCAGTCCGCCGCCGAGCGCGAAGCCGTTGACCATCGCCAGCACCGGCTTGGGCATGCGCTCGATCCGGCGCATCAGGCGCTGGCCGAGGTGCGAGAAGTCGCGGCCCTGAACCGGTGTAAGTTCGTTCATCTCGGCGATGTCGGCGCCGGCCACGAAGGCCTTCTCGCCGGCGCCGGTCAGCACCACCACGCGGATCGCGGGGTCGGCCTCGGCTTCGGCGAAGGCCGCATCCAGGCCCTGCAATGTTTGGCGATTCAACGCGTTGAGCTTGTCGACGCGGTTCACGGTGACGATGCGGATCGCATCCTGGGTATCGGTGACGACCGGCGCGCCGGACATGGCCATTCCTGAGATGTAAAAAAAAAGTGAAGGGAACTCTGGGCGCGCCGGCCTGTCACACCTGCGTCCCGTCGGTAGCGGTTATGCGCCGCGGCGGCTATCCTAACGCGTCATCTCAGGCGGCACAGGCCGTCCTGTGCCACCACCCTGGAGAATTGTTTGATGAAGTTGCGTTCTATTGCGGTCGCCGTGGCGGCCCTAGCCCTGAGCGGCAATGCGTTCGCCCAGGACACCTCGTCCGAGAAGGGCAAGCTGAGCTATTACTTCGGTTACGACTACGGCAACAACCTTGCCGAACTGTCCGGCCGCGGCGAGCAGCTCGATATCAATGCGGTGGTGAAGGGCTTGCAGGATGCCTACGCCAAGAAGCAGCCGGCGGTCGCCGCCGACCAGCTGAAGCCGGCCGTCGAAGCGTTCCAGAAGCGCGAGCAGGGCCGTGCCCAGCAGGCCAAGGCCGACTACGAGAAGGCCGCTGCCGAGAACAAGACCAAGAGCGACCAGTTCATCGCGCAGAACAAGGCCAAGGCCGGCGTGCAGACGCTGCCCAGCGGCGTGCAGTACCGCGTGATCGAAGCCGGCAAGGGCGCCAAGCCGACCCAGGCCAGCACCGTGCAGCTGGAAGTGGCCGGTCCGTATCCGTTCGGCCAGCGCCCGGCGCAGGCGCGTCCGGCGCAGCAGATTCCGTCGATCAAGGTCAGCGAAGTCGAGATGCAGGCCATGCGCGACACGCTGCTGCAGATGCCGGCCGGTTCCAAGTGGGAAGTGACCCTGCCGCCGGACAAGGCCTATGGCGCCGACCCGCGCACGCCGTTCCCGCCGAACGTGGCGGTGCAGTTCGAGATCAAGCTGATCAGCGTCAAGTAAGCGCGCTGCCCAGTGCATGACCAGTGCGCCGGCGGCAACGCCGGCGCATTTTTTTTGTGGCGCGCAAAGTGCCGCCGCCGGCGAATCGCGCTAGGCTGATCAGGTGTCGAATCCGATGGATCCCGTCCCCCATGTATTGCTCACGCCCTGTATCGGTCTGTGCACGCTCGATGCGCAGGGCTATTGCGCCGGCTGCCTGCGCAGCGGCGACGAGATCGCGCGCTGGCGTGGCATGAGCGACGCCGAGCGCCAGCACTACATGCAGGACGTGCTGCCGGCGCGCGGCTGGTCGCCGACGCCGGGCCAGCGCCTGGCCGAACGCACGCGGCTGCTGCGCGCATTGCATCCACTGCAGCGGCCGCCCGCAGGCCCGGGCTGGAATCACCACGAACTGCACGATCTGCTGCCCGACGGCGTGTTGGCCGAGGCCGCGGTGCTGGTCGGGCTGCTGCCGCGCGCCGATGGCGCCCACGTATTGCTGACCCGGCGCACCGACGGCCTGCGCCACCACGGCGGCCAGGTCAGTTTTCCCGGCGGCCGCATCGAAGCCGACGACGCCGATGCGGTGGCCGCGGCGATCCGCGAAAGCGAGGAAGAGATCGCGCTGTCCGTGGCGCAGGTCGAACCGCTGGGTTATCTGGACCCGTTCGTGACCATCAGCGGTTTCCGGGTGACCTCGGTGGTGGCGGCGATCGATCCGGCCTTCGTGCCGCAGCCGCATCCGGGCGAGGTGGCGGAAGTGTTCGAAGTGCCGCTGGCCTACCTGATGGCGCCGGACAACCTGCGCAGCATCGAGACCGACTACCGCGGGCGGCCGCGCGCGGTGCTGGAATACGGCTGGCCGGGGCAGCGGATCTGGGGCGCGACCGCGGCGATCCTGCTCAACCTGCGTCGACGACTGGAGCAAAGCGCATGAGCGAACCGTTACCCGATTGGCAGCAACTGGTCGACGCGCCGGCGCTGGCGGCCGCGCTCGACCATCCCGACCTGCGCCTGGTGGATGCGCGTTTCGCCGCGGCCGCGCTTGCCGATCCGCAGGCCGCGCAGCTCGCGCGCCAGGCCTACACGCAGTCGCATCTGCCCGGCGCGGTGTACGCCGATCTCAACACAGACCTCTCCGACCTCGGCCGCCCAGGCCTGGGCCGGCATCCGTTGCCCGAGGCCGACGCGTTCGCGCGCACGCTCGGCCGCTGGGGCATCGCGCCGCACACCCAGGTGGTGGTCTACGACGCCGGCGACGGCAGCATGGCCGCGGCGCGGCTGTGGTGGATGCTGGGCCTGCTCGGGCATCGCCGCGTCGCCGTGCTCGATGGCGGCCTGACCGAATGGCGCCGGCTCGGCCTGCCGGAAACCGCTGCCGTTGCCGCGCCTTCGCCGCAACCGCCGTATCCGCAACGCTTCGATACCAGCCGCATCGCCGATGCCGAGGAAATCGCCGCGCGCCTGCCCGAGGCGCCGGGCTGGCTGCTGGATGCGCGTGCCGCCGAGCGCTTTCGCGGCGAAGTCGAGCCGATCGATCCGCTCGCCGGGCACGTGCCCGGCGCGATCAACCGCCAGCTGGGCCAGAACCTGCGCGACGGACGCTTGCGTGCGCCGCAGGAGCTGCGCGCCGAACTGGAGCCGCTGCTGCACGGGCGCGATCCGCGCGAGGTGGTGCTGATGTGCGGGTCGGGCGTGACCGCCTGCCATCTGTTGCTGGCGCTGGAACATGCCGGCCTGCATGGCGCGCGCGTCTATGCCGGATCGTGGAGCGGCTGGATCGCCGATCCGGCGCGGCCGCGCGCCAGCGGCTGAGCGCTGCACTCGGCGCGCAGCGCGCGCGCCGGATCGGTGCGAGGAAACACACGGTGGCAAGCACAGAGGCTGAGGCGATGCGGTGGCATGGAGTGTGGATGCTGGCGGTGGCGCTGAGCCTGGCCGCCTGCGGCGAGCGGCCGCCCGCGGCGGGCGCCGACGCCTCGCCGGCATCGCAATCCGGCGCGCACTACCGGATGGCGGTGGAGCAGCACCGCGCCGAGCGCGTGGCGCGGTTGCGCGCGCCGGCCGGCTGGCTCAGCTACACCGGCTCCGGCCGGTTGCGCAGCGGCGAGCACCGCGTCGGCAGCGCCGCGGGCAACGATGTGCAGTTGCCGGCCGGCCCGGCGTACCTGGGCCGTTTGCGGATCGATGACGAGGCCGGCGTGTTCTTCAAGGCCGCGGCGGACGTGGCGGTGACGGCGCACGGACAGCCGTTCGGCGCCGGTCGCCTCGGCACCGACGCGGCGCACGGCACCGAGACGCGACTGGCGCTGGGCGAGCAGGAGTTCTACGTGGTGCGTACCGGCACCCTGTTCGGCTGGCGCTTCCGCGATCCGCATGCGGCCGCGCGCAGCGGCTTCCGCGGCATCGACTATTTCCCGATCGATCCGCGCTGGCGCGTGGTGGCCGACTGGCACCCGGCCGCGACGCCGCGCGCGATCGTCCTGCTCACCTCGATCGGCACGCCGCAGCCGCTGGCGCTGGCGGGCGTCGCCGAATTCACCCTCGGCGGCCGCCGCTACCGGCTGCAGGCGCTGCGCGAGGATGCCGGCAAGCGGGTGTTCTTCCCGTTCTCCGACCGCACCAGCGGCCGCGAGAGCTACGGCGGCGCGCGTTACCTGTTCGTCGAGCCGCCGCAGGGCGAGCGCGTCGTGCTGGACTTCAACCTGGCGCAGAACCCGCCCTGCGCGTTCACCGCGCACGTGGTATGCCCGCTCGCCCCGGTCGCCAACCGCCTGGAGCTGGCGGTGACCGCGGGCGAGAAGAATTACCTCGGTCCGCGCTGAGCGTGCGGCGCTGTGGTGTCTCGCGCAGTGGCACGACGCGGCGGGTGTCTTTTTGTAGGAGCGGCTTCAGCCGCGACACGCACCGTCAGGCTGCCTGTCGCGGCTGAAGCCGCTCCTACAGGGGCCTGCGCCAACGGCGTCAGTGGTCGGAAACCGCATCCGCCGAAGGCGCATACGGCGTCAGCGCCACCGCCTGCAGCACCTGCGCCCACGGAAAGCGCGGACCGGGATCGAGCTTGCGCTGCACCTGCAGCGCCGGATCGTCGCTGGCCGGTTCGCGGCTGCGGTCCAGCGCGTCGTGGCCGGCGATGTGGCGCAGCTGCGGCAACTGCGCCTGCAGCTGGCGCAGCAGGGCGATCAGCGCCTGGATCTGCGCCGGCGGATACGCTTCGTCCAGCGCCTGGTGGCGCGAATCCAGCCAGTGCGGATAGCGCCCGCGGTTGACCAGTTCGATGCCCAGCGACTGCGGGTTGTAGCCGCGCACGTGGTGCGCCACCCGCTGCAGCGGCACGTAGCGGTGCACGCTGCCGTCGCGGTCGATGTAGAAGTGGCCGCTGTTGCCGGTGCCCGACGGATACAGCACGCGTTCGCCGTAGGCGCGTGCGCTGGCCAGGTCGGGCAGTTCGGTGCAATGGATCACCGCCAGTTCGATCGCATCCAGGGTGCGCGCCTGCAGCCGTTCGACGTAGGGCAGGGGGGCATCGTGGATCGGCAACGGCGGGGTCTGCGACATGCGCGGATGCTAGCATTCGCCGATCACTCTGAAGCCCGATGATGACTCTGAATCCCGATAGCCCGCTGGCGACGCTGCTCGCCACGTTGCCGCGCGCCGGACGCGTGGACTGGATAGGCCTGCGTCCGGCGCGCGACGTGCCGATGCTCGAGGTGGCGCAGGCGCTGGCGCATGCCGACGGCGGCCTGTTCGGCGACCGCTACGCGGGCAGCAACGGCAAGCGCGGGGTGACCCTGATTCAGGCCGAACATCTGCCGGCGATCGCCGCGCTGGCCGGCCATGCGCAGCTGGCGCCGGCGACCCTGCGCCGCAACCTGGTCGTCTCCGGCATCCCGTTGATCGCGCTGAAGGGGCGCCGCTTCCGCATCGGCGAGGTCGAGCTGGAGGGCATCGCGCCGTGCGACCCGTGCTCGCGCATGGAAGACGCGCTGGGCGCGGGCGGCTACAACGCGATGCGCGGCCATGGCGGGCTGTGCGCGCGGATCGTGCACGGCGGCACGCTGCGGCTCGGCGATGCGGTGGTGGCGCTGTGAGCCGCGGCCACTGCATCCTGGTGCACGGCTTCGAGAGTGGCCCGGATGCGATCAAGGTCGCGGCGCTGGCCGAGGTCGCGCAGCGCCAGGGCTGGAGCCACGAGCGCCCGGATTTCACCGACCTGGACGCGCGCCGCGAGGTCAGCCAGCTCGGCGACGTGCCGGCGCGGCTGCAGCGCCTGCTGGCGCTGGCGCAGGCCGCCGCGCAGCGCGGGCCGCTGCTGCTGGCCGGGTCCAGCCTGGGCGCGTACATCGCCGCGCAGGTGTCGCTGCAGGTGCCGGTGCGCGGCCTGTTCCTGATGGTGCCGCCGACGCGGTTGGGCTGGATGCCGGCGCTGGACGCGGCGCCAGTGCCGATCTCGATCGTGCACGCCTGGCACGACGAACTGATTCCCGCCGCCGAGGTGATCGCCTGGGCGCAGGCGCGCGCGGCGCGGCTGCTGCTGGTCGACGACACGCACCGGCTGGGCGCCCACGTCGAGACCTCGGCACGGGCCTTCGCCGAACTGCTGGAAACGCTGTGAGCGGCGCTGCCTGCGTCGCGCGCTACGCCAAAAGGAGTCGCCGATGGAACTGAACATCCGTGCCGAAACGGCCGCCGACCACGCCGCGATCGAGGCGCTGACCCTGGTCGCGTTCTTCCGCGTCGCGCACAGCCGCCACGACGAGCAGCAGGTCATCGAACGGCTGCGCGCGGACGGCGCGCTGACCCTGTCGCTGGTGGCCGACCACGACGGCTACGTGGTCGGCCACGTGGCGGTGTCGCCGCTGCAACTGTCCGACGGCAGCCGCGGCTGGTATGCGCTGGGGCCGCTGTCGGTGGGGCCGGGCCATCAACGCCAGGGGCTGGGCACGCGGCTGGTGCGCGAGGCGCTGGCGCAGTTGCAGGCGCTGGGCGCGGCCGGCTGCGTGGCGCTCGGCGAGCCGGCGTTTTTCGCCCGTTTCGGCTTCGCTCCGGAACCCGGGTTGGTGCTGCCCGGCGTGCCGGCCGAGTATTTCCAGGCGATCGGTTTCGGCGACCGCCTGCCGCCGGTGGCCGAGGCCGAGTACCACGCCGCGTTCCTGGCCGGCGGCTGAGCGCCGCCGCCGCGTCGCGGCCAGACCGCGCGCACGCGGGTTACCATCCTGGCTCAGATTAGCTAGCCGAGGATTCCTCCGATGCGCCAGTGATGCCGCCGTCTTCGACGGCCTTGTCCGTTCCTGCCGAACCCGGCGGGCACGACCGGCATCCCTGGAGGTCCCATGACGCATCCCCTGCTCGCGCTGCAACGCGCGTCGTATGTCCTGCCCGACGGCAGGACCCTGTTTTCCGATCTCGATTTCGTGCTCGATGCGCGGCGCACCGGCCTGGTCGGCCGCAACGGCGCCGGCAAGAGCGTGCTCGCGCGCCTGCTCGCCGGCCAGCTGGCGCCGAGCGCCGGGCGCTGCCGCCGGCATGGCCGCATCCATTACCTGCCGCAGCAGATCGTGCGCGCCGCCAGCGACACGGTGGCCTCGCTGGCCGGGGTGCGTCCGGCGCTGGACGCACTGGCGCGGATCGAGGCCGGCAGCGCCGATCCTGCCGACTTCGACACGCTCGGCGAGCGCTGGGACATCGCCCAGCGCCTGCGCGCCGAACTGGCGCTGCACGGGCTCGGCCAGCTGGCGCCGGAGCGGCCGGCGGCCATGCTCAGCGGCGGCGAGGCGATGCGCGTGGCGCTGCTCGGCGCCTGGCTGTCCGACGCCGACGTGCTGATCCTGGACGAGCCGAGCAACCATCTGGACCATGCGCAGCGCCAGCAGCTGCAGCAGCAACTGCGGCGCTGGCCGAACGGGCTGCTGGTGGTCAGCCACGATCGCGCGCTGCTGCAGGACATGCAGCGCACCGTGGAACTGTCGTCGCTGGGCCTGCGCGACTACGGCGGCGACTACGCGTTCTACGCGCAGTGCAAGGCGCAGGAGCAACAGCACGCGCTGGCCGACCTGGAACGCTGCAGGCACGCGCGGCGCCGCCACGGGGATGCATTGCGCGAGCAGCAGGCGCGCCAGCAGCGGCGCAGCGCGCACGGCCGCCGCCAGGCGCAGGACGCCAACCAGGCGCCGATCCTGCTCGGCGCGCAGAAGCAGCGCAGCGAGCACAGCGCCGGCAAACAGCGGCAGCAGCTGGCCGCTGCGCACGCGCGGCTGTCCGCACAGGTGCGCGCGGCCGCGAGCGAGGTCGAGGCCGCCGCGCCGATCGCGCTGTTCGCACCGGCGCCGGCCGCGGTGGCCACGCGCCGGGTCGCCGATCTGCACGGCCTGCGGCTGCCGTACGCCCCGGCCACGCGCGCCGCGCTGGACCTGCGCATCGGCGGCCGGCAGCGGATCGGCGTGGTCGGGCTCAACGGCAGCGGCAAATCGACCCTGCTGCGGGTGCTCGACGGCCAGCTCGCGCCGCTGGCCGGGCGCTGCGACGTACAGGTGCCCAGCGCCTACCTGGACCAGTCGCTGCAGCTGCTCGATCCGGCACGGCCGGTGCTGGCGCAGGTGCAGGCGGCCAATGCCGTCGCCGACGTCGCCGAGCTGCGCACGCGGCTGGCCCTGCTCGGCCTGGACGCGCAGCGCATCGGCGTGCCCAGCGGCCGGCTCAGCGGCGGCGAGCGGCTGAAGGCGGCGCTGGCCTGCGCGTTCTACCGCGATCCGCCGCCGCAGTTGCTGCTGCTGGACGAGCCGGACAACCACCTGGACCTGGACGCGCGCGAGGCGCTGCGGCAGGTGCTGCTGCAGTACCCGGGCGCCTTGCTGGTGGTCTCGCACGATGCCGGGTTCCTCGACGACCTGCGCCTGGACACGCGCCTGCAGGCCGATCCCGACGGCTGGCGGCTGGCGCCGTGGTGAGCGTGGGCCGCGCGCCAGGGGTGGCCCACGCCAGGGCATGGCGCGGCCCCGGGCTGGTAATGGCGGGCGCGATGGCCGACCATTCGCGTCTTCCCGTCCGTTGCCGCCGCCCGCCCGTCGCAGGCCGCGCTGCCGCGATACGCGCGGAGCGGGCCGAGTGTCCGCCCGTGCATTCCTCCTTCTTCGTGTGGTCCGCCTTCCCGTGAAATTCTTCGTCTCCTGCGCCAAGGGCCTGGAATACCTGCTCGTCGACGAGCTGCTCGCGCTCGGCGTGGCCAAGGCCACCGCCACCGTGTCCGGGGTCAATAGCGAGGGCGAGCTGCGCGATGCGCAGCGCGCCGTGCTGTGGTCGCGCCTGGCCAGCCGCGTGCTGTGGCCGCTGGACGAGTTCGATTGCCCCGACGAGACCGCGCTGTACGCCGGCGTCGCCGCGCTGCCGTGGCGCGAGCACCTGACTTCGCGGCACACCCTGGCGGTGGACGCGCACGTGTCCGGGACCGCGATCACGCATGCGCGCTACGCCGCGCAGCGGGTCAAGGATGCGGTGGTGGACACGCTGCGCGGCGAAGGCCTGGAACGGCCGTCGGTGGACGTGGAGGATCCGGATCTGCGACTGAACCTGTCGCTGCGCAAGGGCCGCGCCACGCTGTCGGTGGACCTGGGCGGCGGTTCGCTGCACCGGCGCGGCTGGCGCCAGGCGCAGAACGAAGCGCCGCTGAAGGAGAACCTGGCCGCGGCGGTGCTGTTGCGCGGGCAATGGCCGCAGCTGTACGCGCAGGGCGGCGGGTTGCTGGATCCGATGTGCGGCAGCGGCACGCTGCTGATCGAAGGCGCGCTGATGGCCGCCGACGTGGCCCCGGGGCTGTTGCGCGGCGATCTGGCCGCCGCACGCCGCGGCGACGCCGGCCCGCTCGGGTTCAGCGTGGCGCCGAGCCGCTGGCTGGGCTTCGACCAGGACGCCTGGCGCGCCCTGCTGGCCGAGGCGCGGCAGCGCGAAGCGGCCGGCCGCGCCGCGTTGCGGCCGGTGATCCATGGCGGCGACATCGATCCGCATGCGATCCGCGCCGCGCGCGAGAACGCGCAGGCGGCCGGCGTCGCCGCGGCGATCGCGTTCGAGGTGCGCGACGTCGCCGACCTGCGCACGCCGGCGCAGGCGCTGGGCACGGTGGTGTGCAACCCGCCGTACGACGAGCGCTTGGCCGCCGACACCGCGCTGTACCGGCGCCTGGGCGAGGCGCTCAAGCGCGCGGTGCCGCAGTGGCGGGCCAGCCTGCTGTGCGGCAATGCCGACCTGGCTTACGCCACCGGCCTGCGCGCGGCCAAGAAATACCAGATGTTCAACGGCGCGCTGGAATGCCCGTTGATCGTCTGCGACCCGATCGCGGTCGCGCAGCGCGAGCCGGCCGAGGCGCCGCGCGCGCTCAGCGACGGCGCGCAGATGGTCGCCAACCGGCTGCGCAAGAACCTGCGCAAGTTCAAGACCTGGCGCGCGCGCGAGCAGGTGAGCTGCTTCCGCGCCTACGACGCCGACCTGCCCGAGTACGCGGCGGCGATCGACGTGTACCAGGAGGACGGCGGCCAGGCGCGCACCTACCTGCACGTGCAGGAATACGCCGCGCCCGAAGAGATTCCCGATGCCGACGTGCGCCGCCGCCGCAACGAGTTGCTGGCCGCCGCGCGCGAGGTGTTCGAGGTCCCGGCCGAGCGCGTGGCGCTGAAGTCGCGCGAGCGCGGCAAGGGCGGCAGCAAGTACGGGCGCTTCGAGCAGCGCGGCGAGTTCCTGGTGGTGCGCGAGCACGGCGCGTTGTTGCGGGTCAACCTGTTCGACTACCTGGACACCGGCCTGTTCCTGGACCACCGCCCGCTGCGCGGGGCGATGGCGCAGCAGGCGCGCGGCAAGCGCTTCCTCAACCTGTTCTGCTACACCGGCGTGGCCAGCGTGCAGGCGGCGGTAGCCGGCGCCGATTCCACCACCAGCGTGGACCTGTCCGGCACCTACCTGCAGTGGTGTGCCGACAACCTGGCGTTCAACGGCAAGGGCGGCGCCCAGCACCGGCTGGTGCAGGCCGACGCGTTGACCTGGCTGGAGGCGGAGAAGAACCGCTACGACGTGATCTTCTGCGACCCGCCGACCTTCTCCAACTCCGCGCGCGCGGAGGATTTCGACATCCAGCGCGAGCACGTGCGCCTGCTGCGCGCGGCGGTGGCGCGGCTGATGCCCGACGGCGTGCTGTACTTCTCCAACAACTTCCGCCGCTTCAAGCTGGACGAGAACGCGCTGGCTGAATTCGCGTCGTGCGAGGAGATCACCGCGCAGACCATCGCGCCGGATTTCGAGCGCAACCCGCGCATCCACCGTGCTTGGCGCTTGCAGCGGCGCTGAGGGCGGGCTGTGCCGCTTTCTTGTAGGAGCGGCTTCAGCCGCGACCAGGCGCTATCGGTAACGCCCGGTCGCGGCTGAAGCCGCTCCT
>NZ_JAYIQP010000012.1:0-165528 GCF_035026585.1 Xanthomonas sp. WHRI 7945
GAGGGCTATGAGCGGCGAAGCTGTTCCCTTCTCCCTTCGGGAGAAGGTGGCCCGCAGGGCCGGATGAGGGTACGGGCGCCCCCCCGCGCACCCGATTTCCACGAGACGCTTTCGCGCCGGACCCTCACCCCAACCCCTCTCCCGGGGGAGAGGGGCTATGTCTCGGCTGTCAGAGCGGTCACGGGAACGCCGCACAGGCTCAGGCAAGAATGAAGAGGCAGGCTCAGGCCAGAACAGCGTTCTTCGGGCGCAGCACAGCCCTCGCTCGCGCGGCGCAGCGAGCGCGGCACGGCCCGGTTCACGGGGTCAGGATGACCTTGCGGCAGTCCTGTTCCTTCTTGTCAAAGATCGCGTAGCCTTCGGCCGCCTGCGCCAGGCGCATGCGGTGGGTGATGATCTCGTTCGGCTTCAACCGGCCTTCGCCGATGTGCTCCAGCAGTTCGGGCATGAAGCGCTGCACGTGGGTCTGGCCCATCTTGAAGCTCAGCCCCTTGTCGAAGGCGTCGCCGAACAGGAAGCCGTGGATGAAGCCGGCATACACGCCGGGCACGCTGACCGTGCCGCCGCGGCGGGTAGCGGCGATGCACTGGCGTAACGCGGTGCCGCTGCTGCCTTCCAGCTTCAACGTGGCCATCACCGTCTCCACGGTGCTGCCCTTGGCCTCGAAGCCGACCGCGTCGATGCTCGCATCCACGCCGCGGCCGTCGGTCTGGCCGACGATGATGTCGGCCGGATCGTCGATCTCCTCGAAATTGAGCGGGATCACGCCGTAAGTTTTCTGTGCGAAATCCAGTCGGTACGGATACCTGTCGACCATGAAGATGCGCTCGGCGCCGAGCATGCGGCAGCATGCGGCGGTCATCAGCCCCACCGGGCCGGCGCCGAAGATCGCCACGGTGCTGCCCTGGCGCACGCCGCCATTGAGCGCGGCCTGGTAGCCGGTGGGCAGGATGTCGGACAGGAACAGCACCTGCTCGTCGTGCAGCACGTCCGGCACCACCAGCGGGCCGACGTTGGCCTTGGGCACGCGCACGTACTCGGCCTGGCCGCCGGCCACGCCGCCGTACAGATGGCTGTAGCCGAACAGCGCCGCCGGCGGGCGGATGCCCTTCTGGTTCAGCGCGGCGCCCTTGCCGGTGTTGGTGGTCTCGCAGGCGGCGTATTCGGTCAGGCGGCAATGGAAGCATTCGCCGCAGGCGATCACGAACGGAATTACCACGCGGTCGCCCCGCTTCAGCCGCTGCACGCCCGGGCCGACCTCTTCGACCACGCCCATGAATTCGTGGCCGAGCACGTCGCCGTCGTGCATGTCGGGGATCTTGCCGCGGTACAGGTGCAGGTCCGAACCACAGATCGCGGTCGCGGTGACGCGCAGCACGATGTCGTCGGCATCGACCAGTACCGGATCGGGAACGGTTTCGACGCGCACGTCTCTGGTGCCGTGATAGGTGAGGGCTTGCATAGGAGGGGGTCCTGTTGCGACGGCGTGGACTGCAGTGTGGCCGCGGGCGGCGTGCAACCCGGGTGACCATGCCGTGAGCCCTGCGTCGCGGCGCGGCGCCAACCCGTTCAGCGCGACATTCAGGGAGGCAGCAGATGCGCGTCGATCGCATGCTTTGCGAGCATCGCCGCCAGCGCCTGCCGCGCCCGCGCGCGATCGCACGGCGCGGCCGCATCCAGCAGCTCCTGCGCGAGCACGCCGAACTGCGGCCAGAATTCGGCCGGATCGCGCAGATGCGCGATCCATTCCGGCAGCATCGTCGCCAGATGCGCCAGCGCCGCCTGCGTCTGCGCGTGCGTGTTCACGACGGCGCGCGCGGCTGCCGCCATTGCACGCTGTGCACCGCGCCGTCGTCGGCCAGCGCGATGCGCGCGTCCGGCTGGCGCAGGCCGTCCACGAACAGGCCTGCGCCGTCGGTGGCGTCGCCTGCCTGGCCGGCGGCGTGCTGCAGCAGTTCGATGTGATACGTGCTGCTGCCGTGGCGGTACTGCAGTTCGCAGCGCTCCCAGTTGGCCGGCAGGCACGGCCGCAGTTGCAGGCTGTCGCCTTCGCGCTGCAGGCCCAGCAGCGATTCGACCAGCAGCCGGTACATCCAGCCGGCCGAGCCGGTGTACCAGGTCCAGCCGCCGCGGCCCACGTGCGGGGCCACGCCATAGACGTCGGCGGCCAGCACGTAGGGTTCGACCTTGTAGCGCTCGCTGGCCGCCGCATCCAGGCTGTGCCGGATCGGGTTGATCATCCGCGCCAGTTCCCAGGCGCGTTCGCCGTCGCCGAGCCGGGCGAAGGCCATCGCCGCCCACACCGCCGCGTGGGTGTACTGCCCGCCGTTCTCGCGCACCCCCGGCACGTAGCCGCGGATGTAGCCGGGATCGTGCTCGATGCGGTCGAACGGCGGCTCCAGCAGCTGGATCAGCCCGGCATCGCGCTTGACCAGGTGCTGGTCCAGCGCAGCCATCGCCTGCCGCGCGCGCGCCGGCTCGGCCGCGCCGGACAATACCGACCAGCTCTGCGAGATCGAGTCGATGCGGCATTCGGCGTTGTGCGCCGAGCCCAGCGCGGTGCCGTCGTCGAACCAGGCGCGCCGGTACCAGTCGCCGTCCCAGGCATGCGCCTCCAGATTGCCGCGCAGCGCATGCGCCGCCGCGTCGCATTCCTCGGCGAAGGCGGCGTCGTCGCGGCCGCGCGCCAGCGCCGCGAACTGCTGCAGCACGTGGAACAGGAAGAAGCCCAGCCACACGCTCTCGCCCTTGCCGCCCTCGCCCACCCGGTTCATGCCGTCGTTCCAGTCGCCGGTGCCGATCAGCGGCAGGCCGCGTTCGCCGAGCAGCGCCATGCCGCGGCGCAGCGCCTGCACGCAGTGCGCGTACAGCGGCGCGCGCTGGGCCGACGGCGCCGGCAGGTCGTAGTACGACTCCTCGTCGGCGCCGACGCTGCGGCCCTCGATGTAGCGCACGTCTTCGTCGAGCACGCCACGGTCGCCGGTGACCTGCAGGTAGCGGCACGCCGCCAGCGGCAGCCACAGGTAATCGTCGGAGCAGCGCGTGCGCACGCCGCGGTCCTGCGGCGGATGCCACCAGTGCAGCACGTCGCCCTGCGGGAACTGGTGCGCGGCGCTGGCCAGCAGGTGTTCGCGCGCCAACTCCGGCGTGGCATGGACCAGCGCCATCATGTCCTGCAGCTGGTCACGGAAACCGAACGCGCCGCCGGACTGGTAATAGCCGCTGCGCGCCAGGTAGCGGCAGGCCAGGGTCTGGTACGGCAGCCAGCCGTTGACCAGCAGATCCACGCTGGGATCGGGGGTCTTCACCTGCAGCCCGCCGAGCAGGTGGCGCCAATGGATGCGCACCGCGTCCAGCGCGTCGTGCGCGGCATCGCGGCCGCGCATGCGCCGCGCCAGTTCCACCGCGGCGGCATGGTCGGCGCCGGCGCCGAGCCGGAACACGATCTCGCACTCGGCGCCGGCGGCCAGGGTCAACGGCACCTGCAGCGCCGCGCACGGGTCCATCCCGGCCCCGAGGCGCCCGGACAGGCGTTCGCGGCGCAGCGCCTGCGGATCGGCCATGTCGCCGTTGCGACCGAGGAATTCGGTGCGGTCGCCGGTGCAGCTGCGGGTCGCCGCGTCCACGTCGAAGAACGCGGTGCGCGCGGCGAACTCGGCGTTGTACGGATTGCGCGCCAGCAGCGCGCCCTGCACACCGTCCTGCTCGCTGACCACATGCATCTGCGACTTCACCCGCAGGTCGCCCAGCACCCACTCCACGTAGCCGGTGGCCGACAGGCGGCGGCTGCGGCCGGACAGGTTGCGCAGCTTCAGCACCGAGAACTTCACCGCCTCGTGCAGCGCCACGTACACCCACAGCTCGCTGGCGATGCCGTCCTGCACGTGCTCGTAGACGCTGTAGCCGAAGCCGTGGCGGGTGCGGTAGTCGCCTTCGCCGCGGCGCGGCAGCGCCTGTGGCGACCACACCCGGCCGCTGTCCTCGTCGCGCAGGTAGAACGCTTCGCCGCAGGCGTCGGCGACCGGGTCGTTGTGCCACGGCGACAGGCGGAACTCGTGTGCGTTCTCGAACCAGGTGTAGCCGGCCGCGCTCTCGCTGAGCACGGTGCCCAGTTGCGCGTTGGCCAGCACGTTGGACCACGGCGCCGGGGTCGGCGCGCCCTCGCGCAGCGCGATCAGGTATTCGCGGCCGTCGGCGGCGAAGGCGCCGGTGCCGTTGTCGAACAGCGCCTGGCCATGCGCCGGCGCGAACGGCCACGGATCCTCGTGCGCCTCGTGCGCCTCGTGCGCCTCGTCGCCGGCGGCCGCGGCCGGCAGGTGCTCCTGCGCCTCCGCCAGCGCGGCGGCCGGCAACGGCACCAGTTCGGGCATGCCGCGTGGCGGCGGCAGATGCCGGCCGATCTGCGCGGCCAGGGTACCGCGCTGGTCGCTGACGATGACCCGCGCCACCACCTGCAGCAGGATGCGGTCTTCCTGCGAGATGTTCTGCACCGGGCGCACGAAGATGCCGCCGGGACGCTCCAGCACGCTGACGTCCGGATCGGCCGCGATCATGCCCAGGATCTGCTCCTGCAGCTGTTGCCGGTAGCCGCTCTGGCTTTCGTTCCAGATCACCAGGTCCGCATGCAGGCCCTTGAGCCGCCAGTACGCGTGCGCCTGCACCATCTGCCGCACCAGTTCGATGTTGTCGGCATCGCCGATCTGCAGCAGCGCGATCGGCAGGTCGCCGGAGATCGCATGGCCCCACAAGCCGGACTGGCCGCGCCGGTTCTGCAGCAGCAGTTCGCTGTCGGCGCGCAGCGCCGGATGCACGTACACCATCAGCCCGGCCAGGCGCTCGTACAGCTGCGCGTCGGCCTGCGAGGCATTGATCTGGCGGCGCACCACCTGGCTGTGGGTCCAGGCCAGGTCGAACACGCGATCGGCCAGGCGCCGATCGCGGTATTTGTCGATCAGCGCCGTGCACGCGTCGCGGTCGCCGCCGACGCCGTAGACGATGTCGATCATCGCGGTCTGCTCCGGCGCCAGCACGATCCGGCAGCGGATCGCCACCACCGGGTCGAGCACCGAGCCGGCGGTGTCGGACAGCGCCGCATCGTGGCTCAGCGCGCGCGGCGTGCGCGCACTGTTGCCGCGGCCGAGGAAGCGCGCGCGGTCGGTCTCGTAGGAGATCGCGCCGATATGCGCATCGTGCACCGCCACCAGGTGGAACATCCACGGCGCGACCTCGTCGTGCGCGCGGGTGCGCCGCGTGCACAGCAGCGCCTGCCGGTCGCGGGCGATCTCGGTCTGCACGAACAGGTTGCTGAAGGCCGGGTGCAGCTCGTCGGCGATGGCCGGCGCCAGCACCACTTCGGCATAGGTGGTGATCTCGATGGTGCGCGGCTGCCGCGAGCGGTTGCTGATCCGCAGCCGGCGCAGCTCGATGTCGTCCTCGGCGGAGATCGCCACTTCCATGTGCGTGTCGAAGCCGCGCTTGCGGCCACGGAATTCGGCCTTGGCGTCGGAGAAGATCGCCTCGTAGTGGTCCACCGCCACCGCGGTGGGCTGGTAGGCGGCCGACCAGTAGTCGCCGCTGTCCACGTCGCGCAGGTAGCAGAAGCTGCCCCAGTGGTCGCGGGTGCCGTCCTCGCGCCAGCGGGTGATGGCCATGTCGCGCATGCGGCTGTAGCCGCCGCCGGCGCTGGTCAGCAGGCCGTGGTAGCGGCCGTTGGAAAGCAGCTGCACCGCCGGCCGCGGGGCGCCCGGATCGCGGAACACGCGCAGCTGGGTCTCGTCCTCGCGCTCGTCCTGGGCATTGCGTACGGCGCCGTCGGCTTCCTGCGGATGGAACACGCCCACGCGCGGAATCCGCTCCTGCAGCAGCAGCAAGGTGGCCTGGAACTCGGCATCGGCGGCGAAGCGCTTCTGCATCGGCTGCTCGCGCAGCAGGTGGTCCAGCGCCAGCAGACCCATGCCCTGGTGATGCGCCATGTACGAGCGGATCAGTGCGTAGTCCTGGCCGGGCGGCACCCGGCTGGGGGTGTAGTCGATCGCCTCGTGCAGGCCGAAGCGGCCGCCGAAACCGGCATCGGCCAGCCGCTGCAGGTTGGCGCAGGCCGCTTCCGGGGCCACCATCAGCGCCATCATGCTCGCGTACGGCGCGATCACCAGGTCGTCGCCGAGCCCGCGCTTGAGGCCCAGCCCGGGCACGCCGAACGCGCGGTACTGGTAGTTCATCCGCGCATCGACCGCGTTGTAGCCGGACTCGGACACGCCCCACGGCACCGCGTGCCGCGCGCCGTGCGCGATCTGCGCATTGACCGCATGCACCGCGGTCTGGTCGAGCAAGGTGTCGGCATAGCTGGGCATCACCAGCTGCGGCATCAGGTATTCGAACATTGAACCGGTCCACGACAGTAGCGTCGCTTCGCCGTCGACCTCGGTGAGCTGGCGCCCGAGCGCGAACCAGCTTTCCTGCGGCAGCTGGCCCTGGGCGATGGCGACGAAGCTGCACAGCCGCGCCTCCGACGCCAGCAGGTCGTAATAGCCTTGGTCCAGGCGCCGCTCGTCGACGTTGTAGCCGATCGCCAGCAGGCGCCGCGCCGGATCGTAGAGGAACGCGTATTCCATCAGCGACAGCTGCCCGGCGATGTGCGCCAGGCGCTCGAGCTGGTGGATGCGCGCGCGGGCGCGCTCGGCCGCCGCGGCATCGTGGGTCTGCGCGGCCAGCGCGCGCAGCGTCGGCAGCGGCGCCTCGGTCGCGGCGGTGGAGGCCGCGTCGCCGTCGGCCGCCGTCGCCCACGGTGCGAACTCGCGCAGTTCCTGCTGCGCCGCGCTGCACGCATCCAGCAGCACCTGCGGCCAATGCGGCGCCAACGCGTCGGCAGAGTGCTCGGCAGTAGGCGCAGGCCAGCGCTCGGCGATCGCCTCCGCCTGCACAGCCAACGCGCACAGCGCGTGCCAGGCCTGCGCCAGCGTCTGCGGCGGGGTCGCGCGCAGCGCCTGCAGGCGCAGCTCGACGTCCTGCAGCGCCGGCTGCAGCGCGGCCGCTGCGGCCGGGTCGGCGGCTGCAGTCTCGCGCAGCACGCCGAGCGTGTCGGCCAGTCCGTCGAAGGTGGCCGCCGCCAGCAGCGGCGCATCGCACAGCGCCAGCAGGCCCTGGCGCAGGGTCAACAAGTGCCCGGCCAGGTTGCCGCTGTCCACTGTCGACAGGTAGGCCGGCGGCAACGGCAACAGGGTCTCGGTGTCGTACCAGTTGTAGAAATGGCCGCGGTGGCGCGGCAGCGTCTCCATCGTCGCCAGGGTCAGCCGGGTGCGCTCGATCACCCCGCCCGGCTGCAGGTAGCCCAGGTCGTAGGCGGCCAGGTTGCCGAGCAGGGCCAGGCCGATGTTGGTCGGCGAGGTGCGCCGCGCCACCACCAGTTGCGGATGCTCCTGCACGTTGTCCGGCGGCAGCCAATGGTCCTGCGCGCGCATGTGCACTTCGAAGAAGGCCCAGGTACGCCGCGACAGCCGGCCGAGGAAGGCCCGTTGCGGCGGCGCCAGCTGCGCGCGGCGTGGCGCGTCGGCATGCCCCATCCAGGCCATCAGCGCCGGGGCGACGATCCACAGCGCCAGGATCGGCGCGGCGACCCACAGCGCATGCGGCTGCCGCCACGCCAGCACGGCCAGCAGCGCCAGCGCGGCCAGCGCCGCCGGCGCCATGCCGCCCAGTTCGGCCGCATTGCCGTGGCCCAGGCTGCGCGCCACGTCGCTGGATGCATGCCATTGCAGCAGGCGCCGGCGGCTGACCAGCATGCGCCACAGCGTGCGCGCGATCGCCAGCGCGGCGTAGCCGGCTTCGTACGGCAGGCAGGCCAGCGCCACCAGCGCGCGTTGCAGTTGCGTCGCCAAGGCCTTGGCCAGCGTGCCCAGGTGCATGCGCCAGGCCATGTCCAGCGGCTTGGCGACCAGATCGTGCAGCGCCGGCACCACGATCGGCAGCACCAACAGGCCCAGCAGCCAGGCCGTCCAGGCCGCCGGCCGCGGCAGCCACAGCCAGCCGATCGCCAGCAACGCGGTGACCGCGATCGGCACCAGGCTGCGGCGCAGGTTGTCCAGCAGCTTGCCGAGCGACAGGATCGACAGCGGATTGCGCCGGTAGCGCCCGGCGGCGTCCGGCACCCACGGCAACAGCCACGGCAGCAGCTGCCAGTCGCCGCGGATCCAGCGCGCGCGGCGCTTCACGTCGGCCGCGTAGCGCGCCGGGTAATCCTCGAACAGGCGCACGTCGCTGACCAGGCCGGCGCGCGCGTAGCAGCCTTCCAGCAGGTCGTGGCTGAGGATGCGGTTGTCGGGCAGGCGCCCGTCCAGCGCCTGTTCGAACGCATCCACGTCGTAGATGCCCTTGCCGACGAACGAGCCTTCGCCGAACAGGTCCTGGTACACGTCGGACACGGTGCGCGTGTACGGATCGATCCCCGGCTCGCTGCCGAACAGGCGCGCGTAGCGGGTGATGCGGTGGCCGCTCATGCTGCTGCCCACGCTCGGCTGCAGGATGCCGTAGCCGCGGGTCACGCGGCCCAGGGCGGGATCGATGCGCGCGCGGTTCAGCGGATGCGCCAGGGTCGCGACGAACTCGCGCGCCGCATCGCGCGGCAGCCGCGTGTCCGCGTCCAGGGTGATCACGTAACGCACCTGCGCCAGCAGCGCGGTCGCGCCGATCGCCGCGCTGAAATCGGCATCGGCCGCGCCGCCGCGCAGCAGCCGGTTCAGCGCCGCCAGCTTGCCGCGCTTGCGCTCGTGGCCGATCCAGGCGCGCTCGCCGGCGCTCCACAGGCGCGGGCGGTGCAGCAGGAAGAAGCGGTCGCCGCGTTCGGGCGCGTAGCGCTGGTTGAGGCTGGCGATGTGCTGCGTCGCATGCTCGAGCAGCGCCGCGTCGCCGGGCAGCGTCGCCTGCGCGGCATCCAGGAAATCGGTCAGCAGCGCGAAATGCAGCTGCACGTCGCGGTTGGCCAGGAACCGCACTTCCAGCGCCTCGGCCAGTTCGTCGATCGTGGCCGTGTCGCTGAGCATGCTCGGCACTACCACCAGCGTGCGCGCGCCGGTCGGAATGCCCTTGGAAAAGTCCATCCGCGGCAGCGTGCGCGGCGCCACCAGCAGCGTCGCCGCCCAGTTGACCAGCGCCACGCCCAGCTCGCTGAACGCCAACGCGCCCAGCAGCGCGGTCGTCGCCCACAGCCATGCCGGCACCGCGGCCAACGCATGCAACTGCTCGAGCAGCGTCCAGGCGCCGAAGGCGGCGATCGCCGCGATCGGCAGCAGATACGCGGGCAGCGGCAGCGTGCGCCGGGCCACGTGGGGCCGGCGGCGCGCGCGCGGCAAGGCGGCGATCGCCGCGGGCAGGTCGCGCTGGCCGTCGTCGACCAGGTAGTAGCCGACATGGCGCCGGTCGTCCGCGGACGCGGCATGCGCCAGCTGCAGCACGCACGCGGCCACCGCCTCTTCGCTGGCGCCGCTGCGCCGCGCCAGCAGCTCGACGCTGTGCCGGTAGCTGTCGCGGGTCTGGAAATCCATCTGCGCATAGGTACCTTGCGGATCGCGGCGCAGATGCGCTTCGACCACGCTCAGGTCCTCGACGAAATCGCGCCAGTCCATCGTCGCCAGAAAACGCAGGCTGACGATGCTGTTGCTGATCGAGACCTGGTCGGCGGCCTGCTGCTGGCTTTCCGCGTGCACCATTTGGTCGATGCGCTGGCCGCCGTCGGCCAGCCACTGCTCGACCCAGGTGACCGGCATCGCCAGCACCCCGCCACGCCCGTGCAGCCCGCGCACCAGCTCGGCGACGAAGGCGCCGGACAGCGGCGGCTGCGAACGCGCCATGTCCGCGACCACCAGCACCACGCTCTTGGGATCCTCCGTGGCGCTGGTATTGAGCCGGTCGGCCCAGTCGCTGGCCAGGCGGTGGTCGATGCCGTCGCGCATCACCCGCGCCGCGACCCGGCGCAGGTTCTCCAGCAGGCCCAGGCGCAGCATGATCGGGATCGCCCACAGCTCGCCCAGCATCAGCGGCGTCACCGTCTGGTAGGCGGCGATGAAGCGGCTGGCCATGTCGGCATCGATGCGGCCGTCGCCGTGGGCGATCGCGTCCATCGACAAGGCGTACACGCGCGGCAATCCGGCCGAGACGCCCTGCGCCAGCGCCGGCAGCTGGCGGCTGTAGCCGGCCGGCAGATGGCGCCGCGCGATCAGGATCTGTTCTTCGACCAGGTAGAAGTTGTCCAGCAGCCACTCGCCGGCCGGGGTGACGCGGATGCCGTCGCGGACCATCGCCGCGAGCATCGCCAGCGCATCGCGCAGGACGTCCTCGTTCTGCTTCAGCCGCGCCAGCAGCACCTCGGGGCTGCGCCCGCCGCGCACCCGGTGGCTGCGCGCCAGGGCTTCGCCGTGCGCCGCCATCTGTTCGGCGCTGAGCAGCTGCGCGCGCAGCGGCTCTTCGGCCGGCGGCGGCTTGCGGCCGCGTTGCAGGAACCGCGCGCGCATGCCGGACAGGCCGCGCCGATAAGGAAGCAGCCGTCTACGCAACGCACGCCAGGGGGACGCCATGATGATCCAGAGGGGCCACAGAGCCCGCTTGGCGCCATGCTTAACAGGCGCCGGCAGCGCCAGGCGTGAATGCGGGCAGCACCGTGCGCGCCATTGCCGAGCGCGTTTGCCGCGTCGCACCAGGGGCCACCGCACTGCGGTTGACGCTGCGGCCTGCGCACAGCGCGGCAAGTGCGTTCAGGCGCCGATGCGGGCGGTGTCGCCGGCGGGCGCAACTCGCCGCGATTGCGGCGCGATTGCGCAGAATGCAGACGCCGCAAAACCAGGCGCACACGCGCCGGCGATGGCCACAATGGCGAAGACAATGACACATAGCGCGCGCTTCCGCCTGCGCGCATGGCGCCGCAGCGCCGACAGCGGATGCCTTACGCCAGAAGCGGCGCCCGGCTCAGATCCGCGTGGTCGCCAGGAAGCGCTCGCGGTCCTGCTGGGTGCGGCGGCGGATCTCGGCCAGGGCCTGGCTTTCGGTGGCTTCCAGCATCGACTCGAACAGGCGCTGGAAGTGATTGCGCATCGCGTTGCGCGAGGCCGCCGGGTCGCGCGTCTTCAGCGCTTCCAGGATCGCGGCATGCTCGTCGGTGCGGGTGGCGTCGTCCTGGTGGCAGACGTGCGCGTACACCTGGCGCACCCGCGGCAGTTCGTTGCGCATGCGCCAGATCAGGTGGATGCAGTATTCCACCACCGGATTGCCGGACAGGCGCGCAATGGTCAGATGGAAGCGGCGGTCGTATTCGCCGGCCATTTCCTCGGTGGTGGTCGGATCGGACATCGCCGTCACCAGGGTCTGCAGTTCCTCGATGTCCGCATCGGTCAGGCGCCCGGCGGCCAGCGCCGCGGCTTCGGCCTCGATCACCGTGCGCGCGGCGGTCAGGTCGAACGCGGTGACGTCGGGCAGCGCGCCCTGCGCGTCGATCGGGCGCGGCCGCACGTACACGCCCGAGCCGGTCTTGATCGCGATCCAGCCCTGCGCTTCCAGCGCGATCTCCGCCTCGCGGATGGTCACCCGGCTCACCCCGAAGCGCTCGGCCAGATCGCGCTCGCCCGGCAGCCGCGAACCGGTCGGGAACTCGCCCGATTCGATCAGCGACAGGATCTTCGCGGCAATGGACTGGTAGAGGCGGCTTTCGGACATTCGAGCTAGGGATCCGTCTGGTGAATTCCACAGCGGCGCCGGGACGACGCGCCGGCGCCTGCTGCGGCTCGAAAAACGGCGCGGCTCGGGAGCCGCGCCGCTGCGTTCAGAACTTGTATCGTACACCGAAATATGCGCGCCGCCCGTAGCTCACGTATTCGCGGAAGTTGCCGTAGACAGGCTGGGATGCGACCCGCGGTTCGTTGGTCAGGTTCATCAACTCCAGCGACAGCGACAGGTTCTTGCTGACCCGGTAGCGGGCGCGGAAATCCACGCTGGTGTTGTCGTCGTAGTAGCGGTTCTGCTGCGCGGTGTTGCCGGTGAAGTCCTGGTAGTACTTGGAGCGGTACTTGCCGATCGCCTGCATGTCGAAGCGGCCCAGTTCCCAGTACAGCGAGCCGGACAGCACGTGCCGCGAGAAGCCGCTGAGCCCGGCCGGGCCCACGATCGCCGGGATCACCGTGCCGGTGACCGCATCGACCTGCTCGCCCAGCCGCGGGTCCTGGGTTTCGTAGTCGGTGTCGGCGTAGTTGTAGCTGAGCTTGAAGCCGAGCCCGTCCAGCGGCTTGGGCAGGTAGGAGAAGCGGTGCGCGGCGCTGAGTTCGAAGCCGGTCAGCGTGCTCTTCTTGTCGGTGGTCACCTGCCGCGGCACCGACACGGTGGCGCTGCGCCCGTCGACCACGAAGGTCTCGTCGAACAGCGCGGTCTCGGTGCCGCCGTTGAACTGCTTCCAGTACACCGCGCCGGCCAGCATGCTGTCCTCGTTCGGGTACCACTCCAGCGACACGTCGCCGTTCCACGACATCAGCGGCTTGGTCTCGGGGTTGCCGGTGGCGGTGATGCCGGCCAGCGCCTCCTCCAGGCTGGTGAAGTTCTCGGTGCCGGTGAGGTTGACGTTGCGGCCCGACCCCAGCGCGGCGATGTCCGGACGCGACATCGCGCGGTAGCCGGCCAACCGCAGCAGCAGGTTGTCGCGCAGTTCGAAGGACGCGTTGGCGCTGGGCAGCAGCTTGTCGTTGCCGGCCTTGGCGACCAGGGTCTGGTAGCTGCCGGTCGGCTGCAGGCGCAAGGTGCCGGCGCCGTTGTCGATCAGGTCCAGGTCGGCGCGCACGCCTTCCGAGCGCACGTCGGTCTTGACCCAGCGCACGCCCATGTTGCCCGACACCGGCAAGCCGAACAGCTCGCTGCGGAAGTCGGCCATCAGGAACAGCGCCTTGGTCTTCTCCACCACGTCGACGTTGTTGGGATCGCGGTAGTTCGGATCCACGCCGGTGTCGCTGCTGCCGCGGAACGCTTCGTACAGGCAGGACGGATCGAAGTAGGCCCAGCTGGAGATGGTGTTGCCGCTGGCATCGTCGAGGAAATCGTCCTGCGGGAACGGCGCGCGGCAGGCGCGGTTGGCGGCGATGATCTGGGTGCGTCCGGCGCCGCTGGCGGCGATGTCGGTGGTGATGGTGTTGTCGAAGTAGCTGTAGTCGGCCTGGCTGGCGCGCAGGCCGAAGGTGATCTTGGTCAGCAGGCCGTCCTCGGGCAGGTAGCTGACGTCGAAGCGGCCGGCACGGATGCGGTGGTCGTTCTTTTCCTCTTCGGAGGTGACCCGCGCCGCGCCGGTGTAGGCGTCCCAGTCGTTGACGTCGAACGCCGGGTCGAGCGCGATGCTCGGCACGTCGCCGATGTTGTCCCAGTCGTAGTTGACGTAGCCGGTGGCGCCGCTGCTGATGCCCGGCACCACCGCGTTGTTGACGTCCCGGGCGTTGGCGCGCAGGCGGGTCATGCGCTGGGTGTCCTGGCGCACGGTGTGCGAATAGGAGAGGTCGGTGGCGATCTCCCAGGCCACGCTGGGGCGCAGGATGATGTTGAGGCCGCCGCCGGTGTATTCCTCGTTGCGGTCGTAGCGGGTCGAGGTGGAATCGATCGAGGTGTTGCCCGAATAGCTGCGCAGCACGCCGTTGGCGTCGACGTCGCGATTGACGATGCCGCGGCGGGTGTTGGACAGGCTCAGGTCCGAGCGATTCTCGTGCCAGTTGCGGTCGGTGTGTTCGTAGTCGACGTTGACCTCGAGCAGGTCGTTGGGCTTCCACTGCACTGCGGCGAACTCGGACTGGCGGTCGTTGCGCTCCTGCTTGAGCCGGTAGATGCGGCTGCTGGGCACCAGGTAGTACGGCGCGCCGTTGGCGATGGCGTTGGCGCCGACCTCGGCGCAGTTGGCGTTGCGCACGTTCTGGGTGCCGTCGCAGGCGTACCAGGTCGAGCCGCTGGTCATGCTCTCTTCCGGATCGGTGCCGTCCAGCGCCTGCAGGCCGATCGACACGCCGAGCTTGCCGCCGTTGGCGAACTCGAACTGGTCGATGTAGCTGGCGGTGCCGCGCCAGCCGATGCCGTCCTTGTCGCGGTACTTGCTGTCGTACTCGGCCCAGCTGCCGCGGCCGTCGATCTGGATCGCGCGCTTGCCGTAGTCCAGCGGCTTGACCGTCTCCAGGCCGATGGTGCCGGCGACGCCGCCTTCGATCAGGTCGGCGCGCTGGGTCTTGTAGATGGCCACGGTGTTGATCAGTTCGGCCGGGAACATGTTGAAGTTGACCGAGCGGTCGCCGCTGCCGTTGGTGATCTCGCGGCCGTTGAACTGGGTGCTGCTGAGGAACGCGCCGAGGCCGCGGATGGAGATTTCCGAGGCGCCGGTCTTGTCGCGGGTGGAGGCCGCGCCGGTCAGGGTCTCGATCGCGTCGGCCAGCGACGGCGCCGGCAGGTCGCCGATGTCCTCGGCCGAGAGCACGTCGGAGATCACCGTGTCGTCGCGCTTCTTGTTGATCGAGGACTGGATCGAGCCGCGGATGCCGGTGACCTGGACTTGGTCCAGCGTGGTCGCCCCGCTCGCCGGGGTGGCCGGAGCGTCCGCCGCGGCGGCTGCGACCGGCTCAGCCGGCGCCTCCTGCGCCCAGGCCATGCCGCTGGTCAACGATGCCGCGATGGCGCAGGCCAGGGCGCTGCGCAGTGCGCGCGCGCCGGCGCGTCTGGCGGACGGGGCCGTATAGGGGTGCCGCATGATCTCTCCTCCCGAGTGAACGCCGTAAAGGACGACGACTGGGAGCGGAGCCTTTCACCCGTCACCGACCAATGTCAACAAATTGGTAGAAATATCCGTACAGGCCAATTGGTACGTACGATTGATCAGCATTTATGTGCGTTTGCAGCACGATTTATGCGCCAAAACACCTTTCCAGATAAATGATTTTTGGTATGCAAATCTGGTTGACGAGTGTTCGACCTCTGCTACCATCCGGGCCACGGCGGCGCCGCCTCGGCGCGCATCGAGGGAGCAAACCATGGCACCGATCGCTTCGCGCAACCGCTTCGCGCTGCTGTTCCTCGCGCTCGCCGCCGGCCAGGCCGCGGCCGCCGACATCCTGGTGAGCACGCCGGCCGAATACCGCGCCGCCACCGGCGCCCTGCAGCCTGGCGACCACGTGATCCTGGCCAACGGCGAGTGGCGCGACTTCCAGATCGTGTTCACCGGCAAGGGCACCGCGGCGCAGCCGATCCGGCTGAGCGCGCAGACCCCGGGCCAGGTGATCGTCACCGGCCAGTCCAACCTACGCATGGCCGGCGAGTACCTGGTGGTGAGCGACCTGGTGTTCCGCGACGGCTACAGCCCGACCGAGGCGGTGCTGTCCTACCGCGTCTCCAGCAAGGAGCGCGCGCGCCACAGCCGCATCACCCGGGTCGTGGTCGACCGCTTCAACCAGCCCGAGCGCAGCCGCTCGGACAACTGGGTGGCCATGTACGACAACCACAACCGCTTCGACCACAACCAGCTGGTGGGCAAGAACAACGCCGGCCCGACCATGGTCGTGGTCCGCGACACCGTGCAGGGCCTGGACAACCGCCACCGCATCGACCACAACTGGTTCGGCCCGCGCCCCAACCTGGGCGCCAACGGCGGCGAGACCCTGCGCATCGGCACCAGCAACGACGCCAGCTCCGATTCCAATTCGCTGGTCGAGAACAACTGGTTCGAAGGCTGCGACGGCGAAGTGGAGGTGGTCTCCAACAAGTCCGGCGGCAACACCTACCGCGGCAACGTGTTCAAGCGCTCGCGCGGCGCGCTGGTGCTGCGCCATGGCGACGGCAACCTGGTCGAGAACAACGTGTTCTTCGGCGACGGCAAGGACGACACCGGCGGCATCCGCGTCATCAACCGCCGGCAGACGGTGCGCAACAACTACCTGGAAGGCCTGGCCGGCGACGGTTATTCCTCGGCATTGAGCATCATGTACGGCGTGCCCAACTCGCCGGCCAACCGCTACGTGCAGGTGCAGCAAGCGCTGATCGAGCACAACACCTTCGTCGCCAGCAAGCAGTTGTTCTTCGGCGCCGGCAAGGACGACGAACGCACCGCCGCGCCGATCGACAGCGACTTCGCCGACAACCTGATCGTCGCCGAGCGCGACCCGGTGCGTGTGCTCGGCGACCTGTCCGGCATCGCCTTCGCCGGCAACCTGCAGAGCCCGGCCGCCTCGCCGCTGCTGCCCGGCGGCGTGACCGGCCGCACGCTGACGATGACGCGCGCGGCGACCGGCCTGTTGGTCGCGGCCGATGCCGGCGGCGCCGGCGCCGATCCGGCGCTGACCTACGTGCCGCGCGACGACGTCGGCGTGGCCTGGTACGCCAAGGAAACGGTGCCGGTCGCGCTGGACAGCGGCCGCCGCCAGCGCGTGCGGCCGGGCAACGACACCCTGGCCGACGCGGTGGCCGCCGCCGGCGCCGGCGACCGCCTGCAACTGGACGCCGGCCGCTACCAGGTGAACCAGGTGCTGGCGCTGCGCCACCCGCTCAGCGTCGAAGGTCCACCGCGCGGCCAGGCGCAGATCGCGTTCTCGCGCTCCACCCTGTTCCAGATCGACGCCGGCGGCGCGCTGAAGCTGGCGCGGCTGCAGATCGACGGCAGCGCCGCGCCGGACGAAGTGGGCAATGCGGTGATCCGCACCGCTCCCGGTTCCAATGCCGCCAACTACGAACTGATCGTCGAGGACAGCCGCATCCACGGCCTCACCGTCAACCGCGGCTTCGACGTGATCGCGCTGGGCAAGGGCACCCTGGCCGAGCGCATCGCGCTGCGCCGGGTGGTGGTGGAAGACGTCTCCGGCGCGGTGCTGTCGGCGCATGCGGAGACCGACGACCGCGGCACCTACAACGCCGAGCGCGTGGAGATCGCCGATTCGCAGTTCCGCCGCGTCGGCGGGCCGGCGGTGGACCTGTACCGCGGCGGCCGCGACGAAAGCACCTTCGGCCCGGTGCTGACGGTCAGCGGCTCGCGCTTCGAGCGCGTCGGCGGCGCCGAGGCGCCGTCGCTGCGCCTGCACGGCGTGCAGCGCGCCTTCCTGCACGACAACCAGTTCGTCGACAGCGCCGCGGTCAGCAGCGTCCGCACCACCGGCACGCCGCAGCTGATCGCCACCCGCAACCAATTCCTCGGCACCCCGGCCCTGCCGGTCGATGCCGGCGCGGAGCCTTTGCTATGACCCGATCCAATCGCCTGATGCTGCTGGTGCTGGCCGTCGCCGGCAGCGCGCCCGCCGCCTGGGCAGCGCCTGCCGCGAACCCCGCGGCCCCGGCCGCCAGCAGCAGCACCGTCGCCAGCGATGCCGCACCGGTGCTGGTCACCGCGGCGCAATGGCGGCAGATGGCCAGCGAGGGCGCGCGCCACCCGCTGTTCGCGCGCGAACAGGCGCGTGCCGAAGCCAGCCTGCGCAAGGCGATGCGCGCCGGCATCGACGTGCCGCTGCCCAAGGACCCCGGCGGCGGCGCCAGCCACGAGCAGCACAAACGCAACTACCAGGCGATCCAGGCCGCCGGTGCGCTTTACCGGCTCACCGGCGAGCGCGCCTACGCCGACTACGCGCGCGACCTGCTGCTGGCCTACGCCAAGCTGTACCCGACCCTGGGCGCGCATCCGGCCGGGCGCGGCCAGGTGCCGGGCCGGCTGTTCTGGCAATCGCTCAACGACTCGGTGTGGCTGGTCTACGCCGCGCAGGGCTACGACGCGATCCGCGACAGCCTCAGCCCCGCCGAGCGCGCCACCATCGACGCGCAGGTGTTCCGGCGCATGGCGCATTTCCTGTGCGACGAAAGCCCGGACAACTTCGACAAGATCCACAACCACGCCACCTGGGCGGTGGCCGCGGTCGGCATGACCGGCTACGTGCTGCGCGACCAGACCCTGGTCGACAAGGCGCTGCGCGGTAGCAAGCAGGACGGCAACGCCGGCTTCCTCAAGCAGATCGACCAGCTGTTCTCGCCCGACGGCTACTACGCCGAAGGCCCCTACTACCAGCGCTACGCGCTGGCGCCGTTCGTGCTGTTCGCCAATGCGATCGAACGCAACCAGCCGCAGCAGAAGATCTTCCAGCGCCGTGACGGCGTGCTGCTGAAGGCGGTGGATACGCTGGTGCAGAGCAGCTACGCCGGCTACTTCTTCCCGATCAACGACGCCATTCTGGACAAGGGCCTGGACACCGAGGAACTGGTCGCCGGCCTCGGCATCGCCTACGCGCAGACCCACGACGCGCGGCTGCTGTCGATCGCCCAGCGCCAGCAGCGCGTGCTGCTGACCCCCGAGGGCCTGGGCGTGGCCGCGGCGCTGGCGCAGGACAAGGCCAAGCCGTTCGCGTTCCGCTCCGCGCTGCTGCGCGACGGCGCCGACGGCGATCACGGCGCGCTGGCGATCCTGCGCGCCGGCGGCGAGGACGGCCAGACCCTGGTGATGAAGAACACCTCGCAGGGCATGGGCCACGGCCACTTCGACAAGCTGAACTGGCTGTTCTACGACAACGGCCAGCGCGTGGTCACCGACTACGGCGCGGCGCGCTTCCTCAACGTGGAGGCCAAGTCCGGCGGCATCTACCTGCCCGAGAACACCAGCTGGGCCAAGACCACGGTGGCGCACAACACGCTGGTGGTGAACGAGCGCAGCCACTTCGACGGCGACTGGCGCGTGGGCGAGGAACATGCGCCGACGCCATTGCTGTTCGCCCACGACGCCACCACCCAGATCGTCTCCGCGCGCATGGACCAGGCCTACGAGGGCGTCAGCTTCACCCGCACCCAGGCGCTGCTGAGCCATCCGGAGCTGGGGCTGCCGATCGTGATCGACCTGCTGCGCGTGCACGGCGCCAAGCCGGCGCGCTACGACCTGCCGCTGCATTTCAACGGCCACATCATGCGGGTCGGCTTCGACGCCAAGCGCGCTGTGGCCGAACGCCCGGTGCTGGGCAAGGCCAACGGCTACCAGCACCTGTGGGTGGACGCCAGCAGCGAGGCATCGACGGCGCCGCGCAGCCTGAGCTGGCTGCTGGACGGCCGCTTCTACAGCTACCGCTTCGGCAGCAGCGCGCCGTCGCGCGCGATCCTGGCCGAGAGCGGCGCCAACGATCCGGACTTCAACCTGCGCCGCGAACCGATGCTGCTGCAGCGCGTGGACGGCCAGGCCGACGTCAGCTTCTTCGGCGTGCTGGAACCGCACGGCGAGTACAACGGCACCGCCGAATACGTGCACGGCGCCGACAGCCGCATCCGCGCCATCGCCCGCGTGCGCGGCGACGATGCCGAGGTGATCGTGCTGACCCTGGCCTCGGGCAAGACCCTGGCGCTGGCGGTGGCCGACGATGCCGCCGACGGCCGCGAGCACAGCGTGCAGGCGCATGGCCAACGCTATGCCTGGCGCGGCGGCTATGCGCGCTTCGACCGCGCGGCGGGTGGCAAATGAGCGCGCCCGTCTTCGCCAAGCCGGGCAAGCCGACCAAGCGCAGCGCGGTGCGCTGGATGATCGTAGGCCTGATCGCGGTGGCCACGGTGATCAACTACATCGACCGCAACGCGCTGGCGGTGATGTGGCCGGCGATCTCGCAGGACATCGGCGCGACCAAGGAAGACTACGCGCTGCTGGTGACCATCTTCATGCTGTTCTACGCGGCCGGGCAGTTCGTGTTCGGACGCCTGTTCGACATCATCGGCACGCGCATGGGCTTCGCGCTGTCGATCGCGGTGTGGTCGATCTCGATCGCCCTGCATGCGGTGACCCATTCGATCACCTCCTTCAGCGTCGTGCGGGCGATGCTCGGCATCAGCGAGGCCGGCGCCTGGCCGGGCGCGGTCAAGGCCAACGCCGAGTGGTTCCCCGCGCGCGAACGCGCATTGGCGCAAGGCATCTTCAACGCCGGCGCCTCGATCGGCGCGATCGTGTCGGCACCGCTGATCGCGCTGCTGTTCCTGTGGCTGGGCTGGAAAGGCACCTTCGTGCTGGTCGGAGCGCTCGGCTTCGTGTGGCTGCTGCCGTGGCTGGTGATCTACCGCGCCGGCCCGGACAGGCATCCGTGGGTGGATGCCGCCGAGCGCGCGCTGATCCTGGACGCGCCCGCCGACGGCAGCGTGTCGGACAAGCCCGCCTACCTGCCAAGCCTGCGCCAGATCATGTCGCACCGGCAGAGCTGGGGCATCGTGCTGTCGCGCTTCTTCATCGACCCGATCTGGTGGCTGTTCGTGTCGTGGCTGCCGATCTACCTGGCCGAGACCTTCCACTTCGACATCAAGCAGATCGGCGCGTTCGCCTGGGTGCCGTTCGTCGGCGCGATGCTCGGCAGCCTGTCCGGCGGCTGGCTGTCGGGACGGCTGATCGCGGCCGGCTGGAGCGTGGACCGCGCACGCAAATGGACCATCACCCTGGGCGGGGCGATCATGGCCCCAGCCCTGCTCGGCGCGGTGCTCGCCGCCGATCCGACCATCGCGGTGCTGACCATCGCCGCGGTGCTGTTCGGTTTCCAGATCGCGATCGGCAACATCCAGACCCTGCCCGGCGACCTGTTCGACGGCAAATCGGTCGGCTCGCTGGCCGGCATCGGCGGCATGGCCGCGGTCGCCGGCACCCTGATCACCACCTGGCTGGTGCCGGTGATGACCGCCGACTCCTACGCGCCGATGTTCATCCTGGTCGCCGCGCTGGTGCCGGCCTCGCTGGCCGCGCTGTGGCTGGTCACCGGCCGCATCCACAAGCTCGACGCTCACCCCACGCGCGACTGATCGCGCTCCTCGTTCGTTCCCCCTCGCAAAGGACTCATCGCTCATGCAATTCAAAGACAAGGTGGCCATCGTCACCGGTGGCGGCCGCGACATCGGCCGCGAAGTTTCGCTGAAGCTGGCCGCGGCCGGCGCCAAGGTGTGCATCAACTACGCCAACGACGCGGCCAGCGCCGAGGCGACGCTGCAGCAGATCCTCGCCGCCGGCGGCCAGGCCATCGTGCACCGCGCCGATGCCGCCGACGCGCAGGCCGTGGCCGGCCTGGTCGCGGCGACGCAGCAGGCGTTCGGCCAGCGCATCGACATCCTGGTCAACGTCGCCGGCGGCATGGTCGCGCGCAAGCCGCTGGCCGACATCGACGAAGCCTTCTTCCACCAGGTGATGGACCTCAACCTGAAGTCGGTGTACCTGACCACGCAGGCGGTGGCCCCGCACATGGCCGAAGGCGGCGCGATCGTCAATTTCGCCTCGCTGGCCGGTCGCGACGGCGGCGGCCCGGGCGCGGCGATCTACGCCACTGCCAAGGCCGCGGTGATGACCTTCTCGCGGGCGATGGCCAAGGAACTGGGCCCGCGCGGCATCCGCGTCAACGCGCTGTGCTGCGGCATGATCGCCACCCGCTTCCACGACGACTTCACCAAGCCGGAAGTACGCGCGTTCGTCGCCAACGCCACCCCGCTGCGCCGCGAAGGCCGTGCCGCCGAAGCCGCCGATGCGGCGGTGTACCTGGCCTCGGACGCGGCCAGCTTCATCAACGGCGCCAACCTCGACGTCAACGGCGGCGTGTTCTTTTCCTGATCCAACCGCATAGGAGCACGCTCATGTTCTGGCGATCCCTGCCCTGCCCGCCGCCGTTGCGGCGGCATCCGTTGTGGCGCCGCGCGGCGGCCGTCGCGTTCGCGCTGTGCATGGCGCTGCCGGCGGCGGCGCAGGAGGGCACGCGCTGGGTGCCGGCCTGGATCGCCTCGCCCACGCCGGACCGGCTCGACGGTCCGGCCGGCACCTCGCTGCAGTTCGAGCGCCAGAGCGTGCGCCAGGACATGCGCCTGGGCGCCGCGGCGCAGGCGCTGCGCTTTCGCATCAGCAATGAACTGGGCACCGCGCCGCTGAAGATCGGCGCGGCCTCGGTGCGCCTGGCCGGCGCCACGCAGCCGGCGCAACCGGTGCTGTTCGACGGCCGCGGCGAGATCGTGCTGGCGCCGGGCAGCGTGCTGCTCAGCGATCCGGTGGCGCTGCGCGTGCCGGCCCTGGCCGAGGTCGCGTTGACCGTGTATTTCCCCGACGCCGCGCGGCCTGCGGTGCGCCGCACCGCGGTGCGCATTGCCGACGGCAAGGTCGACGTCGCCGATGCCACCGCGCTGAGCTACCGGCAGAACGTGGTCTCGGCGGTGTATGCGCAGACCACCGCGTCGCCGCGGGTGGTGGTGGCGCTGGGCGATTCGATCACCGAAGGCGCCACCGCCAGCCGCGGCCGCCACGGGGACTGGCCGGCGCTGCTGGCCAAGCGCCTGGAGCAGGCCTGCCCGGGCCAGGTGGTGGTGCTCAACGCCGGCATCAGCGGCAACAAGCTGCTCGACGCCGGCCGCAGCCCCAGCGCGCTCGCGCGCCTGGACCGCGACGTGCTGGCGCTGCCCGGCGTCGACCAGGTCGTGCTGTTCGAAGGCATCAACGACATCCGCCACAGCGGGCCGCCGGCCCTGGCGCCCGGGCGCAATGCCGCGGACATGATGCTGGGCTACCGGCAGGTGGTCGAACGCCTGCGCCAGCACGGCATCGCCACCATCGGCGCGACGCTGACCCCGTTCGGCGCCTCGGAACGCTACGAACCGGTTTCCGCCGCCACCCGCCAGGCGTTGAACGACTTCATCCGCAACGGCAAGGCGTTCTCCGCGGTGATCGACTTCGACGCGATCCTGCGCATGCCCGACAATCCCGAATCGCTGCCGGCCGCCATCACCCGCGACCACCTGCACCCCAACGACGCAGGCTACGCACGCATGGCCGAGGCCATCGACCTGTCGCTGTTCGGCTGCAAGGCGCGATGAGCGCAGCGCCGGCCGATCCCGCCTTCGCCACCCTGCCCGCCCCGCGCCGCTGGGACTGCGCGGCGCTGGGCGAGGTGATGCTGCGCCTGGATCCGGGCGAGGAGCGCATCCGCGCCGCGCGCCAGTTCCGCGTGTGGGAAGGCGGCGGCGAATACAACGTCGCCCGCGGCCTGCGCAAGACCTTCGGCCGTCCGACCGTGGCGCTGACCGCGCTGCCGCGCAACGAACTCGGCCTGCTCGCCGAGGATCTGATCCTGCAGGGCGGCTGCGACACCCGGCACCTGGTGTGGCGCGACTACGACGGCATCGGCCGCAACACGCGCATGGGCCTGAACTTCACCGAGCGCGGCTTCGGCGTGCGCGCGGCGCTGGGCGTCTCCGATCGCGCCTATTCGGCCGCCGCGCAGTTGCGGCCGGAGGAATTCGACTGGCCGGCGCTGTTCGGCGACGACGGCGCACGCTGGTTGCACACCGGCGGCATCTTCGCCGCGCTGTCCGAATCCACCGCACAGACCGCGATCGCCGCGGTGCAGGCCGCGCGCCGCCACGGCGCACTGGTGTCCTACGACCTGAACTACCGCGCCAGCCTGTGGAACAGCCATCCCGATCCGGACGCGGCGCGCCACGTCAACCAGCGCATCGTCGCCGAATGCGACCTGCTGATCGGCGACGAATATTCCTTTGCCGGCTGCCTGGGCCTGGACATGAGCGGCGTCGGCCAACGCAGCACGCCGATGGACCCGGCCCCGGCCGAGGCCGCCGCGCGGCTGGCGCTGCAGCGCTATCCACAGCTGCAGGCGGTGGCATTCCCGCTGCGCGACGCGCAGTCGGCCTCGCGCAACCACTGGGCCGGGGTGCTGCACACGCGCCAGGCCAGCTACCGCTCGGTCGCGCGCGAGCTGGACATCCTCGACCGCGTCGGCGGTGGCGATGCGTTCGTGTCCGGCCTGATCCACGGCCTGCTGTGCGGCGCCGGCCCGCAGGCGGCGATCGACTACGCCGCCGCGCACGGCGCGCTGGCGATGACCACCCCGGGCGACAACGCGATGGTCGCCCAGGCCGAGGTCGAAGCGCTGATGCGCGGCGAAGGCGCGGCGGCGCGGCGCTGACGCCCGGCGCCGTGCCGTGAGTTTGCGCCGCTACTCCAGTTCCCAGCGCGGCACGATCGCGAACGCCCCCGGCGGCGAGGCCAGTTCCAGCGAGGCCAGCTGCGCCTGCTGCACGGCTTGCGGGATCAGTGCGTCGACGGTCTGCGGACGCGCCTTCGGGCCGCTGCGATAGTCCAGCGACTGCACCGGCAACCGGCTCTGCTGGCGCAGCAACTCGCGCAGCGGCGCTTCCATCGCCTCGATGCAACGCGCCACGTCCTGCTGCACGAACTGCGCCACCTGCGCCGCATCCAGGCCCTCGACCGGCACCGCGCCCAGGTCGCCGAACACCTGCGTGAAGCGGGCGGCGACGAACGCGTCGAACGACGCGTATTGCAACGTGCTGTCGTCCGCGTCGTGCAACACACAGGCCACGCCGTGGCGCTGGTCGGGCAGGCGCACCAGGCAATAGGCATCGCCGGCGCCGGACTGCGCGAACGGGAAGAAGGCGATGCCCTGCTGCGCCTGCGGGTTCAACCATTCGTCGATGGTCTGGCGGCAGGCCGGCGGATCCAGCCATTCGATGTCGTAGTCGCTGCCCAACGCCGGCACCGTATCGCCGGCGGGCGTGGTCAGGCCGCGGCGGTACCAGTCGGCCAGCAACGGCGGCAGCGCGAAACCGGCACCGGCCGCGATCGATTCGAATGCGTCGAGCATGACTGTGTGACTCTTCGAAGTGGCTGCCGATTGTAGTCGCAGCGCTTTCCTTCTCCCACGGGGGCCATGGCCGCCCTTTTTCTGGGGAAGGTGCCGCGCAGCGACGGATGAGGTGTGGGGCGAAGCCTGTGCGATATCAGCCGTCTTGGTTCCGGATCCGGCACACATGGGACTGGGATTGGGATTGGAGATTCGGGATCGGCAACTGCGGCGTGGTCCTACCAGCGCATCTACGGCCTTACGCTGCGCTTGTCCACATTCCGTCGCCGTTGTTCGCGTGCGGATGCCGAATCCCGACTGCAGCATCGACCACGCCCCGCTACGATGTCGCCACCGCAACCATGCACCCACATCGATGAGCCCGCACCATTTCCAGACTTTCCGCTGCGCGATCGCGAGGCGACTACGCGTTCCGCATTGTCTCGTACGACGCGTGGGTAGCGACTGCAACGCGACCGGAATCGGCGAACGGGCCGTGCGGCGATGACCGGGATCGTGTTGAGCGTGCTGGACCATGCGCCGCACGACTGGTATCTGCTGCGATCGGCCGAGGACTATTTCCTCGACGTGAACTGCAGCGCATCGTGGCTGGGCTATTCGCTGCTGATCCGGCTCGACGCCGCCGAGCGCGCCAACGTAATGGCCGGCGGCCGCGGCGCCTGCGACACGCTGGCCGAACGCGTGCGCGACACCGCCTCGCCAAGCCACCCGCGCGATCTTTCCGGCGACTACGGCGAGGCCGTGCGCGACGCCATCGCCCGCTGGCGCAAGGACGCCGAGGGGTGATCCCGCGCCGGCGCGTGCTGCGGCGATGATCGGCGGCTGCCGCATCCAGACGAACGTCGGCGCGCCAGATAGACAGACCGCCGCTGCCGCTGCGGATGCGGTGCGCGAAATACAGGAAACCAGCATCGTCGGCGCGCGCCCCACGCCGCATGTCGCGACAACCGTGAAGCGGCGGCCCCGACATACACGGTTAGCGATCCGCGCCAGGCCGCTGTCCCTTGCATTAGCATACGAAGTCCCGCTCCCGGAACCGCCCATGCCCGACAGCCTCCACGACCTGCAAGCCGCCCAGCGCGCGTTCGCCGACGAACGCGAGTGGGGCCAGTTCCACTCGCCGCGCAACCTGGCCGCGGCGCTGTCGGTCGAGGCGTCGGAACTGCTGGAGCACTTCCAATGGCTCGACGACGCACAGAGCCGGCAACTGTCGGACGACAAGAAGGCCCAGGTCGGCAGCGAAGTAGCCGACGTGCTGCTGTACCTGCTTCAGCTCTGCGACAAGCTGGGCATCGATCCGATCGAGGCCGCGCGGCAGAAGATGCAGGTGAACGCGAACAAGTATCCGGTCGAGCGCGCCAAGGGGCGCATCACCAAATACACCGAGTTGTGAGCAACCGGCGGCACTAGCGGATCGCGGATCGCGACGCCCTACAGGATCGCCCTGCGTCACCGGCGACCGCTGCTGCGGCCGCCGGTGACGCGGCGAGGCGATGGCCCAGTGTAGGTGCGCGAGGCGGCGACGACGCTAGATGCCAACGCGCCGACCTGGGGTGGTGACCTGAAGCAGATCCAGCGCCCGGTGCGCGCGATGAAGCTCCGCAGACTCAGCCTCCGGTCTTCCTGGAGGCGCGCTTGCCGCCAGCCGATTTCCTGGCCGTGCTCTTCTTCGCGGCGGACTTCCTGGCAGCTGTCTTCTTCGTTGCTGCCTTCTTGGTGGCCGTCTTCTTCGATGCTGTCTTCTTGGTGGCAGTCTTCTTGGTGGCAGTCTTCTTGGTGGCTGTCTTCTTGGTGGCTGTCTTCTTCGCCGCCGTCTTCCTGGCCGAAGACTTCTTCGCGGTCTTCTTCGTCGTGGCGCCGCGGGTCGCTGCCGCCTTCTTGGCCGCGGCCTTGCGCACGGCAGGTCCCTTGGTCTGCGCGGCTTTTTTCGCCGCGGCCGAACGGCTGGAGGCGGTGCGCTTGCCGGCCGCCTTCTTGGTCTGCGACGACAGCGCCTTCTTGCCCACCGTCTGCGTGGCGGTCTTGCCCTTGCTCGCGGTCTTGAGCGCCTTCTTGGCGCCGCGCGACCGCGTCGGCGACGGCTTCTTCTTGCTGGCGCCCTTGCTTTCTTCCTTGGCCACTTTTTTCTTGGTCGCCTTGGATGCAGTCTTCGACGCCCCGGTCTTGACCCCGGCGCGGCGCGCCTTCGACAGGCCGATGGCGATCGCCTGCTTGGTCGATTTCACCTCGGTCTTGCCTTCGCGTACCCGGTCGATCTCCTCGCGGACGAATTCGCCGGCCTGGGTACTGCCCGCCTTGCCCTCGCGCTTGTCGCGCTTGGCACGTGCAGTGGTGGATTGCTCTGGCATGACGTTCTCCTGCAGCCGGCCGGAAATGGCCATCGCAACAGGTGTAGCAGCCAAAAAGTAAAGAACCGGCATAAGCCGTGCGAAGCCGATGTGCATTGCGCCCGCATGCCTCGTTCGCCTGCGCGCCTGTGAGCCACGCAAGGCCGTCAGCGCGTACAAGCCATCAGCGTGCGCAGGACAACGGACGCGCGCGCTTCTCGACATTCCGCGGCGCTGCGGACGACGATACCGTCCTTGATCGATTGCGTCGCTCGAACAGCATCGGCCGGATGGCACGTGGACCGCTCGCACCGTCGCCGCGCGATCAGGCCCGCTCGGCCACGCCGCGCACGAGCCGCATTGTCAGATGCCCATGTCGCGGCGTCGATCGGATCGCGCGCACCGCGCAGCCGAGCCGCTGCCCTAACACTGCTCGCCCCGCACGGCCTACTGGCGACGCGCCTGCCGGGTTGGCGCAACGTCGGCGGCGTTCGCCGCGCCAGCCGGCGCCGGCTCCCAACCGAACACGCTGCGCCCGCCATAGCCGTGCGACGCGCGCCGCTCCTCCGCGATCAGCGCCCCCACCGACGGCCCACGCGCATGCGGCTCGAGCAGGCGCGCCTGCGCATCCAGCCGGCGGATCGCCTCCAGCTTTTCCTCGCGACCCAGCTTGGCCTGGGTCACCGCGGTCTTCAGCACGCCGATGGTGTGGTCGTAGACGCGCGTGGGCACCGGAAACGGATGCCGGTCCTTGCCGCCATGCGCCATCGAGAACCGCGCCGGATCGGTGAACCGGCACGGCGTGCCGTGCAGCACCTCCGCCACCAACGCCAGCGCACGCACGGTGCGCGCGCCGACACCGGGCACCTGCAGCAGTTCGGTGAAGTCCTGCGGCCCGCATTCGGCCGCCGCGGCCAGGTTGGCGTGCAGCCGCCGGGTCACGATGTCGCTGCCGCGCACGTCGTGGTGGTCGGGCAGCGACAGGTGCGGCAGACCGGCCGGCATGCGCGCCGGCGGCGCAACGGGCGCGGCGGCGAACAGGTCGCCGCTCGGCGCGAACAGCGCATCGGCGGCTGGAGCACACATGCCCGGCCCCGTGCGCGCGCCGGCCATGGTGCCTTGCGACGCCTTTGCGCCTGCGGCGGCACGCGGCGCGGACGCCGCCGCGTTCGCCGAAGAGGCATGCAATGCGCCGTACTCCTGCGCGATCCGATCCGGCCCGAGCGCCTGCAGCAGTTCCACCTGCACCGCGCGCGAAGCGGCGGCGCGATGGTCGGCGAGATTGACGATGCGGCCCTGCCCCGGCCCATCGATCGCCGCATGCGGCGCGTCGACGAAGCTGGTCAGCCCTTCGGACAGCCAGTGATAGCGCCGCGCCTGCTTGCTGGCCCCGTTCATGCCCTGCTGCACCACCACCCACTGCCCGTCGTCGCCGACGATGAAGCCGTGCAGGTACAGATCGAAACCATCCTGCACCGCCGCGCTGTCCACCTTCGCCACCAGCCGGCTGGCGCGCGCCAGGCCGGCGCCGTCCAGCCCGGTGCGCTCGCCCACCGCGCACAACTCGTCGGGCGTGGCGCGCGAATGCCGTCCGCGCCCGCCGCAGACGTGGATGCCCAGTTCGCCGGACAGCGGCGTCAGCCCGCGCTTGAGCGCACCGAGCACGCTGGTGGTGATGCCGGACGAATGCCAGTCCATGCCCATCACCGCGCCGAACGACTGGAACCAGAACGGATGCGCCAGGCGCCGCAGCAATTCGTCGCGGCCATAGCTGTGCACGATGGCCTGGCACATCACCGCACCGAGCCGGGTCATGCGCTCGCCCAGCCAATGCGGCACGCGGCCGCCATGCAGGGGCAGATCGGCGCTGCCGGAACGTCGGCTCATGCGTGGGACTCCGGAGAAAAAATACGGACGCCAGCGTAGCCAGGCCGCGTCTCACCGCGCGACCCAGCGTCCGCGGCAAGACTGAGCGATTCAGCGAAAAGGCTGTCGCGATCTCCACCACTCTGCAGTCGGGGCTGAAGCCCCTCCCACAATGCACCCAGCCAACCTGCCGCAAGCCCCTTGTGGGAGCGACTTCAGTCGCGACGAGCGAAGCCGTGCATCTTCGGCTTCGGGCAGCGTCCGTCGGGGCTGAAGCCCCTCTTACAGTGCACCCAGCCAGCTCGCCGCAAGTCCCTGTAGGAGCGGCTTCAGCCGCGACGAGCGAAGCATTGAACTGTGGGCGCCGGACAGCATCCGGACCGATCACCACAGTCATTCGGAACTCCCGCACAGCGCAAGCCGGCAAATCTCGCGACTGCCGCCCTCATGCAGTCGGGGCTGAAGCCCCTCCCACAAATCCCCCAGCCAACCTGCCGCAAGCCCCCTGTGGGAGCGACTTCAGTCGCGACGAGCGAAGCCGTGCATCTTCGGCTTCGGGCAGCGTCCGTCGGGGCTGAAGCCCCTCCTACAGTGCACCCAGCCAGCTCGCCGCAAGTCCCTGTAGGAGCGGTTTCAGCCGCGACGAGCGAAGCGTTGAACTGTGGGCTCCGGGCAGCACCCGGACCGATGACTGCAGTCAGTCGGAACTCCCGCACAGCGCAAGCCGGCAAACCTCGCGACTGCCGACCTCAAGCAGTCGGGGCTGAAGCCCCTCCCACAATGCACCCAGCCGACCTGCCGCAAGCCCCCTGTGGGAGCGACTTCAGTCGCGACGAGCGAAACCGTGCATCTTCGGCTTCGGGCAGCGTCCGTCGGGGCTGAAGCCCCTCCTACAGTGCACCCAGCCAACCTGCCGCAAGCTCCCTGTAGGAGCGGCTTCAGCCGCGACGAACGAAGCGGCGCACTTGACGAATTCGGACAGGATCGGCGCCGAAGCCCTTGCTTGAAGAAAAACCCGCAGCGCAGATCGCGATGATCCAACGCTCCACCGGCTCAGCCGCTGCCGCGCTTCCGCTTCGCCGCCGCCGCTGCGACAACCGGTTTGTCCACCCCCACCCCCACCCCCTCACCCGCACGCACCGTCGCCAACGTCATCGCGATCAGTCCGCCGATCAGGCGCCGCAAGTCGGCCTCGTTGTCGGCCGATGCCTTCAGGCTGGTGGTGGCCAGGCGCAGGATGTAGGCGATGTCCGCCGCCGACAGCGCCGCTGGCGCGCGCACCTCCGGCTGCAGCGTCGCCACCAGTTGCGCCTCCAGCGCCGCGTACAGGTCGGCCAGGGCCTGCGGCGCATAGTCGCCGCACCTGGCCAGCAGTTCGATGCCGTTCTCCGACCCGATCACCGACGCCGTCGGCTCCAGCACCCAGATGTCGAACAGATGCCGCAGCCGCGTCGCCAGGTCCTGCCCGGGCCGCAGCCGCGCGCCGGAGTCGGCCAGGCAGCGGTCGCGCTGGCGCAGCACCATCGCCGCGAAGATCGCCTCCTTGTTCGGGAACGAGGCGTACAGCGACGGCCGCGACATCTGCGCGGCCTCGGCGATGTCGCCGACGCTGACCTTGCGATAGCCATGACGCAGGAACAGCTGGAAGGCCGCATCCATGATGCGCTCCTCCTTGTTCGGCAACACCGGGGCACTGGCTGGCGATTTTACACTTGACATAATTTGTAAAGTTATCAGTCTTACATTTCCAGCCAAATTGTAAAGCACCGGAGCCCCCATGAACGCCATCGCCCCACCGGCCCAGCCCCGCCCGACCCGCGCCTACGCCGCCATGGAAAAAAACGGCGCCATGGTGCCCTGGCAGTTCGAACGCCGTGCGGTACGCGCGCACGATGTGGCGGTGAAGGTGCTGTACTCCGGCGTGTGCCATTCCGACATCCACTCGGTGAACCAATGGGGCGGCGAATTCCCGCTGGTGCCCGGCCACGAGATCGTCGGCGAAGTGGTGGAGGTGGGCGCAGAGGTCCGCGACTTCGCCATCGGCCAGCGGGTGATGATCGGCACCATCGTCGATTCCTGCCGCGTGTGCGAACCGTGCCGCGCGCAGATGGAGGTGTACTGCCGCGAGTTCCCCACCCTCACCTTCGACGGCATCGACCGCATCGACGGCAGCCGCACCCGCGGCGGCTATGCCGAGTACTACGTAGCCGACGCGCACTTCGTCTATCCGCTGCCCGAGGGCCTGGACCCGGCCGCGGCGGCGCCGTTGCTGTGCGCCGGCGTCACCACCTATTCGCCGCTGCGGCACTGGAACGTCGGCCCCGGCAGCACCGTGGGCATCGTCGGCATCGGCGGCCTGGGCCACCTGGCGGTGAAGTTCGCGCGCGCACTGGACGCGCACGTGGTGGCCTTCACCACGTCGCCGAAGAAGGCGGCCGAGGCGCAGCGCCTGGGTGCGCACGAGGTGGTGCTGTCCACCGACCCTGCGCAGATGCAGGCGCAGGCCTACCGCTTCGACTTCATTCTCGACACGGTGTCTTCGACCTACCCGCTGGATCCGATGCTGCAGGCGCTCAAACTCGACGGCACGCTGTGCTCGCTGGGCCTGCCGGACAAACTGGATTTCGCTCCGATGACGCTGGCGATGGGCCGCCGCCGCATCGCCAGTTCCGGCGCCGGCGGCACCGCCGACACCCACGAGATGCTGGCGTTCTGCCAGCGGCACGGCATCGTCGCCGACGTGGAGGTGATCGCGATGGAGCAGATCAACGAGGCCTTCGCGCGCCTGGAAAAAGGCGACGTGCACTACCGCTTCGTGATCGACATGGCGCGCTCGGCGCTGTAGCCGGCGCTGGTCCGGCTCGGGCGACCGCTCCGCGGCGGGGCAGCTTGACTGCCCCAGGCGTGCAGGCGATGCTCGATGGACGCCGGCTGTCGCCATGCCCTGCCGGCCTGCAGCCGCAGACCTGACGGGCCGCATGACCGTCCTGGACCAGAGAAAGGGAGAGCCACCATGTCCATCGGCAAAAGCGTGACGCCCGCTGCCCTGTTGTTCTGCGCCGGCAGCCTGTTCGTGGTCCTTGGCGTGCTTGCCAATCCGCTTTACTTCAGCGCGGCATTCGCGTGCCTCGCCGCCAGCGCGGCCATGCGCAGCGACGCGCGCCACCGCATTGTGTACGGCGCGCTGGCAATCGTCTTCCTGCTGGTCGTCCTCGGTTACGGTATCGGCAAGGACCTGGCGCAGCGCGACAACCTGCGCGACGCGCAGGCCATGGCCAACGCCGACCGACAGTAACGATCGCGACCGCAGCGAGTCCGCAGAAGCCGACGTCGATGCAACCGCCGCTTATAGCGTTAGTGCTGGTGGCATTGGCTGGCACACCGCAGCAACAGCCTGCCCCCGAGCATGCGACGCCGCCGAAACCCTTGTCCGCCACGCCGCTGCGGATGCCCACCGACTTTTGCTTCGGCGCTTCCGCTATGGACAAGCGCTGCACTGTCACGGTGGCATTCGAAATCCTCGACAGCGGCGCCGTCGGCGAGCTCGATATCGTCCGCTCGTCCAGAGACCGTGTCTGCGATCGGGCAGTGATGGAATCCGTCCGCAGTCGCCGCTACCCGTCCGGCAAGCCGTTCGCTGTCGTCCATGAAACGCTGCGCACTCCGAGTTGCAAGACGGACGGGTTGGAGCGCTAGTTCACCGCCCGCAGGGCGCAAGTCGCGTCCGGAAGGTACGACCTAACGCGTTCGGCCCGGCAACGGACGATGGCGCGACGACCAGATCGCTAAGCGTGCGACTGCCCGTCGCTGGTTCGTGCGTGCGTGGCAATGCGCAGCGGCGCGCGACAATTGCCTGCTTCGCACGTACAGTGCCGAGCACATTGATTGCCGCAAGGACGCCGATGCACTACGCCGCACTTCGCACGCTGCTCGAACCCTGGGGCGAGCTACGCCCGCAGCCGGCATCCGAGTGGCAGGGCGCGATCCCGCTGCCGGCGGCGCTCGCCGATTTCTATGCGCAGGTGGGGCCGTGGGGCAAGACCTTGCATGCGCAGGTAGGTCCAACCGGCGTGTCGCTCGACATCGGCGGCAACCCGGTCGACATTCCGCCGCTGCACAAGCTTTGGCAGCGCCAGGCAGGCTACCGCTGGAACGCGGTCAGCGGCGAGCGCATTGCGGACTGGAACGAGCACTGGCTGGTGGTCGCGGACCAGGGCGCGGACCCGTTCATCCTGGACACCGCCAGCGGCGAAATCCTCTTCGCGTTCCACGGCGCCGGTGCGTGGCAACCGAAGCGGCTGGCCGCCAGCCTGGACAGCGCATTCGGCGGCCTGGCGACCATCGCCAACGCCATGGCGGAGCTGGGCGACGACGCGTTCGACGACACCGACGAACTGCTCGCCACGGCGCGAACCGCGGTCGCGACGGCCCTGGCGTCGTACCTGGGCAGCGCTGCCCAGGCTGCGCAATTCCTGGATGTCCTGGAGTGGTACCAAGCCTGAGCGCGGCCGGACGCGATGGCGGATCGGTTTTCGTCCTATCGCTGGTGGCGCCCGGTCCCGGCGCGGCTCCGCTGCCGGGATCGCTCGGCTGCTCTCGGTGAAAGGCGACCTGCGCTGGTGGTCGCAGTAGCTCCGGCAGCCGTCCGGCCGCGCCCAGCCTCGCGCGTCAGAGCATCGCCCCGCTCGCAGCGCATCGTGCACCGCATCACAGCTTTTCCTCGGCGATCCGTTAGCGTTTGCGCCTGGACCGACGGGGGCTCCACATATGGCGTTTCGTACCACGCGGCGTGGGCTGTTGCTCGGCGCCGGTTCGTTCGCGTTGCTGTCGCAGGTGCCGATGGGGTTCGCGCTGCCGCGCGGCGCGGCCAGGACGCCGGCTTTCATCGACGCGTTGATCGCGCGCATGAGCGTGGAGGAGAAGGCCGGGCAGCTGACCCTGTCCAGCTCGGCGCAACTGACCGATGCCGCGGCGGCGGCCAATCCGGTCAACGTACGGCCCACCGCCGAAGGCCAGCTGGCCGCGGCGCGCGCCGGGCGCCTGACCGGCATCTTCAACGGCTCCAACGTGCGCTGGCATCAGCAGCTGCAGCAGGCGGCGCTGCAGAGTCGGTTGCAGATCCCGTTGCTGTTCGCCGCCGACGTGATCCACGGCTTCACCACCGTGTTCCCGGTGCCGCTGGCCGAGGCCGCCAGCTTCGAGCCGGAACTGGCGCGGCGCACCGCGCGCGCGGCGGCGATGGAAGCCAGCGCGGTCGGCATCGACTGGACCTTCGCGCCGATGGTCGATATCGCCCGCGATGCGCGCTGGGGCCGCGGCGTGGAGGGCAGCGGCGAGGACGTGCTGCTCGCCCGCCGCTTCGCGCAGGCGCGGGTGCGCGGCTTCCAGGGCGAGGGCATCGGCCACGCCGACGCGCTGGCCGCCTGCCCCAAGCACTTCGCCGCCTATGGCGCGGCCGAGGCCGGGCTCGACTACAACACCGTCGACATCTCCGAACGCACCCTGCGCGAGGTGTATTTCCCGCCGTTCCAGGCCGCGTTCGACGCCGGCGCGATGACCACCATGGCCGCGTTCAACGAGATCGCCGGCATTCCGGCCACCGCCAACAGCTGGCTGCTGCGCGACGTGCTGCGCGGCGAATGGGACTACCGCGGGCTGGTGGTGTCCGACTACACCGGCGACCAGGAACTGATCGCGCACGGCGTCGCCACCGACGCGCGCGACGCGGCGCGGCTGGCGTTCCTGGCCGGCGTGGACATCAGCATGCAGAGCGGACTGTACCTGCAGCACCTGCCCGGCCTGGTCGCCGATGGCGCGGTGACGATGGCGCAACTCGACGCCTCGGTGCGCCGCGTGCTGCAGTTCAAGGCCGACCTGGGCCTGTTCGACGACCCGTTCCTGCGCATCGTGCCCGAGCGCGCGCAGGCGCGGCAGCGACGCCCGGAGACGCTGGCGCTGGCGCGCGAGGCGGCGCGCAAGTCGGTGGTGCTGCTGAAGAACGACGGCGAACTGCTGCCGCTCAAGCGTCGCGGCCAGCGCATCGCGCTGATCGGGCCGATGGCCGCCAACTGGGTGGACAGCGCCGGCCCGTGGACGCTGTTCGGCGGCGACGACAGCGGCAACGACCTGGCCACCGCGATGCGCGCGCAACTGGCCGACCGCGACGCGCTCCAGGTGGTGGAAGGCTGCGGCTTCGACCACAGCCTGCCCGGCGGGGTGCAGGCCGCGGTCGCCGCCGCGGCCGGCGCCGATGTGGCGGTGCTGGCGATCGGCGAGCCGTTGCGCTATTCCGGCGAAGCGCAGTCGCGTACCGAGATCGTCATTCCGGCGGCGCAACAGTCGCTGCTGGCCGCGGTGGCGGCGACCGGCACGCCGGTGGTGGTGGTGCTAAGCAATGGCCGCGCGCTGGTGCTCGACGGCGCGGTGCTGGAGGCGCCGGCGATCCTGGTCAGCTGGTTCCTGGGCTCGGCGTCCGGCGCGGCGCTGGCCGACATCCTGCTCGGCGCGCACGCTCCGTCCGGGCGCCTGCCGGTGAGTTTCCCGCACGAATCCGGGCAGGTGCCGTACAGCTACGCGCACAAGCCCAGCGGCCGCCCCGACCCGCGCCCGGACGCGCTGCAGCCGTACAAGACCCACTACCGCACCGTGCCAAACGCCGCGCTGTTCCCGTTCGGCCACGGCCTGACCTACGGCCGCATCGAATACGGCGAACTGGCACTGAGCGATGCGCGGCTGGCCGCCGGCGGCACGCTGCGGATCGGCGCGCGCATCCACAACCGCGGCACGCGCGACGCGGAGGAAGTGGTGCAGCTGTACGTGCGCGACCGCAGCGCCAGCGTCACCCGGCCGGTGCGCGAGCTGAAGGATTTCCGCAAGGTCGCGGTGCCGGCCGGCGGCAGCGTCGCGGTGGAATTCGCGCTGCGCCGCGAGGACCTGCTGTTCGTCGGCCAGGCGCTGACGCCGACCGTGGAGCCGGGCGTGTTCGATGTGTGGGTGGCGCCATCGGCCGAAGCTGCGGGCGTCTCCGCCAGTTTCGAATTGACGGGCTGAGACGCGGGAGCCTTTCGCAACAGCGAGCCCTGTAGGAGCGGCTTCAGCCGCGACAGACACCATCAGTAAGCCGGGGTCGCGGCCGAACCCGCTCCTACAGGACGCAACGCGCTATCACTGCAGCACCTACCTCGGGAACCGCGCAGTTGTGGGTGGCGCCTTCGACAAGGCCGCCGGCGTGTCCACCAGCTTCGAACTGCTGGCAGAGCGCCGGCGCGCCACACTCGGCCGCCCGCCCTCGGCGCCACGCGCATCCCACGCGCACAACCGGTTCGCTTCACGTCGGCAGCACCTCGCGCTCACGCCGCGGTGCCGGGCGCGGCGCTGAGATGGGGCTGCCCGACGTTCGTCCGCATGCGCCCCGCCGCTGCCTGCAGCGTGTCGGACCTGGCGGACGACGCCGAACGGGCGGGCGCGACGACAATGCCCGCGCCGCCGCATCTTCCCCCACCGAGGAGCCGCGCCATGAGCGATCACGATCCCAACCACTCCGCCAGCCGCCGCCGCGCGCTCGGCGTCCTGGGCAGCAGCCTGGCCGCCGGCGGCGCGCTGGCGATGTCCGGCAGCGCCGGCGCGCAGGCCGCGGCGGCCGGCACCGGCTCCGCCGGCAGCAGGCCGCCGATGCAGGACCCGCGCACCCAGTATCCGCGCCCGCCGTTCGATACGCCCAAGCAGGAATGGCCGGGCCTGGCGTCGAAGATGGTGCCGGTGCCGGACCACGGCGAGACCAGCTACGTCGGCTCCGGCCGCCTGGCCGGGCGCAAGGCGCTGATCACCGGTGGCGATTCGGGCATCGGCCGCGCCGCGGCGATCGCCTTTGCGCGCGAGGGCGCGGACGTGGCGATCAACTACCTGCCGCAGGAGGAGTCGGACGCGCGCGAGGTGGTGACGCTGATCCGCGCGGCCGGGCGCAAGGCGGTGGCCATCCCCGGCGACCTGCGCGGCGCCGCGTTCTGCAGGCAGTTGGTCGATCAGGCCGTGCGCCAGCTCGGCGGGCTGGACATCCTGGTCAACAACGCCGCGCGCCAGACCGCACAGCAGTCGATCCTGGACATCGACGACCAGCAGTTCGACGACACGCTCAAGACCAACCTCTACGCGCTGTTCTGGGTGACCCGCGCCGCGTTGCCGCACCTCAAGCCCGGTGCCTCGATCATCAGCACCACTTCGATCGTGGCCGACGATCCGCCCGAAGCGCTGCTCGACTACGCCACCACCAAGGGCGGCATCGTCAGCTTCACCAAGTGCCTGGCCAAGCAGCTGGCGCCCAAGGGCATCCGCGTCAACGCGGTCGCGCCGGGCCCGTACTGGACGCCGCTGCAGCCCAGCGGCGGGCAGTTCATGGACAAGCTGAAGACCTTCGGCGCCGACGGCCCCACCGGCAGGCCCGGCCAGCCGGCCGAGATCGCGCCGATCTACGTGCTGCTGGCCTCGCAGGAATCCAGCTTCACCACCGGCAGCATCTTCAGCAGCGTCGGCGGCCGCGGCAACGTCGGCTGAGCGCGGCGGTTCCCGCGCCGGCATCGGCTGGCGCGGGAACGCCGCACTGCGCTGCACCGCAATCGATGCATCGAGCGCAAGGCTGCTGCGTATCCGCGCCTGCGGCAACGTCCTTGCACGCGGGCGGTTCCACTAGCGGCAGTTGCGTTGCCACTGAAACGTAGAAAACACGCAGCTCTGCACGTCTCCGCGAGGATGGCGCGCTGCGGTTGCTTGCCGCGCCGCCGCCTCCGCAGCGCTTCAGCCCTGCAGCGCCTCCGCCAGGAACGGTGCGGTGCGACTGCCGGCATGTCGCGCCACCGCCTGCGGCTCGCCGGCGACGACCACCGCGCCGCCTTCATCGCCGGCGCCCGGCCCCATGTCGATGATCCAGTCGCTGGCCGCGGCCACGCGCATGTCGTGCTCCACCGCCACCACGCTATTGCCGGCCTCCACCAGGCCGTGCAACTGGCGCAGCAGCGTGTCCACGTCGGCCGGATGCAGGCCGGTGGTCGGTTCGTCGAGCACGTAGACGGTGTCACGGCGTTGCGCGCGCTGCAGCTCGGTGGCCAGCTTGATCCGCTGCGCCTCGCCGCCGGACAGTTCGGTGGCCGGCTGGCCCAGCCGCAGATAGCCGAGTCCCACCTCGCCCAGCACCTGCAGCGGCCGCGCGATCGCGGCATCGTCGGCGAAGAACTCCGCCGCCTGCGCCACGGTCATGCGCAACACCTGCGCGATATTGTGCCCGCGCAGTTCGATCTCCAGCGTCTTGGCGTTGTAGCGCGCGCCGTGGCAGGTTGGGCACGGCGCATAGACGCTGGGCATGAACAGCAATTCCACGCACACCGCGCCCTCGCCTTCGCAGGTTTCGCAGCGGCCCTTGGCGACGTTGAACGAGAAGCGGCCGGCGTCGTACTTGCGCTTGCGCGCGGCCGGCGTGGCGGCGAAACGCTTGCGCACATGGTCGAACAGGCCGGTGTAGGTCGCCAGGTTGGAACGCGGGGTGCGGCCGATCGGCTTCTGGTCCACCTGCACCAGGCGCCGCACATGCTGCAGGCCGTCGGCGATGCGTCCGTCGGTCGCCACCTGCGCGACGCGTTCCAACGGGTCCACGCCTTCTTCCGGATCGACGCGCTCCTGGCCAAGATGCGCGCCGAGCAGTTCCACCAAGGCCTGGCTGACCAGCGACGATTTCCCGGAGCCGGACACGCCGGTGACCGTGGTGAACACGCCCAGCGGGATATCCACGTCCAGCGCGGCGACGTTGTTGCGGGTGATCCCGCGCAGTTGCAGCCACGCGCTCGGCGCGCGCGGCGCATGCGCGATCGGCGCCTGTTCGGCGAACAGGTAGCGGCGCGTGGACGAGGCGGCGACCTGCGCCAGCCCGTCCGGTGGACCGCTGTACAGCACCTGCCCGCCCTGCTCGCCCGCGCCGGGGCCGACATCGACGATCCAGTCGGCATGGCGGATCACGTCGATCTCATGCTCGACCACGAACAGCGAATTGCCCGCGGCCTTGAGCTGGTCCAGCGCGGCCAGCAGCGCCTGCGCGTCGGCCGGATGCAGGCCGGCGGACGGCTCGTCCATCACGTAGACCACGCCGAACAGCTGCGAGCGGATCTGCGTGGCCAGGCGCAGCCGCTGCAGTTCGCCCGGCGACAGCGTCGGCGTGCTGCGTTCCAGGGTGAGATAGCCCAGGCCCAGCTCCTGCAGGATCTGGATCCGCGCCAGCAGATCCTGGGCGATGCGCTGCGCGGCGATGGCCTGCTCCGGATGGCGCTTGGCATCGCGCGTGCGGCCCGCCGCGGCCGGGCGCAGCAGCTCGGCCACCTGCGTGAGCGGACGCTGCGACAACGCGCCGATGTCGAGCCCGGCGAAGGTCACCGACAGCGCCTCGCGGCGCAGGCGCTTGCCGTCGCAGGTCGGGCATTGGGTGCTGAGCAGGTACTGCGACACGCGCTTCTTGATCAACGCACTCTGCGTGCTGGCGAAGGTGTGCAGCACGTAGCGGCGCGCGCTGCTGAAGGTGCCCATGTAGGCCGGTTCCTGCTTGCGCCGCAGCGCGCGCTGGGTCTCGGCGAGGGTGAAGCCGGGATACACCGGCACCGTCGGCTGCTCGTCGGTATACAGGATCCAGTCGCGGGTCTTCTTGGGCAGCTTCGCCCATGGCACGTCGACGTCGTGGCCCAGCGTGGTGAGGATGTCGCGCAGGTTCTGCCCGTGCCAGGCCGGCGGCCACGCGGCCACGGCGCGCTCGCGGATGCTCAGCGTGCGGTCCGGCACCATGGACGCCTCGGTGGCGTCGTAGATGCGGCCCAGGCCGTGGCAGGTCGGGCAGGCGCCGGCCGGGGTGTTCGGCGAGAAGCCGTCGGCGTAGATGATGGCCTGCCCCGGCGGATAGTCGCCGGCGCGCGAATACAGCATGCGCAGCGAATTGGAGATGGTGGTGACGCTGCCCACCGACGAGCGCGTGCTCGGCGCACCGCGATGCTGCTGCAGCGCCACCGCCGGCGGCAGGCCTTCGATGGCATCCACGTCCGGCACCCCGGCCTGGTCGATCAGGCGCCGCGCATACGGCGAGATCGAATCCAGGTAGCGGCGCTGCGCCTCGGCGAACAGCGTGCCGAACGCCAGCGACGACTTGCCGGAGCCGGAGACGCCGGTGAACATCACCAGCGCATCGCGCGGCAGCTCCACGTCCACGTCCTTGAGATTGTGTTCGCGGGCGCCGCGGACGCGGACGAAGCCGGAGGCGGTGGAAACGGGGGGCTTGGGCATTGGTGAGAGCGGTCGGCAGGAACTCGCGCAAGCTTAGCGGGTCGGCTCGATGGGCCGTGTACAGGTCATGCGCGATGGGCAGGATGCGCTGTGGGAGGGGCTTCAGCCCCGACCGGATCTGGATATGCAGGAATGTCTATCAGTGCCTGTCGCGGCTGAAGCCGCTCCTACAGTGGCTGCGGCAAGCTGGCTGGGTGCACTGTAGGAGGGGCTTTCAGCCCCGACCGGATCTCGATGTGCCAGGGATGTATGTCGCGACTGAAGCCGCTCCTACAGGACTCGCGACAACCGGCTGGGTGCACTGTGGGAGGGACTTCAGTCCCGACGCTGCCCGAAGCCGTTGGGTCTACCGCTTCGCTCGTCGCGACTGAAGTCGCTCCCACAGGGACTTGCGGCGAACTGGCTGGGTGCTCTGTAGGAGGGGCTTCAGCCCCGACCGGATCTCGATGTGCCAGGGATGTCTGTCGCGGCTGAAGCCGCTCCTACAGGGGCTTGCGGCAAACCGACTGGGTGCACTGTGGGAAGGACTTCAGTCCCGACGCTGTCCGAAGCTCAACATGCCAAACGCGTGGCCAGATGCGCTGCAGCGGCACGAGCGGCCTCACGCTACACGTAACGCGGAATCGGCCCCAGCTGCGGCGTCTGGTCCGGCAGTTCCACTTCGGTCTCGTCCACGTAGCACCAGCCCCAGCCTTCGGGCGGGTCGTAGCCTTCGATGATCGGGTGCGCGGTCTGGTGGAAATGTTTGGTCGCGTGGCGATTGGGCGAATCGTCGCAACAGCCGACGTGGCCGCAGCTGCGGCACAGGCGCAGATGCACCCAGGGGCTGCCGATCTTCAGGCACTCTTCGCAGCCGCGCGCGCTCGGCGTGACCTCGGCGATGGTGGAAAGGTGGGAACAACGCGCTGTCATCGGCTGCCTCTCTCGGTTGCGGCGGGCGCACTGCGCCGTGCCAGGAATTGATGGATCTGCGCGACCACCGCGGCACCCTCGCCGACCGCCGCGGCCACGCGCTTGACCGAACCGGCGCGCACGTCGCCGATCGCGAACACGCCGGGGCGGTCGGTCTCCAACGGCAACGCAGGCACCTGGCCGAGTTCCGGCTCGGCGCCGGTGACAACGAAGCCGGCGTGATCCAGCCGCACGCAGCCATCGACCCAGGCGCTGTTGGGATCGGCGCCGACGAACAGGAACAGGTGGTGCAGGTCGCAACGATGGGTGGCGCCGGTGGCGCGGTCGCGGAACTCCGCGCTCGCCAGGCGCTGCGACGCGTCGGCCTGCAGCGACACCACTTCCGTTCCAGTGTGCAGCTCCACGTTCGGCAACGCGGCGATGCGCTCGATCAGGTAGCGCGACATCGACGCCTCCAGCCCGGCGCCGCGCACGATCAGGTGCAGGCGCTTCACCTTCGGCGCCAGGAACACCACCGCCTGGCCCGCGGAATTGCCGCCGCCGACCAAGGCCACCTCCTCGCCCTCGCACAAGCGCGCCTCCACCGGCGACGCCCAGTACGACACGCCGTTGCCTTCGAACGCGGCCAGGTTGACGATGTCCGGGCGCCGATAGCGCGCGCCCGAGGCGATCACCACAGTGCGCGCCTGCACGCGCAGGCCATCGCGCATCTGCAACTGCAACGGCGCGGCGCTGCAGTCCTCGGCGGTGGCCGCATCGCAATGCAGCTGCGCCACTTCCAGCGGCAACGCCAGCTCGGCGCCGAACTTCAGCGCCTGGTTGTAGGCGCGTCCGGCCAGCGCCTGGCCGGAGATGCCGGTGGGAAACCCGAGGTAGTTCTCGATCCGCGCCGACGCGCCGGCCTGGCCGCCGATCGCACGCTGGTCCAGCACCAGCACAGACAGCCCTTCGGAGGCGGCGTACACCGCGGTCGCCAAGCCGGCCGGGCCGGCGCCGACGATGGCCACGTCGTAGCGTTTTTGCGGATCCAGCTCCGGGGTCATGCCCAGGCAATGCGCGGCCTCGGCCTCGCTGGGACGCCGCAGCACGGTGCCGCTGGGGCAGACCATCAACGGCAGTTCGTCGTGATGGATGCCCAGGCGCTCGACCAGCGCGCGGCCCTCATCGTCGTTGGCCGCATCCAGGAAGGTGTTGGGATAGCCGTTGCGGGTCAGGAAGCCCTGCAGCCGGGTCAGCCGCGCCTCGCCCGGCTCGCCGATCAGCACCGAGCCGGCGGTATCGCCTTCGATCAGCCCGACCCGGCGCAGGATCAGCGCGCGCATCACGATCTCGCCGACGTCGGCCGAGCTGATCATCAGCGAGCGCAGATGCGCCGCATCGAACGGCACCGCGACGCAGCCCTCGGCGCCGGCGCGGCCGCCGGCCAAGGAGGCGCGGCCGGCCAGCTGGCTGACCTCGCCGCTGAACTGCCCCGCGGTGTGCTCGGTGACCGGCTTCTCGTGGCCCAGCCCGTCGCGGCGCACCACCGCGATCGTGCCCTGCAGCACCAGCCACACCGGCGCCGGATGGTCGCCGACGGCGAAGACCTCCTCGCCCGGGGCGAAGGTGCGCGGCGCGCCGCTGGCGAAGCGACGCGCAGTCTCCACCTGTGCGGGTTCCAGCACCGGGAACATCTGATGGCGACGGGTATCGGCCAGGCTCATCGGCATCCTTGTGGGTAACGGGTATTGACGCCACACAGCATGCGATGCGGCAGCGCTGCGGGCAATCACCCATTCTGGGAGGCCGCGCCTGCGGCAGCGGCGCACTCAATGTTTGCGGCTGGGGACGACAGGCTCGCCTCGCACAGTCGATCAACGGGACGCTTCGCGCCGTACCCTCACCCCAACCCCTCTCCCGGTGGGAGAGGGGCTAAAGCGCTGCGACTGTTCCTTGTCCCATCTGGGCCATGGCTCCCTTTTCGGGAATGGTGGGCTGGATGAGGGCAGACAACATTCCGCAATAGCGGACGCGACGGCTCTTCGTCGCCGCGCAGCGGCGCCATCTTGCTGCCAGTACGCATGGGTATGGCACGCACCGCACCCGGCCGCGACGAGAGTCGCCCTTGTGTTCGATCCGCAATGCCCCATCCAAGGTGATGCCGCGCCGTCGCCGGCCTGCGCCCGGCCCCTATCGTCTTCAAGGAAACCGCTCATGTCCGTCTCGATGTATCGCCTTTCCGTTCCGGTGTTCCTGCGTGGCCTGGACGTGTTGCAGCACTACGTCGCACTGGCCGAGCGCCACGCGCAGGAGAACGGCCAGGATCCGCAGACGCTGGTCGACGCGCGCCTGGCGCCGGACATGTTCGGCTTCGCCGCGCAAATCCAGCGCGCGTCGGACACCTCGAAGAACACCATCGGCCGCCTCAGCGACATCGTGCCGCCGAAGATGGCGGACGATGAAACCACCCTGGCGCAGCTGCGCGAGCGCATCGCCGCCACCCAGCGCTTCCTGCACAGCGTGGATGCCGCCGCCCTCGACGGCGCCCAGGACCGCGCAGTGTCGCTGAGCGCCGGCAAATTGAAGGCCGATTTCAACGGCAGCGACTACCTGCTGACCTTCGCCCTGCCGAATTTCTTCTTCCACGTCGCCACCGCCCACGCGATCCTGCGCCAGCAAGGCGTGGCGGTGGGCAAGCTCGACTATCTGGGTCGGTTCGACACGGTAGAAACCGAAGCCGCTTGAAGCCCCTCTCCCACCGGGAGAGGGGTTGGGGTGAGGGTGCGACGCGAAGGCGACTCGCTGAGTTTGGGTGCACGAGGCTGCGCCCGTACCCTCATCCGCCCATGCAGGGCACCTTCCCCCGAAAAGGGGGCCATGGTCCCGACGGGAGAAGGGAACAGCCGAAGCCCCTCTCCCACCGGGAGAGGGGTTGGGGTGAGGGTCGGCGCGAAGCGACTCGCTGAATTGGTGCGCGAAGCTGCGCCCGCCCCCTCATCCGCCCCTGCGGAGCACCTTCCCGATGGGAGAAGGAGCGCCCAATACAACCACTACACCAACGAAGGCGCCGCAAGCGCCCCTGCATCGTCCGCCGCGAACGCCTCGCCCGCCAGCGCATGCATCCGCGCCACCGCGATCGCGAACGGCCGCAGCACCGGCACACCACGCTCGGCGAAGATGGCGTGCAACGCAGCGTAGTACCACAAGGTGCCGTCGCGGCCGGCGGTGAAACGCGCGAACACCTCTCCACCCACCTCTGGATCCTCCAGATCGGCGACGATGCTGCGCGCGTTGTACAGCTTGTCGCAGGCCGAGACCAGCAGCGTCGCGGCCGGCGCGTCGTGCAGGTGCGCCAGATACGCCTGCTTGCGGGTGCGCCAATCGCGGCGCCTGGCCGGCACGTCCTCGTGTTCCGCCTTGCGCTCGGCGCTGGCGTCGGTGCAGCCCATCACGATCGCCGCGACCTCGTCGCCGAACTGGGCGCGGATCACCGCTTCGTGGCCGGCGCCGCAGTCCTCGACCACATCGTGCAGCAATGCGGCGATCGCCTGGTCCTCGTCGCCGCCGGCTTCCAGCACCAGCGTCGACACGCCCAGCACATGGCTGAAATACGGCACCGTGCCGCCTTTGCGGAACTGCCCGGCGTGGGCGATGCGGGCATAGTCGACGGCGCGCGCGTAGCGTTCGGTGAGAGCGGTCATGCGGCCTTCCTGACGGGAACAGGCCTGCATTATGCGGAATCGGCGGCGCCATCGGCGGCCGCTCCGTCCATCGGCCGCACCCGGAACACCACGCTCATCCGCGGCGCCACCGGCCGCGCCGTCTTCGGAATGCCGTGCTCGTGGGTGAGCTGCGAAGCATGGCTCATCGCCAACAGGCTGCCCGGCGCCAGCTCCACCGCGATGCTGCGGCGGTCGCCGGCCTTGGCGCGGATGTTCATGCGCCGCGGCGCGCCCAGCGAGACCAGCGCGATCGGATGCGGCGCCACCAGCGTGTGCAGCTTGTCGTTGTGCATCGCCACGCTGTCGCGGCCGTCGCGGTACAGGTTCAAGCCCACCGCCGAGTACGGCGCCGGCACCCGCGCCTGCACCGCGGCATGCAGGTCGCGCAGCGGCAAGGTGTCGGGCAGCGCCTGCAGGCGGTACGAGGCCAGCAGCCGCGGCACGTTCACCACCCGGTCGTACATCGGCCGGCGCAGGCATTGCCAGGCCGCCCCGTCGCGCAACGCTTCGAACCAGGCCTGCGCCAGCGCCGGCTCGATCAGCTGCGGCCAGTAGCGGATGCCGCCCTCGGCATCGGCCACCAGGCAATGCGGGAGGTCGTCGGTGGAAGCGAACAGGTCCATGTGCGGAAGATGGGGATGCGGCCGAAGGAGTGCCATCCCAGCATCTGAACGGCTCAGCGGCTGCGACGCACCGCCGCGACGCCGCGCCTGTCACGGGGATTCTTACTTTTCGCCCGCGCCGCGTTAACGTCCGGCTTGGGAGCATGCGGTCTCTCCCCCCGACGGCACAGGCGATACGCACGCATGACGACAGCGCGCAGGACCACAGCAGGCACGACCCGGGCGCAGCGCCCCCACGTGGTGATCACCGGCGCATCCAGCGGCATCGGCCAAGCCACCGCCGAGGCGCTGGCGGCGCAAGGCGCCAAGCTGGTCCTGGCCGCACGCGGCGTGGAGGCGCTGGAACAGGTCGCGCAGATCTGCCGCCGCCATGGCGCCAAGGTGCTGGTGGTGCCCACCGACGTCAAGGACGCCGACGCAGTGCGTGCGCTGGCCGAACAGGCGCAGGCGTTCCTCGGCCATGTCGATCTGTGGTTCAGCAACGTCGGCGTGGGCGCGGTCGGCAAGTTCCAGGACGTGCCGATCGAGGCCAGCGACGCGGTGGTCCAGGCCAACCTGCTCGGGCACATGCACGATGCGCACGCGGCGGTACAGATCTTCCTGGCGCAGGAGCGCGGCATCCTGGTCAACATGATCTCGATGGGCGGATTCGCCGCCACCCCGTACGCCGCCGCCTACAGCGCCAGCAAATACGGACAGCGCGGGTTTTCCGAAGCGCTGCGCGCCGAACTGGCGGACCATCCTCACATCCACGTGTGCGACGTCTACCCGTACTTCGTCGATTCGCCCGGCCTGGCGCATGGCGCCAACTACACCGGCCGCCGCATCGACGGGCCGCCGCCGATGCTCGATCCGCGCCGCGTCGCACGCGCAGTGGTGAGACTGCTGCGGCGCCCGCGCAACACCGTGGTGATCGGCCCGGCGGTCGGCGCGATGCGCGTGGTGCATGCGCTAGCGCCGAATGCGTTCGCCGCGGGCATGGGCCGTTTCTTCGGCCGCTACCTGGCGCGTGCGCCACGCGCGGCGGTGGCGCAGGGCAACGTGTTCCAGCCGCCGCTGTCGCCCGGCGGCGTGGACGGCGGCCTGCGCCGGCGCGCGCAGCGCACCGAACTGGCGACGCAGGTGGCCGCGGTCGGCGCGGTGGCCGCATTGGCCACGGTCGCGGTGATCGCGTGGCGTCGCAGCCGCCGCTAGAGCGCACCGCAGGCGTCGCACACGCATATCGCTCGGTCGTACCGCACGCCGCATCCGTGATGCAACGCGTGCGGTTGCGTCTGCATGTCTGCAGGCAAGGCGTGCCGTGCGGGTATCGCATTTTCACGTGCCCTGTCCATTTCGTTCACCCCACCGCATCCGCGCGATTTTCATACTTGCGTCCGTTGGCCTGCCGAGTGCGTCCACCTCGGCATCGCGCCACGCCCTCCCCATCGCAAGGAGACCGTGCATGTCTGGCAGCAAGAACCAGTTCACGATGCAGAACCCACTGACGCAGTTCCCGCAACCCGAGTTCCCCGAGCAGACCCAGACCCCGCCGGGCACCGTGCATGCGCTGCAACCGGCCGCCGACCATGGCGAACAGACCTATCGCGGCTTCGGCCGCCTGGCCGGGCGCAAGGCGCTGATCACCGGCGCCGATTCCGGCATCGGCCGCGCCACCGCCATCGCCTACGCGCGCGAAGGCGCCGACATCGTCCTCAACTACCTGCCCGAGGAAGCGGAGGACGCCGCCGAGGTGGTCGCGCTGATTGAGGCCGAAGGCCGCAAGGCGGTGTGCCTGCCCGGCGACCTGCAGGACGAGGCGTTCTGCCAGCAGTTGGTGACCAAGAGTGTGGAGGCGCTCGGTGGGCTGGACATCCTGGTCAACGTGGCCGGCAAGCAGACCGCGGTGAAGGACATTGCCGAGCTGAGCACCGAGCAGTTCGAGGCCACCTTCCGCACCAACGTGTTCGCGATGTTCTGGCTGTGCAAGGCCGCAGTGCCGCACCTGCCGCCGGGCGCCACCATCATCAACACCACGTCCATCCAGGCCTACCAGCCATCGCCGATGCTGATCGACTACGCGCCGACCAAGGCGGCCATCGCCAACTTCACCCAGGCGCTGGCGCAGCAACTGGCCGACAAGGGCATCCGCGTCAACGCGGTGGCGCCGGGGCCGGTGTGGACGCCGCTGCAGCCCAGCGGCGGGCAGCCGCCGGAGAAGATCCCCGCGTTCGGCTCGGAAACCCCACTCAAGCGCGCCGGCCAGCCGGTGGAGATGGCGCCGCTGTACGTGCTGCTGGCCTCGCAGGAATCGAGCTATATCACCGGCGAGATCATCGGCGCCACCGGCGGCCTGCTGCTGTCTTGAGCGCGCCGGCCGTGCCCGCCCGCGCGCCATCCCTGCAACGCGATGCCGACGGCACCGCGCCGATCGAGAGCTATGCCGCACTGGGCGACGGTCGCTCGGTAGCACTGGTCGCCGCCGACGGCAGCATCGACTGGTGGTGCGTACCGACCATGGACGCGCCACCGCTGTTCGACCGCCTGCTCGACGCGCGCGACGGCGGCCGCTTCGCCATCACCCCGGTCGGCGCCACCGACGTGCAGCGCCGCTACCGCGACGACAGCAACGTGCTGGAAACCACCTTCCGCACCGCCAGCGGCAGCGCGCGCCTGACCGAGTCGCTCAACAGCGGCGAAGCCGGGCGCCTGCCGTGGTCGGAACTGGCACGGCGGCTGGAAGGCCTGGACGGCGAAGTGGAGTTCGAGATCTGCTTCCGGCCCGGCACCCGCGTCGGCACGTCCGCACCGTGGATGAACGACACGCCCAACGGCCGCGTGTTCCACATCGGCCCGGTGATGGCGCTGCTGCGCCATTCGCAGGCGCTCACCGTCTCCGACTACGACGACCGCGGTGTACAGGCCCGGCTGCGCCTGCACGCCGGGCAGCGCGAACTGCTCGCGGTGCTCGCCACGCAGGACGAAGCGCTGCCGGTGCCGCCATTGGAGGACATCGATGAACGCATCGAGCGCAGCGACCGGGAATGGCGCGAGTGGACCGGCAACCTGCACTACGACGGCAACTACCCGCAGGCGGTGCTGCGCTCGGCGCTGGCGCTGAAGTTCCTGTGGTATTCGCCCACCGGCGCCATCGCCGCCGCGGCCACCACCTCGCTGCCCGAGGGCATCGGCGGCAACGGCAACTGGGACTACCGCTACGCCTGGGTGCGCGATGCCGCCTACACCACAAAAGCATTCCTGCGCGTGGGCGCCCTGCCCGACGCCAAGGCCGCGTTCGCCTGGCTGCTCGGCACCATCGCCAAGCACCGGCCCTGTATCCGCCCCTGCTACACCCTGCATGGCCATCTGGTCCCGGACGAGCGGGAGATCGACATCGCCGGCTACCGCCACACGCGCCCGGTGCGCGTGGGCAACACCGCCACCGACCAGCTGCAGCTGTGCCTGTACGGCGACGTGTTCGAGATGACCGCGCGCTTCGTCGACCACGGCCACATCCTCGACCCGCACACCGCGCAACAGCTGTTCGAACTCGGCAACGAATGCGCCGAGGCGTGGATGCGCAAGGACGCCGGATTCTGGGAACTGGAGGACGCGCAGCACTACACCATGTCCAAGGTCGAGTGCTGGATGGCGCTGCGCCGCGCCAGCGAACTGGCCGAAGCCGGCCACCTGTCCAAGGCCATGCTGCCGCGCTGGCAGCGCGAACAGGCGCGCATCCTCGACTGGATCGACGCGCACTGCTGGTCCGAGGACAAGCAGGCCTACACCCTGTACGCCGGCAGCGACGCGCTGGACGCCGGACTGATGCTGGCCTCGCGCTTCGGCCTGGGCGAGGTGCGCCGCGAACGCATGATCGCCACCCGCGAGGCGATCCGCCGCGAACTCGGCATCGGCGACGCGCGCGCCTTGCTGCACCGCTACAGCGGCATGCAGGAGCGCGAAGGCGCGTTCATCGCCTGCAGCTTCTGGATGGTGGAAGCCTACGGCCTGCTCGACGAACGCGACGAAGCCAGACGCCTGTTCGAGCATCTGCTCGACACCGTTGGCAACGACGTCGGCCTGCTGCCGGAACTGGTCGACCCGCACTGCGGCGCCGCGCTCGGCAACATGCCGCAGGGCCTGAGCCACCTGGCGCTGATCCACGCCGCCCTGGCGGTGGGCGGCGAATAGCAGCGGCATCGTATCGGCGCCCTAGCGCACCGCCCCTGTAGGAGCGACTTCAGTCGCGACAGACACCACCACAACACGTGCCGCACCCGCCAGCCCGTCACTCACAAAAGCAGCTCCCGCAACGCCGCGCAGCCCCCGAAAAGAACTACTTCCCCATCGACACCGCAAACCGCATCGAAGCATCCACCTCCTTGCGCGGCAACGCCCGGATCCGCACCAGCACGTTGCGGCACACGTCCAGGTCGCGATACACCAGCGTGCGCCCGTCGCTGAACCCGAAACGCACGTCGTAGCGGCAGCCCGCGCCGGCGATGCCGATGGTGGCCGAGTCGCCGCCGCCGCGCAGCGGGTCGGCGTCGATGGCGCGGAACGTCGTGCTGCCGGCATCGGCGACCGCCACCGCGGTCACGCTGTCGTGCGCACGGTTGACCAGGGTCAGGTAATGCTGGCGGCTTTCGCCCTGCGCATGGGCGGTGACCGCGGCGGCGAGCAGCACACTGGCGAGGCAGGCGGTACGGAAGGGATGCATGGCGACGTCTCCGGCAGGAAGGGATGCCGCCTCGTGCGCCTGGCGCAGCGGGAGCGGTGCGCCTATCTGGCGCGCCTGCCATGGCCGCCGCCCAGCGATCCGGGACGAATCGTCGTGCCGGCGTGACCAATCGTCGCCATTGGCCGCCGCGCTTCTCAGCGCACGCGGGCGCGCTTAGGATCGGCGCATCCCGTCCGAGCGTCGCCCGATGAACATCCGCCTGGGTTCCACGGAAATCGGCCTGATCCGATACCTGAGCTTGTGGACGGCCGTGGTCGTGGCCTTCGCCGTGCAAGGCTATCTGTACGACGTGTTCAACAGCGGCGACCATCGCTGGGCGATCGGCGACTACCTGCGCTGGTCGATGACCCAGTGGTACACCTGGGCGGCGCTGGCGCCGCTGGTGTTCCGGCTGGGGCAGCGCTTCCCGATCCCCACACCGTTGCAGCTGCGCGCGCTGGGGCCGCAATGCGCCGCCAGCGTCGGCGTCACCGCACTGGCGATGATCATCGGCGCCTTCTTCTCGCAAGGGCCGTTCTCCGAGCAACTCGGGCAGTTCATCAGCAAGCACTTCGCCATCGGCCTGCTGACCTACTGGGGCCTGCTGGCGATCCAGCAGGCGCTGCACTACCGCAGCGAGAGCGACCGCCGCGAACTGGAAGCCGGGCGCCTGGCCACGCAACTGGCGCAGTCGCGGCTGCAGGCGCTGAAGACCCAGCTGCAGCCGCACTTCCTGTTCAACACGCTGCACGCTATCGTGACCCTGCTCGAAGAGGACGCCGCCTCGGCCGAGGACATGCTGCTGCGCCTGAGCGAACTGCTGCGCGCGCTGCTGGAGGAATTCGACGGCCAGGAAATCACCCTGCGCCATGAACTCACCCTGCTCGACCTGTACCTGGGCATCCAGCGCAAACGCTTCGGCGACCGCCTGACCACGCGCCTGTACATCGACCCGGCCACCCTGGACTGCGCGGTGCCGAGCCTGATGCTGCAGCCGATCGTGGAGAACGCCATCCAGCACGGCATCGGCCGCCACGCCGGCGCCGACCAGGTGGAGATCGAGAGCCGGCACGAGGATGGCCAGTTGCGCATCGAGGTGCGCAACCGCAACAGCACGCTCGGCGACAGCAGCGACGCCGCCGGCCACGGCATCGGCCTGTCGAACACCCGGCTGCGGCTGAAGGAACTGTACGGCGACGCCGCCGAGATCCGCCTGGACATGATCTGGCCGCAAGGCGTGGTGTGCCGCATCCGCATGCCGTTCCGCGAACTGGAGGACGCCGCAGACGCGCCGGAGCACGTGCCTGCATGACGATCACCGCGCTGGTCATCGACGACGAACCGATCGCCCGCCACGCCGTCGTGCGCCTGTTGCGCGAACACGCCGACATCGCCCTGCTCGGCGAATGCGGCGACGGCGCCGCGGCGGTGGCGGCGATCCGCGAGCACTCGCCGGACCTGGTGTTCCTCGACATCCAGATGCCGGAAATGACCGGCATGGACGTGGTCGCGCGGATCGGCGCCGAGCGCATGCCCGCCACCGTGTTCGTCACCGCCTACGAGCAATACGCGGTGCGCGCCTTCGAAGCCAACGCGCTGGACTACCTGGTCAAGCCCTTCAGCCGCGAGCGCTTCGCCGCCACCCTGCAGCGCGCCAAGGCACGGCTGGGCGGCGCCGGCAGCAATCCCGCGCAGCTCCTGCAGGCGCTGGACGCCCTGCGCCAGCGCGATGCCTACCTGCAACGCATCGCCGTGCGCGTGGACGAACACGTGGTGTTCGTCGCCGTCGACGACATCGTCTGGATCAAGGCCAACCGCAACACCGTGCAGCTGCACGTCGCCGGCGCCGTGCACGAACTGCGCGAGACCATGGCCGCCCTCGCCGCGCGCCTGGACCCGCGCCACTTCGCCCGCGTGCACCGCTCGGCGATCATCAACGTGCGCCGGGTCAAGGCCATCCACCCCTGGTTCAACGGCCACCACGTGGTGACCATGGACAACGGCCAGCAACTGCGCATGAGCCGCTACCAGCACGAAGTGTTCCTACGCCTGGTGACCAACGGCGGCGGCGAATAGGCGCGCACGGCGGCAGCCCGCGCAGATCGCATCCATGTTCCGCGCCAGGCTCTAACGCGGCGCCCTGCACCGGCCCGCTTGCGGCCCAGGCGCCGAATCGACAGGCGCAGCCGGCGCAATTACAGTGGGCCTCTCGCCTCGCCGCAGCCGCAGTGCGACCTGCCAGGCCGCATACCAGGAGAAGCACATGAAGCCGTGGCTCGTCGCCGCCCAGATCGCAGGCCTGTTGTTCGCCGCAGGCGCATGCAGCATGTCCGCCGCCGCGAAGAAGACCCCGATGGCCTCCGACGTCCTGGTCGTGCCCGCCGACCTGCCGACCCAGCGCCTGTTCGCCTGCGCCGAGACCAGCATTGCCAAGCTGTCCGAGACCAGCAGCTCCTGGCCCAAGGTCACGCGCAAGGACGACGCCAAGGGCGTGCTGGAATCGGGCAACTTCGAAGAAGCCAACCGCAGCGGCTTCCGCATGCGCATCGAGCGCCCACAAGGCGCCAGCCAGGCCAGGATCGCCCTCAAGGGCGCCGGCGCCTACTTCGTTGACCTGGGCGTGGACCAGGCGATGAAGGACCTCAAGGCCTCGCTGGACAGCTGCGTGGCCGCGCAACCACACTAGCCCCGATCACCAAGGAAGGAGAACCACATGCCCGATTATTCGATTGAAGCAAGATCGCTCGGCGTTGCCGGCGTTGCCGGTCACGACTACTGGGTGCTACGCGACGAGCACGGCACCGCCCTGGCCGAACTGCACGGCCTGGCCACCGACCGCCAGACCGGCGAAGCCATTCCCATCGGCACCGACGAGAGCAAGCACTCGCTGCGCGCCTGGCACTACCCGCACGACGCCGGCTATGCCAACGCCATCGGCGCCAAGCCCGACAGCACCAGCTACATCCAGGAAGGCCAGCCGGCGCGCACCGTCGCCACCGGCGACAAGGAGCAGATCCTGGCGCGCTGGAACACCGCGGTCAGCGCCGTGCCCGAACTCAATGCCCAGGACCTGAACTACCCCAACTACGGCTTCAAGGTGTTCGGCGAGACCGTCAACAGCAACTCCGCCTACCGCACCTTCGGCGAACTGATGGACGTACCGGTCAACGACTTCCCCGGCCGCATCGAACCGGGCATCGGCAACCGCATGCTGTCGCAGGAACGCACCGAGGCACTGCGCTACCGCGAGCAACCGGACCAGGACCGACAACGCGCGCCCGCACCCGCCGAACCGACGCGCCCGGAGCCCCAGGACCAGGCCATGCTGCAGCAGATCCGCGGCAAGGTCGAAGGCCTGAACGGCCCTGACCAACTGAACCCGGCCGACAACGACCGCGTCAGCGCCAGCCTGTACGCGCTGGCCAAGCAGCACAATTTCGGCAGCGTCGACCAAATCGCCCTCAGCCAGCAGACCAAGACCGCCGCAGCTGGCGAGAACATCTTCATCGTGCAAGGCGCCGCCGACGACCCGGCCAAGCTGCGCGCACACATGCCCACCGCCGAAGCGGCACAGACCCCGGTCGAGCAGTCGTTCGACAAGGCACAAGCGCAGCAGCCCGACCCGCCAGTGCACGAGCGCGAGCACCAACAGGCGCAGAACCAGGTGCAGGCACAGGAAGCGCAGCAGCGGCCGATGGTGCAGGCGCTGTAGCCTCGCGCTGGCGACCGCGCTTGCGCCGCCCTGCGCGCGCGAGGCGCGAAGTGCGGTAATGCGGAATGCCGCCAGCATCCGCGCATGGCCGGCGCCACTGCGGCGCCGGCTTGGCCGCCGGCCTGATCGCCCCGCGCCAACGGCCCGTGCTAACGTTGGCGCGTCCATCAGGAGAAGGCCTTTGTCCACCGTCATCGCAGTTCGGACCACACCGGTCGCGACGGTGGGGACACAGCGCCGCTAGCGGCCCTCCGCGGCTTCGTCCGCATCCCCGCGTCTCGACCCGCCTGCCCGCCAGGGCACTGACGCAACGTCGAGAACACCATGATCATCGAAGCCACCCCAAGCGACTTCGCCGCGCTGCTGCGCGCGTGCGCGCCACGCCACTACCGCCTCGTCCCCGACAGCCACATCGCCGAAACCGAAGTCCTGCGCATGCTGGGCGACCTCGCCCACGCCATCGGCCAACGCTTCGCCCCAGCGGCCTGGCTCATCGTCGAACACGACGAAGTGATCGGCCTGTGCTCCGTTACCCGCCTGCCCACGCAGGGCAGCGTGGACATCGGCTACGGCATCGCCGCCGCCCGCCGGGGCAAGGGCGCCGCCACGCGCGCGGTCGCCGCCGTCGCCCAGTGGGCACGCCACGATCCGCGCGTGCACCGGCTCACCGCCGACACCGCCGTGGACAACAACGCCTCGCAGCGCGTACTGGAACGCAACGGCTTCCGCCGCAGCGGCGAGCGCGTGGACTCGGAAGACGGGCCGCTGCTGTGCTGGGAACTAGACGTGCGCTAGCGCGGCACGTCGCTTGCCGGGAGCGCGCGTGGCGTTCCCTGCGAGCGATCGCTTCAGCGTGGCCTGCCGACCATCGGCGTTCGCTGCTGGCCGCGCATCAGCCGCCCGCCAAGCCACCACCCGCACGGCCCGGCAGCGCACCCTCGTCGTCCACCGCATCGGGGTTTTCCAGGTCGCCCACCTCGCGGTCGATGCCCGCCTGCGGATCCGGCCGCGGCGGCGCCTGCCGCGGATCGGCCGGCGCGGTGTCGGAGTCCTTGCCATCGGGCGTGCCATGCGGCGCATGGTCATCGTGCTTGCTCATGTCGAACCCTCCTCATGGATGGCCCGAGCCTACGACCCAAGCTGTGAAGGCGGCTGCTGCGTGGCGTCATGGCGAAGAGGGCGTGCGTTGCGGTACGCAAGCGCGATGGCGAGCACCCCGCTTAGTGGCGCACACCGCCGCTTTCCTACGAGCACCTACGCAGCGCAGCGGCTATCCGCTTCATTTGCCCGGTTGCGCCGCCGCAGCGGCATCCTCCTTCTTCGGGGCTTCCACCCTGCTCCAGCTCAGCACCTGGCTCGCCGGAATTAGGAAGCGCGGCTTGTGTTCATCGCCGAGTCCACCGGGCGGCGCCACATAGAAGTCCGAACCCAACCGCGTCAACACGTCCACCGAGCGCAACACGAACACGGCCGACGTCGGCTGCGCCCGGTCGCACTGCGCCGCCGGCCACGCCGCCTTAGCGATCTGGCAGCCCTGCTCGGTCACCTGCAGCTGCACGCCGGGCAGCATGCCGATGCCGAGCTTGCGCACGGTGACGTCCACGCTGCCGAGCAGCGCGCCGCTGTAGACAACCAGAATCAACAGCGTCGGCGCGAAAACCCGAATCCGCCTTGACCACTCGATACGATGGGTCACGTACACCGCCCAATGGGCGAAGACCAGCATCAGCGCAGAAAGCGCGAGATAGAACCAGTCCCTGCCCCGCACGGGAGGCGCCACGTAATCGACAGCAAACGCGGCAAGTGGCCAGAAGGCCAGGTACATCAGCAGCATCAACACGAACGTATTGTGCCGCTTGCGCAAGATCGGCCAAAACCGACGGACGCGATCAAAGTCCCAGGCGACGGTCAGCACCATCAAGGTGATCGCACCAACGCAGAAGCCGGCGATGACTCCATAGGTCGCCACACCGCCGAAGCCCGAGCGCGCGCAGAGCAGCATGATGGTGTAGTACGCGGCACTCACCAATGCCGCTCCCGCGAACACCCACATACTGCCGAAGATGCGCTCCTGCCGCGGGCGCGGCGCAACCTGCGCGCGCCGATAGTAGGATTTCAATCCCTTGCGTGGCGCATTGTCCTGCCTCGGCCGCAACGGGACGGGCAGCACGTGCTGATCGACCAGCATCCCGATCACCCACGCGGGCAGCGCAAGCACTGCCAAAAAACCGAGCAGCGCAATCGCACCAAACAACGCCACCGCACTCAGCACCACGCCAAGATCGCCGAGCGACAGCGACGGCACATAGCCGATGCGCAGGAAGTGCGCCAGCACCATGCCGCCACCCCAACACGGCACCAGCCATTTCAGGTCCACCCCGAACGTCTGGCGCAACATGCGCCACAGCGGCATGGCCGGCGCATTGCGTTTCCCCGGTCGCTCGCCGACCTCGCCGCCGCCAGCGGCGGCCTCCTCGCTCTGCTGCATCGTGGTTCCTTGGCGCTTGGCCGCACTGTTTCCTGGCAGAGGCCAAGCATACGCAAGGTCCGCCGCACGGAGGCAGACACTTTCTTGGGACCGCGTGCCAACCGACCGGATCGGCATGCCGCACGGAGCAGCTGGGCCAAACGCACTCTTGCGCCGCGTCGCTCAAAGCTTCTGCTTGGCCACTTCATCAAGGATGCCGCGCACCGCATGCGCCGCGTCATAGATCGCCTCGCCAAGCACAGGCAAGGTCCGGTGATCGAAATGAGCGGCACTGCCCGCGGCGATCACATCGCCATAGACCGTGATCGTCCGCATCAGGCGGTCGAGCGCGTCCACCTGCTTCAGGGTCAGGCCGAAGGCAAAGGATGGAGCGGCCATCTCACTCCCTCCCCCGCGTCGAAGCGTCCACGGTGTCGGCGCCAAGATCCTGGCCCGAGTAAGGAGACTGACGACATGCCGGCCACGACACCTCGCGCAGTACCATGTCCAGCTGCTCCGCGAGCAGTTCCATGCACACCGCCAGCTCACCCGTGCGCACCTTCGGTGCGGCCTCGCGTTCCTCCGCCACGCTGCGTGGCTCTGACAGTCTTGCGAGGAACTTGATGAACTCGCCCAACCGCACCAGCCGGAACTGGCTCTCTTCGGGCAGAAAATAGCCCGCCATTTCAAGATCGTCCGTTCTGTACTCCGACATCGTCGCCTCTCCTTCCATGAAGTGGCCGTCCGCCGCCATGGCGGACGGGAAGTCGGGAGGCTGGAAATCGCACACAGCCGGCGGGGCTATTCCCCTGGTGGGCGTTTTATTCACAGCCCTCCCGACACAAACATTGCGTCAGTTGCAACACTCTTAAAGCATGCAGGCACAAAAACCCGCCGGTTTGTCGGAAGTGGGTACCGCCATGTGCGGAGTTCGAGGCTCCGTTTTGCAACTCGCTACTGGCCAAGTGTCGCGTCAAGAGAAGTCGGGTCGATTTCGGATCGCTCAAGAGGTAAGCGCACGCCGCCCAACGCATTGCCGACAGCTGATTGACAGATCATTTTTTGACAAGAGAAAATTTCTTTCCCGACCTCGACGCTCGCCCGCAGACACCGGCAGGAGTTTCCACATCGAATTGACGCCAGCGCGGCACATAGGCGCTCATCAATGCTTTAAACACTTTTCCATGCGTTGAATAGCGAAGATGCAACAACTCATGGACAATAACGTAGTCTTGAAATTGCTCGTCTCGATCAAGCAGGTCGATAGCCAAAGTAATGGTTCCTGACGACGAACATGACCCCCACTTCTGGCGCATCTCTTGTAAGCGCACGCCACGCGGATTCACCTTCAACTTAACCGCCCATGTCATCACGCGACGCTTCAGATCCTGCGCGGGATAACTTGAGGGCTTCACTTGTCACCCTCCATAAGCAGTATCCGAATGACGAGGTCCACGACGCGTGCCCGTTCAGTCGCAGCCAAAGCCAGAAATGGCCTATACATCGCCGCTCGTAGTCGCCGCTGCTCGTCGGCATTGACAAGCGCATTCGGGAATCGGCCAAGTAGCTCCTCAGCCTCCTTGGCCAAAAGCATCGGATCGAGGGCTTCCGCCCTGACGGCCTTGTCGTCACGCAGCACCCAGGCCACAGCAAAGGCGCGAGCGGACAAACCGCTGTCACGGGCCGCCCTCATCGCGGCTTCCTTTTCCGTCGCCAGTGCTGCCAACTGATCCATTGCTGCCAAACCGGTGGTTTTGCGCTCCTCCAAGTCCTTCAAGATGCGTTCGGCCCGGTCTTTCAGCGGTTGAAGTACGGGCGCGGCGGCAGGGTCTGCGTCGATTTCCTGCTGCAAGCCGCGCACGAGATTGAAGACCTTGCCTTCGTCGCTGCCCTTGTCGCCGCGCAAGGATTGGAGGGTGGCTACATCAAAGGTCACGCTCTTGGTGAGGCGCCCCAAGCCTTGCTGTTCGGCACTTTCCTCGATCAGACGGCGCGTCTTGTAGGCCAGGTCGGCGATGAAGCCGACCTTCTCGGCATAGGCATTGCGCACCGCTGCATACAGTTGACTCAACTGCTTGTAGCTGGTGATGTGGTCGCGCAGCTCCGGCGAGGGCGAAAGGATTTCCCACAGCGCCTCGATTTCCTTGTAGTGCTCGAAGAATGTCTTGCGCGCTTCGGGTTCAAGGAAGCGTCCGAATACCAATTTTTCCAGCCGCTCGTCTGGCGCGCCCTCTACATTGGCGTCCAGGTAGTCCTGCTTGGCCTGTGCGATGCGGCGCAGGAAGTCCTGCAAGAGCACGTCCAGATCCTCAATCACGCCACCCACGTCGCTGGAATCAAATTTCAGCGCCTTCTTCAGCTCGCGCAGCACGCCGACGAAGTCCACGACCAGCCCCACCCGCTTCTGCACGCCGTTGGCATCTACATAAGGCCGGTTCACGCGCGCGATGGACTGCAGCAGCACATGGTCGCGCATCGGCTTGTCGAGGTAGAGGCAATACAGCGGCGGCGCGTCGTAGCCGGTGAGCAGCTTGTCGGTGACAATCAGAATCTTCGGGTTTTCGGCGGGCTTCTTGAACAGCAGGCGCGCCTGTTCCTCGGCCTCGTCGGAAAGCTGCAGCTTCGCCACCAGCGGGCGGTCGATCACATCGGCTGCGTTCTGGGTATAGACGGGTTCGCTCCACTCCGGCGGCAACAGCTTGTCCAGCGCCTGTTTGTACTTGGCACAGGCTTCCCGGTTCACTGCCACCACAAACGCCTTATAGCCCAGCGGCAGCACGTTTTCCTTGAAGTGTTCTGCGATAAAGGCAGCCACCTTCTCGATGCGGTCGTCGGCAGTCAGAAAGGTGCGCAGCCCCACGGCGCGGTCGAGCACCTTGTTGAGCTCCTCCACATCCGATACGCCTTCGCTTTCGGCAAGCGCGAAGAACTCCTTGTCCAGCCGCTCGGCGGGCACGGTCATTTCGCTGGGCGCCATCACGTGCTTGATCGGCAGCGTGGTCTCGTCGGCGATAGACTCGGCAATCGAGTACTTGTCCAGGTAGCCGGCGTCGTCCTGCGTGCCGAAAATCTTGAACGTCCCTTCGCCCTGTGCGCTGCGCGCGATCGGCGTGCCAGTGAAACCGATGATGGTGGACTTGGGCAACGCCGCCATCAGGTAGGTGCCCAAGTCCTTCGCCACCGAGCGGTGCGCCTCGTCGATGAAGACATAGACGTTGTCGCGGGCGCAGCTATCCTTCCTGATGTCCTCGAACTTGTGGATCATCGAGATGATGAGGCCGCGAAAGTCCGCATCCAGAAGTTGCTGCAACTTCGCCTTGTTGTTGGCGCGCTCCACCGCGATGTCCTGCGCCTGCATCTCGCCCAGCAGCCGCTCCACCCAGCCCTTCAACTGGCCTTCGAGCTCGGTGCGATCCACGATCAGAAGCACGGTGGCATTGTGGAAGCGTGCTTTGTCCTCCAGGATCTGCCGCGCCGCCGTCAGCAGCGTGAAGGTCTTGCCCGAGCCTTGCGTGTGCCAGACCAGGCCGCGCGTCTTGGCCGGGTCTGCGCAGCGCGCCAGGATGGCGTCGATCGCGCGGCGCTGGTGCTGGCGCAGCACGGACTTGCGGGTTTCGCCGTCCTGCACGTAGAACAGAATCCAGTGCTGCAACGTGCGCAGGAACTCGCTCGGCTCGAAGAACGCCTGCACCGCGAAGCGGTAGCTTTCCTCCGGCGCCTGTTTCCAGCGTGCCATGTCGCGACGGTTGGCATTCCACGTCACGCCATACCAGTAGTCGAGCAGGTGCGTGACGTTGAACAACTGCGTGGTCGCCAGCAGCTCCGGCGTTTCCAGTTCGTAGCGGCGCACTTGCTGGATGGCCCGCTCGATGGCACCGCCATCCTTCGGGTTCTTGTGCTCGACGATAACCACCGGCACACCGTTGACCACGAACATCACGTCGGCGCGGTTGCCCTTGGGCCGCGCCGGCGACTTGCTCTTCCATTCCCACGTGACGTGAAAGGCATTGCCTGCCGGATGCTCGAAGTCGATCAGCGTCACCGCGCGGTGGCGCTTTTCGGCATCGTCGTACCAGGCGCGTTCGCCGCGCAGCCACGACAGCAGTTCGCGGTTGCCTTCGATGCTGGCGGGCAGCGCGTCGAGCGTTTCGACGATGGCACGCACCGCGTCCGCCGTCAGCCACGGGTTGAAGGCCGCGAGTTTGCTTTCCAGCACGTCGCGGAAGAAGGTGCCGCCATCGCCGCCGCGCTTGGCGCGTGCATCGTCGGGCGAGATCGTCGTCCAGCCGATGTCTGCCGCGTGACGCACCATCGGGAACTGCACGGTGCCTGCTTCACTGATTTTCAAGGGCTTGTTCATGCCGTGGCCTCAGCGACTTGTGGCGTGGTAATAGGCAGTGCCGACAAGTCGAGATCGGCGACGCGGATTTCGCCCTTCATAAGCTTGTGCAGCAGAGACTGGAACAGTTCTTCCAGCACCGCGCGCTTTTGGCGATGGAGCGCGATTTTGCGGTCGATGGCGTCTAAGATGGTGACGATTTCGCGTTGCTCATCGAGAGTGGGAGGCAGTGGAAGCGGCAGCGAATCAATGGTTCCGGTGTTGAGGTTGTACTTACCATCCGATGCAGGCGTGGCGCGGCCGGCGACTTGTGATGTGCCAATGTGCGATGCGTAGAAGTAGGCGACAAATCGTGGAACAACACTCGATTTGAGGCGAGCGCGAATTAGATACGACGCAAATAGCGATTTCTGCGGCTGCCCCTGATAGACAGCGCAAGCACCCAGACGCTCCAACACACCATTGGTGCGGATGAAAAGCAAGTCGCCGCTTTGTAGAAGATACTTCCCGGCTTCAGCTTCAGAGAGGTTGCAATACTTGAGGTCGTTTGCATTTACTTGACCAGGCTCCAAATTAGGAATCCGCAACACCGGATAGCGTTGCTGCTGCGTGGAGCAATGAACCGACGTGCCGTATTGCAGCCACTCCCGCACCGTGCTGAAGCTGACCACATCCCAGCTTTCCGGCATCAGCCCGATCTCGGTCTCCTTCTGCGCCTCGCCGCGCAGGCCGCGGGCGAACAATTGGGTCATAGAGGCGTGCTTGAGCTCTTGCGCGCTCTGCGCGGCCTTGTCCTCGACCGACATTGCCGCCTGTATTAACTCTAGTGCGTCAGCCGCTTGCTTTTGCTCTTGCGGATCAAGATCCGGCATCGGCAGGTCGAGCAACACACTTTCGGGCACGCGCTGCCGCCCGGTCGAACCTTCCATGCGCTCGGCAACAAAGTGGCGCACATCAGGATGCAGCAGGTAGAAGAACAACAGACGCGGATCGTGCTTACCGCTCGCGAGCGGGCGCAGCGGAATCACTTCCGTTGTGGCGTAGCCAAATGGTAGCGGCAACGACTGCACGAACGCCTGCTTCCCATTTTCAAAGGAAGGCGTGATTTTTGAGACAAGCACATCACCGCGCTCAAAGTAAGTTCCGCTCGTCAATGCGTCCGGCGATTTAAGGGTGAACGCCGGCTCATAAGCTCCGCCTTGCGGAATCAACTCCATCGGAATAAACGGAATGGCCGCGTGCGAGCGAACGTCGAGTTCGCGCGATTTCTTGGTGACGCCGTAGCTATCGCCGATGCGCAACCAAGCTCTGCCATCTTGGTTGGCCAGGTCAAGGAGACTCATCGGCAACTCCCGCAAGCAGTTTCGCAATGGACGCCGAAAGTTGGTGCGCTTCGCCATCAAGCTTCGCCAGCTTCTTAACTAGCGATGAGATCGACGCAACACCAGTGGTGCTGGACTGAGCAACCCAGCGACTCGGACTAAGGTTGTAGTCCGCTTCTTCCTCCGCCTGCTGCGCAGTGATGACAGCCATCTCACCCACGACCGGCTCACCCTTCAGATACATCGCTGCTAGCGTGCGAATAGCTTCCTCGGGCAGGTAGTTCTTCGGCTTACCCTTGCGGAAATACCGACTGGCATTGAGCAGATGGATCTTGCCCTTGCGCGCGGCAGGCTTGCGCTTGTTGAGCACCACGATCACACCCGCTGCGGTGGTGTTGTAGAACAAGTTTTCGGGCAGCAGGATCACGCCGTCGATCAGGTCGCGGTCCACGAACCATTTGCGGATGTTGCGCTCCTTGTCCTCGTTCTTGCTGCCGCTGCCGCGCGTGACCGCACCGGTGTCCAGCACCACGCAGGCACGGCCAGCCTCGTCCATCGCGGCCAGGGTGTGCTGCAACCAGGCCCAATCGCCCTTGCCGCTGGTGGCGCCGCCCGCCGCCTGGAACCGCTCGAATGGGTCGTTCTTGAACAGGTCCGGGATGAAGGGCTGGTTCCACATCGGGTTGGCGATGAGGATGTCGTGGCCGCGAATCCTGCCCGCCGCGTCGCGGAACTTGGGATTGATCATGGTGTCGCCGCGCGCCAGCTCCACCTCCATGTCGTGGATGATGGCGTTCATGCGTGCCACGGCGTAGCTTTCGGCCTGCAATTCCTGGCCACTCAGTTTCACGGGCACACGGCTGGTAGGGTCGAGTTCGCGGGCAACGAGCTGCATTTTGATCAGCAATCCCGCCGAGCCACAGGCGTAGTCGTGGCAGGTTTCGCCGGGGCGCGGGCGCAGGATGTGCGCCATCAGGAAGCCCACCTCGGTGGGCGTGAAGAACTCGCCCGCGCTCTGGCCGGAGCCTTCGGCGAACTTGCGCAGCAGGTATTCGTAGGCGCGCCCCAGAAAGTCCGGCTGCACGTCCGCCAGGCCGAGGCGATAGCGTGGATCGGAGAACGTTTCGACCACGCCGCGCAGTTTGGCGGGGTTGATGTCGCGCTCGCCGTTGCGCTCGGCGGCGAAATCCACCACGTCCAGCACGCCGGACAGGTCGGGGTTGTGCTTTACAACGGCGCGCACGGCGCGGGTAAGGTGTTCGCCGATGTCGCGCGGGGCAGTGCTGCGGCCTTTGTCGTCCACGGGCCAGTCGTAGACTTCGCGCCCACTGAGCACGGACCAGCGCGCTTCTGGCGACAGGTAGAAGCGCAGCAGCGAGTGGTCGGATTCGGCAATTTCCAGCGCGGTGGCGCGGTCGCCGTAGTCCTCGGCCAAGCGCGTGATTTCGTCGTCGAACACGTCGGACAGGCGCTTGAGGAACAGCAGTGGCAGCAGGTAGTCCTTGAACTTGGCCGCGTCCTTCTCGCCCCGAATGGAGCAGGCGGCATCCCACAGCATTTGCTCCATCGGCTTGGTGGTGGGAGCGGCCGCCGCCCGCCGCCCCCGGCGAGGCGTTGCAGAGACAGAAGCCTGCACCTCACCTGCGGCGGAAACCTCCGACACACCGGCCTCCAGCGCGAGCGCGGCAATTGCCTCCTGTGCTGCACGTTGCGGCTTGCTGATGCCGCCTTCCCAGCGATTGACGGTGGCAAAGGAGACCCCAAGACGGTCGGCGAGCTGTTCCTGGGTGAGAGTGAGTTCTGCGCGGATCGCGCGAAGCGTCGCGGCGAGAGAGGCTGTATTTGTCATGTTTGCTATATTTGCAATATAGCGAACGCATGTCAAGAGGATCTTAGCCGCGCGATAGAGAGAGTTTCAGCGCTCCGGCGTTGCGCGACCCGGGCCAAATTCACACAAGTCATTGATTAATATTGTTTTATTCAGTCATCCCCAGCAAGAAACCATACAGGCTTGAGCGGCATGCGGGTGCGGGCGACATCGTCGAGCTGGGCATAGTGGGCGGTCCACAGACCCAGCAGCTTGCGCGCATCGATCAGGTTGATGCGGCGATGCGACTGCCGTGCTTCGTAGTCCGCATCCTTGGTGAAGCCGGACAGGGCCACGAACAGGCCCACGTCGCCCTCGCCGAGCACGGCCATGAAGCTGCGCAGACCCATCACGTCGATGCGCGGGGAGTTGGCGTTGCGCTTGACCTGCACCTTGATGCGCGGCGGCCGGGTGCCGAGCGGGTCGTTGTAGGCAATGATGTCGGTGCCTCCGTCCTTGCCGGGCGGGGCGATCCAGGCGACGTGATAGCCCATCGCCTTCAGCAGTGAGCCGACGAGTTCCTGGAACTCGTAAGGCGGCATCGCCGCCAGATACGCCTCGATCTCGGTCCACGCCATTTCCTCGGCTTCTTCCAGGGTGATGGTGGCCGAGCCCTCGGCGATCTCTTCCTCGCCCTCTTCGCCTTCGATGGGGTCGGGCTGGGCGCTCTTCCATTTCGTGTAGAGCTGACCGACCGCGCGGTTGAACTGCTCCGGGTCGGGATAGGCGTGCAAGGCGGCTTCGCCCTCGGGCGTCAGCGTCCAGATGCCCTTGTCCTTGACCAGCCAACCGGCCTTCACCGGCGCCACGGTGCTGAACCGCACGATCTTCTCGAAGCGGCGGCCGCCGGTTTCGTAGTTGCCTTCCTCGTACTCGGTCAACGTGGCCTGCTTCGCCAACATCTCCAACGCTTCGCTGGCCCGCATTCCCTCCGGCTGCGCCTTCAGGATCTGGAACAGCATGCGGATCAGCTCGCCTTTGCGACGCTTGGTGATGTTGGCCATCGGCTTTTCCATGTCTCCGTTGTCTTGGGTGCGGGACGCATGCTCAATGATAGCCGCCTTCACGCTGGGGCTTACCGCCAGACTCTTGGGTTTAGCCTTTGCGCGCCGCTTCCAACCGGGACTGCAGCGCCGCCAGCACGTCGTTTGCCTCGACATAGCCGCCTGATTGGCTGGCCTTGTCGCGGGATGCCAACCCACGCGCGACGAAATGCAGCGCACCCTCCCCTTCCTCGGACAGCGCTGGATCGACGCGGGGTGCAGGAAAGGATGCAGCTTTCATCGCTGTCGTGGACCGGATATTTCGATCATTGGATTTCGCCATTGCAATGCTCCTTGCAGGAATAGTTGCTTCATGCGGCGGCGCTCGCTTATGCGTTAAGCCCCAGCGCCACCCGCACCGCATCGCACGCCGCAATCAAATCCAGCACCAGCCGCTCGCTCACATCCAACTCGCCCTCGTACTCGGCGACGTTGCGCTGGTGGTGGCACTTGTCCAGCACCCGCCACACCTCCGGCCCCAGGCCCAAGGTGTGCGGCAACACCTGGAACACGATGTAGCGGTTGTTGGCGCGGTAACCCTTTGCCGCAGCGCCGCCAGGCACAGCGCGTGCGCGGCGTTGTAGGCCAGCTCGAATCGGCTTTCCAGGGCCAGCGAGGCGTTCTTGGCGTCGCCCAGGCGGGCCAGGCCCGAGCGCGTCAGGCCTTCCAGTTCGCGCGGGTCGGTCGGTTCGGCGCTGAGTTGCTTGCCGGGGCCGGACAGGTTTTCAAGTGGCGAGGTCATCCATGCCTCCGATCACCCAGATCTTGGGTTGCTGCAGCACGCGCTGCAGGAATGCGTTTTCGTCGCGCAGCCGCTTGGCGTAATCGGCACGCGTGTACAGGGTGGGGTTGACCGGGCGGCCCAGCCGCGCCTGCATGCCATCCAGCGCGCGCATCAGGTCGGCATAGCCCAGCGTGTCGGAGATCACCATCAGGTCGATGTCGCTGCGCGCGGTGTCGCTGCGCTTGGCGACGGAGCCGTAGACGAAGGCGGCCACGATGTCCGCGGCGATGGGCTGCAGGGCCTCGCCGAGCGGGCCGGCCAGGCCTACGGTCTTCTGCACGATGCCCAGCAGTTCCTGGTGGATGGGCGAGCGCGGGTCGGCCTGGTAGCGCCGCTGGTTGCCGGTGCGCTGCACGCTGAGCAGGCCAGCGTCGGCCAGTTTGGCCAGTTCGCGTTGCACGGCGCCGGAGCCGGCGCCGGTGGCGGCGATGAGTTCGTTCATGCCGAAATCGCGCTGCGGCTGGCCGTACAACAAGGCCAGCACGCGCTGCTGGGTGCGGGTGAACAGGGCGTCGGCCATGCCCGATGGCCGTGCGGCTGGCACGTGCGGCGTGGCGGTCTTCGGAGTGGTGGTGTCGGCCTTCATGCCCATAATGGGCACGTTACTGCCCAATTTGGGCATTTGCAAGGCTGGGGGCGATCAGATCGCGCGTCTTTCAAGCAGCCTGATCGCGCGTAGTGCGGGATGGCGCTTGGTGACGGACCCTCACCCCAACCCCTCTCCCGGGGGGAGAGGGGCTTTATGCCACTGGGCTTTTCTCTCGGCGCGCCTTCCGTCGTCTGTGGGCTTGGCGGACGCTTGCGATGCGGGCTGCGCCGCCGCCTAAACCGGCGCCAACTGCCGCAACTGCGCCTCGCTCGGAAAGCTCCGCACACGAAAACGCGGTGGGTAGAAGCCAGGCTCCGACTCCATCAGGTCGCCAACCACGGCCGCGGCCTTGTCCCAGTCCACGAACACCATGTCCGCATCCTGGCCTTCCTTCGGCGAAACGAAAGCGATGCGCTCGGCCTGGGGCAGCGAGGTGTCCACGCCCTGGGTCCACGTGGCCAGCGAGAATTGATGCCCGCTGCCGTCGTTCTCCTCGAACACGCGGTAGGAGGCGACGAAGACGTCCTCCTGGTTCGCTTCGTGGATCTTTTCCAGGAATTCCTTCTGCATGGAATAGGTGGAGGCATCCATCAACCGCCGCAGGTCGCCCTGGCGGCGCCGGTGTTCGGGCTGCGGCAACGCGAAGGGGACGATGCGGCGGTCGTCGTCGTAGGCGAATGCCAGCGAGGAGATGCAGCGGCCGTTCGCGGCGGCTTCCAGGCTCAGTTCCAGCATGCCGGCCATCGCCGTTTCGTCGCGGTCGCCCACCACCAGCAGGCAATCGCGCGTGGGCAGCATGAACACCGGCCGCCCCTTCACCGGGACGCGCTGCAGCACGTCGGGCAGCAAGGCGCGGCTGGTGTCGTAGGCATCCTGCCAGGCGCCGCGGAAGATGCCTGCCGCGACCTCCACGAAGCGGTCCGGCGTGGCATCGCGCAGGTTGTCGCGGGCGATGGCCAGGCCTTCCTCGAAGGTGATGCCCCACGCGTCTTCCGGCCCCTGGGTCAGGGTCGAGGTCGATTCGGGGCGGTCAATCGCCAGCAGTTCGACGCAGTCCTCGGCCACCTCGCGGCAGACGACCGTGAAGGGTGCCTCCCAGCCGTGCTGGCGGACATGGTCCAGGCGCATTTCCTCAAACATGCCGCGGTGGCGAATCACCGGCATCAGCGTCGGCCGCACCTGCTCGAAGGTCTTGGTCTCGTTTTCCTCGTTGTGCCCTTCCACGAAGGCCGCGACATAGCTGCGCAGCACTTCGACCCGGCCCTGGCGATCGGCCGTGGTATAGGCGTGATAGGCGTTGTGCAGGTTGATGATGCGCCCGCGCTGGTCGGCAAGGCGGAACTCGTCCGGCCGGTAGGTCAGTTCGTCCGGGTAGCCCTGCGCACGCAGCGCATCCCCGAACAGCTTGGCGAACGCATCCGGACTCGGCTTGCGATTGAACAGCTTGTCGAACAGTGCTGCGAACATCAGCGGTCTTCCTTGTTGGAATGTCGTCGTGCTTGTTGCGCGCAGAACGCTAGCACAGCCGTAGCAGTGCCCAGGCATGCCCCACAAAAAAGCCCCGCCGAAGCGGGGCTGTTCGTCTCCGAATCAATTGCCTCGATCAAGCAAGCGGACTATGCGCCATGCTATCTGGCCAGCTCGCGCGCCACAGGACGCTGCGCCTCCTCCCCTGCCATGCGCTTTTCAGGATGTCGCCTTCCGCGCCAGTCCGCATGTCGATGCCATGCGCGAGTGTCGGCGTCGGTTTCATGCATCACGTGCATAGCCCGCCTCCCGCTGTGCGCGGAGCGCCAGCACGACCACCGTGTCGGTCACATCCACATAGCGATACAACGCCACGTACCCGTGCGAACCGCGGCCCATCACCAGTTCGCGGTTGTCTCCATGGATCGGGCGGCCGATCAACGGATTGCCTGCCAGCACGTCGAACGCGCTGACGATCTCCTCGGCTCTCTCTTCTGCGTGCTCGCTCTCGTGGTCGCGCAAATACGCGGCGATCCGCTCCAGGTCCTCGATCACACCGGGAGCGAAGCGGATGCGCGTCACCTCAGCCTTCCAGCTTGCGCGCCACTGGCCGCTTCGCAGGCTTTCCTGCAACCCGGGCGCGGAAGTAGGTGCGCGCCTCGTCCCACGGGATGGTCTCACCCGTCTCCAGGAACTCGGCCCAGCGCTGATCGGCCTGGGCGTGGAAGTCGGCGCGCCGCTCGGCCAGCTCGGCCTTCTCGGCGATGGCTTCTAGAATGAAATTGTGCGCCGTGGTGCCGGCCGCTTCCGCCGCCTTGGCGATGCGGGCCTTGAGCGCGTCCGGCAGGCGGATGGTGGTGGTGCTCATGCGGGGCTCCCGGCGATGGGTTCAAGGCAATGTAGCACATGTGTGGTACAGCTGCAGGCAGCCGGCCGGGTTGGGTCAGCTCAGCTGACCAAAGAAAGCGGCTTTAGCAGAGATCGGCGGATGGCGGCGATGGCGGCGAGCTGTTCTAGGTAAACATCCTCGGCTTTGCTTGCAACGAGCCGCCAGGCTCCAGGCGACTCAACGAAAAAGCCCCGCCGGAGCGGGGCTTTTCGTATTCCGAGCAACTGCCTCAACTCACGCGAACGGATCCTGCAGCACCATCGTGTGGTCGCGGTCCGGGCCGGTGGAGACGATGGAGATCGGACAGCCGGCCAGTTCCTCCAGCGCGCGCAGGTAGGCGCGGGCGGCGGGCGGCAGTTCGTCCCACACGGTGATGCCGTGGGTGTTCTCGGTCCAGCCGGGGAACTCCAGGTACACGGGGGTGCACTCTTCCCAGCCCTGCGCGTCCAGCGGGGCGTACTCGGTGCGCTTGCCGCGGTATTCGTAGGCGATGCAGATCTTCAGCTTCTCCATGCCGTCGAGCACGTCGAGCTTGGTGATGCACAGGCCGGAGATGCCGTTGATGGCGACGGCGCGCTTGAGCGCGACGATGTCCATCCAGCCGCAGCGGCGCGGGCGGCCGGTGGAGGCGCCGTACTCGGCGCCGCGGTCGCGGATGCCCTGGCCCACTTCGTCGTCCAGTTCGGTCGGGAACGGACCGCCACCGACGCGGGTGGCGTAGGCCTTGGCGATGCCGAGCACGTAGTCGATGGCATCGGCGCCGACGCCGGTGCCGGCCAGCGCGCCGCCCACCGTGGTGTTGGAGCTGGTGACGTACGGGTAGGTGCCGTGATCGATGTCCAGCAGCGCGCCCTGCGCGCCTTCGAACAGCACGCGCTTGCCCTGCTTGCGCAGGTCGTGAAGGATGCCGGCCACGTCGTACTTCATCGGCTGCACGTATTCGCCGAAGGCCAGGGCTTCGTCGAAGGTCTTCTGGAAATCGACCGCGTCCACGCCCAGGTACTTGGTCAGCACGAAGTTGTGGTAGTCCAGCGCGGTGCGCAGCAGTTCTTCCAGCTGCGGCGGGTAATGCAGGTCGGCGATGCGGATGCCGCGGCGCGCCACCTTGTCTTCGTACGCCGGGCCGATGCCGCGGCCGGTGGTGCCGATGGCCTTGCCGCCGGCGGCCTTCTCGCGGGCCTGATCCAGGGCGATGTGGTACGGCATGATCAGCGGCGCGGCCGGGGAGATCTTCAGGCGCGAACGCACTTCCACGCCTGCTCCCTCCAATTCGCTGATTTCCTTGATCAATGCGGCCGGGGAGATCACCACGCCGTTGCCGATCAGGCACAGCGCGTCTTCGCGCAGGATGCCGGATGGGATCAGGTGCAGGACGGTCTTCTTGCCGTTGATGACGAGGGTGTGGCCGGCGTTGTGGCCGCCCTGGAAGCGCACGACGGCGCCGATTTCCTCGGTGAGCAGATCGACGATCTTGCCTTTGCCTTCATCGCCCCACTGGGCGCCGAGCACGACAACTGACTGACCCATGGCTGGGTAACTCCTGGTTTGCTGCGCGGCCGTCGGGGCCGCACGGGTGTGGTGGCCATGCAGGGGTCTTGCCGGCGCCGGTACGGCCGCTCCATCGGGGAGCGTCCAGGCGGCGGCAGGCCCATACACGGAAAAAGCCGGTCGAGGCGCTCTTGTGGAGCGAGCCCGGCCGGCTTTTGTGCATTATCCGGGTTTTGGGTGACCGTCACCACCCCCTCGGGCGCCGCGTTCAGCGGACGCGGGGACGGCGCGGCTCAGCCGCGGACCCACCACAGGGCAAGCAGCCCCACCGCCAGGGCGACGCCGCCGGCGATCCGCAACTGCGCCGCCGGCATGGCCAGCATCTGCTGCACCAGCCGCTTCCACGCGTCCGGCGCGACCAGCAGGATCAGGCCCTCGAAGATGACGATCAGGCACACCGCGGCGATCAGATCGTGCATGGGGTTCTCAGAAAGGGGCGGATGGGTGAGCAGCAGGGTGGCGCGTACGCAACCCGCAGAAGCGGCTTTAGCCGCGACGGGCTTTCTTCGGAATGCCTGTCGCGGCTAAAGCCGCTCCTACAAGAGCAGCCGGATGCAATCGCCACCGGAAATCGGGACCCGCTCTGCGAATCCCCAATCCCAAATCCCGGCCTCTATCAGCGCTCGCTCTTGAGGTACTGCAAGAACGGATCGTTCTTGTCCAGCACGATCACCGCGTTGCCGTCGGCCATGGCGCCGCGATAGGCCTCCAGGCTGCGGTAGAACGCGTAGAACGACGGGTCGGCGGAGCCGGCCTTGCCGTAGATGCTGGCGGCCTGCGCGTCGCCTTCGCCGCGCAGCTTCTGCGCGTCGCGCTCGGCCTCGGCGACCAGCACCGTGCTCTCGCGATCGGCCTGCGCACGGATGGTCAGCGCCTGCTCCTCGCCCTCGGCGCGCAGCTTGCTGGCTTCCTGCTTGCGCTGGGCGCGCATGCGCTCGTACACGTCGGTGATCACCTGGCTGTCGGTCGGCAGGTCGATCTGCTTGATGCGCAGGTCGGTGATCTGCATGCCCAGGGTCTTGCCGGCGGCGTTGATCGCGCTGAGCTGCTGCGCGATCAGTTCGCTGCGATCGCCGGACACCAGCTGCTGCAGCGTGCGCGCGTTGATCTGGTTGCGCAGCGAATCGATGATGATCGGCGCCAGGCGCGCGTTGGCCACCTTCTCGTCGCCGCCGGTGGCGCGGTAGAACGCGCGCACGTCGGAGATGTAGCCGATGGCGAAGAAGTCGACGCTGACGTCCTTCTGCTCGGCGGTGAAGTAGCGCGCCGGCGGCGTGTCCAGCACCTGGAAACGGCGGTCGAACACGCGCGCGGTCTCCACCAGCGGCAGCTTGAAGTGCAGCCCCGGCTTGAGGTCGGCGCGGACCACGCGGCCCAGGTTGAGCACCATCGCGGTCTGGTCCTCGCGCACCACGAACACCGAGCTGAGCAGCGCGAACAGCGCCACCACGGCTACGCCCGCCCACAGGGAAATTCTCATCGCTGCACCTCCTCACGGCCGTTCGGGCGCGGCGTGCGCTCCGGACTGCGGATACTCTCGGCCGAGCTGCTGGACAGCGACGGCATCAGGACGTCCTGCGGCAGCGTCGGCACGCCGCCGCTGCTGGAGGCCGGCGGCGCGGCACTGGCGCCCTTGCCGTCGGCCGGCATCGGCACATAGATCAGTTGACGGCCGTCGCCGCCGATGACCTTGCGGTTCTCCGACAGCACCTTCTGCACTGTCTCCAGCCACAGCCGCTTGCGGGTGACGTCGGGCGCGTTCTGGTACTGCTGCTGCAGCAGGGTGAAACGTTCGGCGTCGCCCTGCGCGCGGGCGATCGACGCTTCCTTGTAGCCTTCGGCGACGGTGCGGGTGCGCGCGGCCTGGCCGCGGGCTTCCGGCACCACCTTGGCGGCGTAGGCCTGGGCCTCGTTGATCAGCCGTTCCTTGACCTGCTGCGCGCCGTTGACCTCGTCGAAGGCCGGCTTCACTTCTTCCGGCGGACGCGCGTCGGGCAGGGTCAGCCCGGTCACGATCAGGCCGGTGCGGTAGGCGCTGAGCGCGGCCTGCAGCCGCTCGCGGGCGGCGGTGGCCATCGGTCCGCGGTTGTTGAGCACCACGTTGAGGTCGGCGCGGCCGACCTGCTCGCGCACCGCGCTCTGCGCGGCCTGCTCCAGCACCTGGTCGGCGTCGCGCGAGCCGAACACGTACATGCGCGGGTCGTCGATGCGGTACTGCACGTTGAGCGAGACGCTGACGATGTTCTCGTCGCGGGTCAGCACCGGCACCTGGTTGCTGAAGGTCTTGATCTCGGTGGCGTTGACCTTGCGCACCGACTCGATCGGCCACGGCAGCTTGAAGTTCGGGCCGGGCTGCAGGATCCGCGAGAACTGGCCGAAGCGCAGCACCACGCCGCGCTGCTGCTCACCGATCAGCTGGAAGCTGCTGAACAGCAGCAGCAGCACCGCCGCGCCCAGCACCCAACGGCCGATGTTGCCGCCGTCGCCGCCGAACAGATCCTTCAAGGGACCGGGCATCCCGCCCCACCTGCCGCCGCCATTGCCGCCACGCGGCTTCCAGGGATTGCGCCCGTTATTGTCCGGGCCGTCTGTGCCCTTGCCGCCGGGTGTATTCCAGGCCATGCATGCTCCAAGAAGGAAAGGTGGCGGCGCGTCGGTCCGCGCCGGTCACCGTAAGTGAGTCGCCGATTCTACAAGATGGGGCAGATCCGACGTTTCGAAAGGGCTATCTTGGTGCATTCCGTCGCGCCGACCAAGGTTTTCGCCATGTCCGTCCCCGCCAGCTTCCCCGCCTTCCGCATCCACCAGGACGACGCCGGCTACCGCGCCGCGGTCGAGCCGGTGGCCCTGGACCAGCTCAGCCCGGGCGAAGTGGTGATCCGCGGCGCCTGGTCGTCGGTGAACTTAAAGGACGCGCTGGCCGGCACCGGCCAGGGCAAGATCCTGCGCCGCTTCCCGCTGGTGGGCGGCATCGACGTGGCCGGGCACGTGGTCGCCTCGACCGACCCGGGGTTCAAGGAGGGCGATGCGGTGCTGGTCACCGGCTGCGGCCTGAGCGAGACCCGCGACGGCGGCTACAGCCAGTACGCGCGGCTGGAGGCCAAGTGGGTGGTGCCGCTGCCGGCCGGGCTGAGCCTGCGCGAGAGCATGGTGCTGGGCACCGCCGGCTTCACCGCGGCGCTGGCGCTGCTGCGCCTGCTCGACAACCGGCAGACCCCGGACCACGGCCCGCTGTGCGTGACCGGCGCCACCGGCGGGGTCGGCTCGCTGGCGATCGACATCTTCAGCCGCGCCGGCTTCGAGGTGCACGCGGTCAGCGGCAAGGCCGACCGCGCCGAGCACCTGAAGGCGCTGGGCGCCAGCCAGGTGCTGGGCCGCGACGCGCTGCAGAGCAAGCGCCCGCTGGAGTCGGTGCGCTTCGGCGGCGGCCTGGACAACGTCGGCGGGGCGATGCTGACCAGCCTGCTGGCGCAGACGGCGCCGTACGGCAACGTCGCCAGCGCCGGGCTGGCCGCGACCCCGGAGCTGGACATGACGGTGATGCCGTTCATCCTGCGCGGCGTGTCGCTGCTAGGCATCGGCTCCGCCGGCACCGCGCGCGACCTGCGCGACCGGATCTGGCAGCACCTGGGCAGCGACTGGAAACCGCGCCACCTGGACGCGATCTGCACCCGCGAGGTGGACCTGTCCGGGCTGCCCGAGGTGTTCGCGACGATGCTGGCCGGGCAGTCGTTCGGGCGCACCGTGGTGCGGCTGGATGCGGCCGCGTAGACGCCGCCGGGGGTTTGTGACGCGCAGCGCTTTCCGGCCGCGCGTCGCTGCCACTACACTCGGCTATCCAAGGGGGGACACATGGCACGCATCCTGATCGTCGACGATTCGCCGTCGCAGCTGCTCGGCATCCAGCGCATCGTCGAGAAGCTGGGCCACGAAACGATCACCGCCACCGACGGCGCCGCCGGCGTGGAAGCGGCCAAGGCGTCGCTGCCGGACCTGGTGCTGATGGACGTGGTGATGCCCAACCTCAACGGCTTCCAGGCCACCCGCACCCTGCGCCGCGAACCGAGCACGCAGAACATCCCGGTGATCCTGGTCACCACCAAGGACCAGGACACCGACCGCATGTGGGGCATGCGCCAGGGCGCCCGCGCCTACATCACCAAGCCGTTCTCCGAGGACGAGCTGTCCGAGGTGATCGAGCGTGTGTTCAGTGGGGAGGATGGGCCGAAGGGCTAGAGGCGGGGACCGGGGACCGGGGACCGGGGACCGGGGACCGCAGGATGGTGTCCGAGCAAAATTTACCGTCAAGCGATTTGATGCAAAAGGGCCGCTTTTTGTAAGAAGAAAGCGGCCTTTTTGCGACTCCGGCGCAACCGCTTTTCTGTAGGAGCGGCTTCAGCCGCGACGCCTTACCGGTAACGCATCGGGGCTGAAGCCCCTCCCACAGAAAGTCCGAAAGCAGCGCACTCGCGACTATCCCCCGGGTCCCCGGTCCCGGCTCCACCCTCAAACCACCTCGCCGAACGCCTTGGCCAGAGTGCGATACGCCTTGCGCTGCGCCTCGGTCTCCGGCGCCGGCGCCAGCACCTCCAGTTCGACGATCTGGTCGCCCGGCGTGGTGCCCGGCAGGCCGCGGCCGCGTAGGCGCAGCTTGCGCCCGGCGTCCGACTCCGGCGGGATCTTCAGCTCCACCGCACCGCCCAGGGTCGGCACGCTGATGCTGGTGCCCAGCGCCGCCTGCCACGGCGTCACCGGCAGGGTGTACAGGATGTTGAGCCCGTCCACCTCGAACTGCGGGTGCGCGGCGTACTCGATCTCCAGCAGCAGGTTGCTGCCGCCGTTGCCCTGCCCGCTCAGCCGGATCACCTGGCCGGGGCGCACGCCCTTGGGCACGCGCACGTCCAGCTGCTTGCCGTTGATGGTGATGCGCACGCTGTCGCCGCTGTAGACCGCTTCCAACGGCACCGCCAGCTTGGCGCGGGTGTCGCCACGCGGGGCGGCGCCCGGACCGGGACCGGCGCCGCCCTGGCGCGCGCGCTGCTGGCGCGCGAACAGGCTCTCGAAGAAATCGCTGAAGCCGCCGCCGGCGCCGCCGTTGCCGAACACTTCCTCGAAGTCGTAGCCCTGCGCGCCGCCGTAGTTGGGCGGGGCCTGGAACTCTTCGCCAGGCCGATAGCCCTGTGCGCGCAACTGGTCGTAGGCGGCGCGCTTGGGCGGATCGCGCAGCGCTTCGTAGGCCTCGTTGATGGCCTTGAACTTGTCCTCGGCGCCGGCCTCCTTGCTGACGTCGGGATGGTACTTGCGCGCCAGCCGCCGGTACGCGGTCTTGATCTCGGCGTCGCCCGCGCTGGGCTCCACGCCCAGGGTGGCGTAGTAATCCTTGAATTCCATCCATCACCTCAAAAAGAGTCGGCCCGCCGCCTTGCGGCAACGGGCCGGTTGCATGCTCTGCACCATCGCCCGGCCCATTCTACTGGCCGGCCGCGAAGGCGCGGCGTCGCCGTGGCGACGCCGGCGCGGGCGGGCGCTTACTGCACGATCGTGGCCCCGGTGTCGACCTGGATCCGGCGCGGCGTGCTCGCCGGGCGCTTGGGGATGCGCACTTCCAGCACGCCATGGTAGCCGGTGGCGGAAATGCCATCGGGGTCGGCGCTGTCGGGCAGCGCGAAGCGGCGGTGGAAGCTGCCGTAGCGGCGCTCGATGCGCGAGAAGCGCTCGCTGTCGGCGGCCGATTCGCTCTTGCGCTCGCCCTTGATCGACAGGATGCCCTTGTCCATCGACACCTCGATCTCGCCCGGGTCGATGCCCGGCAGGTCGGCGTACAGCACGAAGCGCTCCGGCTCCTCCTTGATGTCCACGCGCGGCACCCACTGCGCGGTGACGACGGCCGATTCGTCGGTGCCGCCGTTGGGGTCGAAGAAGCGGTCGAACACCTGCTTGATCTCGTTCTGGAATGCGGCCTGGGCCGGCCACTGGCGATAACGGACGATGCTCATCTCGTAGTCTCCTGCAACGTGAAAACGTGAATGGGATAGACCCTGACGGGTGGTTCGCGGCGCCGGGGCAGCCGGCTGCCATGCCAGCCAGATAGGAATGGGCCTGCGCTTTTCAAGGGCCTTGACGCTGCCTTTCCATGCCGATTTCTAGACTCGATTCATCCAAGGAGCCCACACATGCCCATCCAGCCTGGCGAACGCATTCCCGAAGTGGTCCTGCAACGCATCCGCGAAGGCGTGGAGCAGGTGGACACCCGCACGCTGTTCGACGACCACCGCGTGCTGCTGTTCGCGGTGCCCGGCGCGTTCACCCCGACCTGTTCGGAGAAGCACCTGCCCGGCTATGTCGAGCACTTCGAGGAGTTCCGCAAGCGCGGCATCGAGGTGTACTGCATGGCGGTCAACGACCCGTTCGTGATGCAGGCCTGGGGCAAGAGCCAACTGGTGCCCGACGGGCTGCAGATGCTGTCCGACGGCAACGGCGAGTTCGCCAAGGCGCTGGGCCTGGAGATGGACGCCAGCAGCTACGGCATGGGCGTGCGGGCGCGGCGCTTCGCGCTGTACGCCGAGCACGGCGTGGTGCGTGCGTTGTTCGTCGAGGCGCCGGGCGAATTCAAGGTCTCCGCCGCCGACTACGTGCTGCAGCATCTCCCCGACTGACTCCCCTTCTCCCACCACACAGGAACCGGCCAGCCATGTCCAACCAGCCAGCCAACGACGCCAAGCCGCTGCAGAACACCAGCGGCCTCACCGATACCGCCACGCTGCGCGCCAATGCCCGCGAGAGCATCGAGGACGGCGCGATCACCAAGAGCTACAGCGCCGACCGCGAGGCGGTGATCAAGCTGCTCAACGACGCGCTGGCCACCGAATACGTGTGCGTGCTGCGCTACTACCGCCACTACTTCATGGCCTCGGGCATGCTGGCCGACTCGGTCAAGGCCGAGTTCCTGGAGCACGCGCAGCAGGAGCAGGAACACGCGCACAAGCTGGCCGAGCGCATCGTGCAGCTGGGCGGCGAGCCGGACCTCAACCCCGACACCCTGACCGCGCGTTCGCACGCCGAGTACAAGGAAGGCGAGGACCTGCGCGACATGGTCAAGGAGAACCTGATCGCCGAGCGCATCGCCATCGACAGCTATCGCGAGATGATCAACTTCGTTGGCGACAAGGACACCACCACCAAGCGCATCCTGGAGCAGATTTTGGCCCAGGAAGAAGAGCATGCCGACGAGTTCTCGGACATGCTGGAAGGCTGGATCGGGAAGTAATCCGCCCGGCTGTCTGCACCGCAATCCCAGCGCCCGGCACCTGCCGGGCGCTTTTTTGCGTGCCGGACACCACCTTCCGCCCGCAGCCGCTGCCTTCTTGTCTGCCGGCCCTGCCTCGCTGCCCAACGCCGCTTTTCTGTAGGAGCGGCGCTTTCTGTAGGAGCGGCTTCAGCCGCGACAGCATCCCTCCGCAGTACCTGTCGCGGCTGAAGCCGCTCCTACAGGGGAGATGCATCTTCGGACGCCTTCTCCGTTCGCAAGGACGCCGCGACAAACATCGGCGGTCGTTCGCACGCTCCCCACCTTCGCAGGCAACCGGAGCAACCCTGTGGGAGCGACTTCAGTCGCGACGCGCGGCAAGCCAGGTGCCACCCAGCCAGGCGCGCATTTGTAGGAGCGGCTTCAGCCGCGACAGGATCCATCCGCAGTACCTGTCGCGGCTGAAGCCGCTCCTACAGCGGAGATGCGTCTCCGGATGCCGTCTCCCCTCGCAAGCACGCCACGAACACATCGGCAACCTTCGTAACCCCACCTTTCGCATACAACGACAGCACCCTTATAGGAGCGACTTCAGTCGCTCCCACAATAAGCCGCCGGCTGTGGATGGCACTGGCGAAGCCGCGCCTCCAGAACTGCGCGCTTCACGCAGCAACGCGCTCAATGCAACACCCGGAACCGCACCTGGGTCCAGGCGCCGTTGCTGGCCAGTGCGGTCAAGGTGTGGTCGCCGGCATCGGCGAAGTCGCGCTGGAAGTTGCGCGCGCCCTCGGTGCGCGCGATCCAGCGCCCGTCCAGCAGCCAGTCCACCGGCGCGGTGGTGCCCAGCGCGCGCACCTGCAGGCGCACGCTGGCGCTGCCTGGCGCGCGCGCCAGGGTGGCGCGGTCGTTGAGCCCTTCGATGCGCAGCACGTCGTTGCCGCCGCGGCCGTCGTCGCGGCAGTCCGGCGCCAGGGCGGGCAGTTGTCCGGCCTGGCGTTCGCTGGCGTGCAGCCATGGCGTCAGCAGCGCCGGCCAGCGCGCGAGTTCGCGCTGCACGGCCTGGTGCGGTCGCGCGCAATCGGGCGACAGGCGCAGGCCGCTGCGCGCATCCACCTGCACCGTGTCGCGGCCGGCGCTCCACAGCCGCGCGTCGCGCTCGGCGAAGGTCGGCGGCACCGCGCCATCCAGCGCGTACGCCGGGAAGCGTCGCTGGCACAGCGCCGGCGGGGTCTGCTCGGCGGCGATGCCCAGCGGCCAGCACACGTCCAGCTGCTGCACGTTGCCCGGCATCGGCCGCGGCGCGTTGTCGCCGCGCGCGCGCGGCAGGCTGTCGATGGTCTCGAACATCAGCGGCAGCGCGGTCACCGCCCCGTACTGGCCAGGCAGCGGGGTGCCGTCCGGGCGCCCGACCCAGACCCCGACCGTGTAGCGGCGGGTGCTGCCGATCGCCCACGCATCGCGGTAGCCGTAGCTGGTGCCGGTCTTCCACGCCACCCGCGGGCGCGTGCCGACGTCGAACGTGCCGACGCCGTAGCCGGGCCGCGGATTGGCCTCGAGGATCTCGCGCACGATCCACGCCGCGCCCGGCGACATCAGCCGCCGATCGATGGTCTTGTCGGTCGGGGTATAGCGCACGTGCCCGGCGATGCCGTCGCGGTTCAGCGCGGCGAAGGCGCCGACCAGTTCCTCCAGCTGCGCGCCGGTGCCGCCGAGGATCAGCGCCAGGTTCGGGGTGCTGCCGCGCGGGAACTTCAGGCCGATGCCGGCATTGTCCAGGCGCGCAGCGAAGCGCGCCGGCCCGACCCGCTCGAGCAGGTCCACCGCCGGCACGTTCAACGACAGGCGCAGGGCGCTGGCCGCGCCGACCGGACCGTTGAACGCCTCGTCGAAATTGCCCGGCCGGTAGTCGCCGAAGCTCTGCGGCGCGTCCACCAGCAGGCTTTCGGAATGGATCAGGCCGTCGTCCAGGGCCATGCCGTACAGGAACGGCTTGAGCGTGGAGCCGGGCGAGCGCCAAGCCTGCACCATGTCCACGTCGCCGAGCCGCTTGCGGTCGCCGAACACCACCGAGCCGATGTAGGCGCGCGCCTGCAGGTCGCGGTTGTCGACCACCAACAGCGCCGCGGACGTGCGCTCCGGCAGCTGCGAGAAATACGCGCTGACCCGGTCCTCCAGGGTGCGCTGCAGGTCGGCATCGATGGTGGAAACGATGTGCGCGGCGCGCGGCGACTGCCGGCGCAGGCGTTCGGCCAGCAACGCGGCGTGCATCGGCGACTGCAGCGAGCGCGCCACCACCGGCTCGATGCGTGCGTCGTCGACCTGCTCGCGCGACCACACGTGCAAGTCGACCATGCGCTCGAGCACCTTGTCGCGCGCCGCGCGCGCGGCCTCCGGGTGCCGGTCCGGGCGCAGCCGGCTCGGCGCCTGCGGCAACACCGCCAGCAACGCCGCCTCGGCCTGCGACAGCCGCGCCGCCGGCTTGCCCAGGTAGGCCCAGCTCGCCGCGTCCACGCCTTCGATGGTGCCGCCGTAGGGCGCACGCTCCAGGTACAGCTGCAGGATCTGGCGCTTGCTCAGGTGCACTTCCAGCTGCAGCGCGCGCAGCAGCTGCTGCAGCTTGCCCAGCGGCGTGCGCGTGCTGGCGTTGTCCGGCATCAGGATCCGCGCCACCTGCATGGTCAAGGTGGAACCGCCGGAGACGATGCGGCGCGAGAACAGCCACTGCTTGCCGGCGCGCAGCAGCGCCCACGGGTTGACCCCGGGGTGATGCCAGAACCAGCGGTCTTCGTAGTTCAGCAGCGCCTGCAGGTACAGCGGCGAGACGCTCTGCGGAGTGGCCGGATAGCGCCACACGCCATTGCCGTCGGCGAAGGCGCGCAGCGGCGTGCCGTCAGCGGCCACCACCAGGGTCGAGGTGTCGCGCGATTTCGGCAGCGGCAGCGGGAACGCCAGGTCCAGCAGCAACAGCGTGGCCAGCAGCGCCGCCGTGCCCCAGCGCAGCCATGGCAGACATGGCTGCAGGCGCGTCCAGCGCCGGGTGCGCCGCGCGGGCGGCGTGGCGGCGGATACGTCCTGTGACATGCGGGCTCCCGGTGGAAGCGGCTATTTTGCCTGCTGCGGTGGCGTCGTGGCGAAGCGGCGCACCCTTCTTCGAGGCAGCGCGCCCATGGGGGCGACTGCGAATGGCGTCGGTTTATCGGTCGCGGCGGGCCTTATCGGGAAGGCCCGTCGCGGCTGAAGCCGTTCCTACAACAAGCTTCGACTGTCGAAGGTCATCCGCACGGCCGCTCTGGCGCGTTGCCGAAGAAATTCGGCCGCATCATGCCTCGTTGCCACCCAAGGCCAGCGGCAAGCGCAGCGTGGCGACGCTGCCGGCGGCGTCCGTACGCGGCGCCAGGCCGAGACTGCCGCCCTGCGCGTCCAGGATCTGCCGCGACAGCACTAGGCCGATGCCCGAGCCGCCGGGCTTGGTAGTGAAGAACGGCACGAACAGGTTGTCGCTGGGCGGCAGCCCGGCGCCGCCGTCGACCACGTCAATGCGCGCCATCGCGCCGTCGCGGCGCGCGCGCAATGCCACCGGCGCGCTGCCGCCGGACTCCAGCGCGTTGCGCAGCAGGTTGATCAGCACCTGCTCGAGTTGGTCGGCGTCGGCGCGCAGCCGCAGCTGCGGCTCGATCTCGATCAGCACTCGCGGATCGTCGAGCAGCCGCTGCACCCGCGCGCACAGCGGCGTCAGTTCCACGCTGGCCGGCACCGGCGCCGGCAACCTGGCCAGGCGCGCATAGCCGCCGAGGAAGCGCTGCAGGGCCGCGCTACGCTGCTCGATCACCCCCAGGCCGTTGCGCAGGTCCTCGTGCAATTCGACATCGAGCGTGGCCGGCGCGGCCGCCAGCAGGCGCCCGAGCGTATCGGCGATCGAGGCGATCGGCGTCAGCGAGTTGTTGATCTCGTGGCTGAGCACGCGCAATAAACGGCGGAACGCCTGCGCCTCTTCTTCGCGCAGCGCGCGCTCCATCGGCTGCACCAGCAGCAGTTGCCCGGCCTGGCTGCGGCTGCGCAAGGCCGCGTGGCCGATCTGCCAGCGGCCTTGCTGGCCGGCGAAGGCATGCGCGTGGATGCTGCCCGACGGCAGCGCGAACAACCCGGCCAGGCCCAGCGACTGCGCGGACTGCCCGATCAAGTGCTCGGCGGCGGCGCCGAGCAGGCGCTCGCCGGCCGGGTTGACCAGGCGCAGGCGCTGGTCCTGCTCGAACGCGAACACCGCCCCGTCCAGCGCCGCCAGGGTCTTGCTCAGCAGCTGCAGGCTTTCGTGCGAATCGCGCTGCTCGTCCTGCAGCCGCTGCGCCAACGCGTTGAACCGCTGCAACAGGCCATCGGTATCGCGATCGCGTGCATCCTGCGCCACGCGCACGCTGTAGTCGCCCTCGCGCAGCGCCTCGAGCAGGCCGCCCAGGGTGTGCAGGCGCTGGCCGGCATCGCGCTGCTGCCAGCGCCACACGGCTGCGGTCAGCAGCAGCACGCACAACATCAGCACGGCCGCCTCGGGCGGCCGCGGCGCGCCGAATGCGAGCACCAGGATCAGCGCCAGCAACGCCGGCACCGCCAGCCACAGCGGGCGCCGGCGCTGCCGCTCAGGCACCGTCATCGCTGCGCAGACCGTGCTTGCCCAGGCGCCGGTACAGGCTCTGGCGGGTGATGCCGAGCTGGTCGGCGGCGCGCTGCAGGTTGCCCTGCTGCTGCGCCAGCGCCTGCCGCAGCAGCAGCGCCTCGGCTTCTTCGAGCGTCAGTTGGGTCGACAAGGCCGGCGCAGCGTTCGGAACCGGCTGCAGGCGCAGGTCGTCGCTGCCCAGGATGGCGCCGTCGGCGAGCAGCGCGGCGCGTTCCATCGCGTGCGCCAGTTCGCGCACGTTGCCGGGCCAGGCGTAACCGAGCAAGGCGCGTTCGGCGTCGCGCGCCAGCGCCGGCAGCGGCCGCCGGTAGCGCGTGCAGGCGGCGGCCAGGTAGTGCCGCGCCAGCGGCAGGATATCGGCGCCGCGCTCGCGCAGCGGCGGCACGCGCAGCTGGAAGGTATTGAGCCGGTACAGCAGGTCCTGGCGAAAATGGCCCACCGCCACTTCCGCGTCCAGGTCGGCGTTGGTCGCCGCGACGATGCGTACGTCCACACGCTGCGTGCGCGAGGAGCCGAGCCGCTCGAACTCGCCATCCTCGATCGCGCGCAGCAGCTTGGGCTGTTGCTGCAGCGGCAGGTTGCCGATCTCGTCGAGGAACAGGGTGCCGCCGTCGGCCAGTTCGAAGCGGCCGGCGCGGTCCTGCCGCGCGTCGGTGTAGGCGCCGCGCACGTGGCCGAATAGCTCGGCCTCGAACAGGGTCGGCGCCAGCCCGCCGATGTTGACCTTGACGAAGGCCTGCGCGCGACGCGGCGACCACTGGTGCAGCAACTGCGCGAGCAGGCTCTTGCCGGTGCCGTTTTCGCCCAGCAACAGCACGTTGGCGCCGCTGCCGGCGATGCGCAGCAGGTCCCCGACCAGGCGCTGCATCGGCGCCGATTCGGCGACGAAGCCGGCGGCGCTGTCCTGCAGCAGCAGCGCCTGCGCCTCGCCCAACCGCTGCGCGTCGCGGCGGCTGCGGTCCAGCGCGATGCGGCTGTCCAGCACCGCCAGCACGCGCGCGTTCTGCCACGGCTTCTCGATGAAATCCACCGCGCCATCGCGCATCGCCGCCACCGCCAGTTCGATGCTGGCCCAGGCGGTCATCGCGATCACCGGCAGCCCCGGCCACTGCGCGGCGATCTGCGCGATCAACGCCAGGCCTTCCGCGCCGGAGGTGGTGTCGCGGGCGTAGTTCATGTCCACCAGCACCGCGGCGAAGTCGTCGCCGCGCAGGCAGGCCAGCGCCAGCTCCGGCGATTCGGCGCCGACCATGCCGTAGCCGGCGCTCTTGAGCAGCATGCGCAGCGCCTCGCGCACGTCGGCCTGGTCGTCGACGACGAGGATGCGTGGCGACGCATCAGCCAGCGCTTTCATCGCCGGGACTTCATGCTGGCGACACCCAGTTTTCCAGGCGCAGGCCGGCAACGCGCTCGAACTCGCGCACGTTGTTGGTGACCAGCACCGCATCGGCGGCCAAGGCATGCGCCGCGATCAACTGGTCCAGCGCACCGATCGGCGTGCCCTGGCGCTCCAGCCCGCTGCGCAACACACCGTAGCGACGCATGGCCGCTTCGTCGAACGGCAGGATGTCCAGCGGAGCGAGAAACTTGTCCAGCGCCTGGCGATTGCGCGGCGATCCGCTCTTGTCCACGCCGTAGGCCAATTCGGCGCCGGTGATGCTGGAAATGGCGACCTGCCCGATGCGCAACGCAGCGAAGCGATCGAGCACCTCGGGCGGACGCCGGTTGATGATGTAGATGCAGATGTTGGTATCGAGCAGGTACAGCGGCCGACTCATACCGGCCATTCCTCGCGCACCTGCTGCTCGGGTTGCTCGCGCTGCAATTGAAAGCCGGGCTCGAACTCCTCCAGCGCCTCGCGCAGCAACTGCCAGGGAGCATCCAGGGGCAGCAGCAGCACGCCGTTGCCGAAACGCCGGGCGATCACCTCCTCCCCTTCGAAGCGCAGGGCCTTGGGCAGGCGGACGGCCTGACTGCGCCCGGACTGGAACAGTTTCGCGGTCATGGACATGGCGATCCTCCAACGGAATGCATTGATATACACCAATGATATATACCACCTTGACAGTGTCAATGCCGCGCCCACTCGCCTCGTCTGCCGAGGCTTCATTCCAGGCGCAACGCCTGCATCGGCGGCACCCGTGCCGCACGCCGCGCCGGCGCCAGCGCCGCGAGCAGGCCGGCCGCGGCGAGTACCAGCAGCACCGCGCCGATGGCCAGCGGATCGGCCACCCGCACCTCGAACAGGAAGCGTTGCAGCACCCGCGACAGCGCCATCGCCACGCCCAGGCCCAGCAGCAGCCCTATGCCGATCTGCACGCCGGCCTCGCGCAGCACCTGCCGCCGCAGCCGCGCCGGCGGCGCGCCGAGCGCGGCGCGCACGCCGAACTCGTGCTGGCGCGCGGCCACCGCCACCGCCATCACCGCGTACAGGCCGACCGCGGCCAGCAGCAGCGCCAGCGCGGCGAACAGGCCCACCAGCAGCAGGTTGAGCTTCTGCTCGCCGGTGGTGGTGGCGACCAGGGCCTGCATCGGCTGCAGGTCGGCGATCGGCTGCTGCGGCGCCACTTCGTCGATCGCCGCGCGCAGCGCGCGCTCGTCGGCGCCCAGCGCGCCGGCACGCAGGCGCACCGCATAGGTCAACGCGCCGAACCCGCGCATGATCTGCCACATCGGTTCGCTCATCTGCGCCAGCGGTTGGTAGACCATCGGCTCCGGCCGCTCGGCCGGGCCTGCATGGCGCACGTCGCCGACCACGCCGACCACGCGCATCGGCAAGCGGTTGTTGCCGCCGTCGTCGGGCACGGTGACGATCTTGCCGAGCGCATGGCCGTGCAGGTAACGCTCGGCGAACGTGGCATTGACCAGGCAGACCTTTTCGGCACCGGCCACGTCGCCCTCGGAAATGCCGCGCCCGGCCAGCAACGGGATGCGGAATACCTGCAGGAAGTCCGGCGTGGCCAGGCGGTACTGGCTGTTGACGGACGGCATGCCCTCCACCTCCACGCTCCAGCTCAGCTGGGTGGTGGTCGGCGGATTGCTGGACACACCGACGCGTTCGATGCCCGGCACCTGCTGCAGCCGCGCGACGATGCGCCGGGTCTGCTCGACCGCGTCTTGCACGGTCGCGTAGCGTTCCTTCACCGGCGCCAGGGTGAACACCACCGCCGAGCGGCTCTCGAACCCCATCGGCACGTCCGCCAGCTTCTGCAGCGTGCGCGTGAACAGCGCCGCGCCGATCAGCAGCACAACGGCGATGGCCACCTGCGCGATCACCAGGCTGCGGCCGAGGCGGCCGGCCTGCAGGCTCCAGCCGCCGCGGCCACCGCCGGCCAGTTCCGTCACCAGGTTGCGGCGACGTCCGCGCACGATGCCCAGCGCCGCGGCCAGCACGGCAGTGGCGCCGCCAGCAAGCACGGCGAACAGCACGCTGGCCCCGGTCAGGTGCGCAGACTCGCCACGCATCCACAACGCTGGCACCCAGCTGCCGAGCAGGCGCAGCCCGAGCCAGGCCAAGAGCAGCCCAGCCAGGCTGCCGAGCGCGCCGACCAGCACGCCTTCGGCCAACGCCGGCAGGCTCAGGCGCAGCCATGGCGCGCCGAGCGCGGCGCGCACCGCGCTGTCGTGGCTGCGGCCGAGCGCGCGCAGCAGCATCAGGCTGGCCAGGTTGATCGCCGCGATCAACAGCACGCACGCCGCCGCGGCGAAGAACAGCCACAGCGTGTTGCCGCTGAAGGAGGTGTACAGGCTGTCCTGCAACGGCAAGGCGTTCGGCGGCTCGCGCTGCAGGCTCTGCCACCACGCTGCGTCCATGTGCGGGCTGTTGCGCAGCAAGCCCTTGATCACCACCGCGGTCTGCGCCGAGGCGGCGGTCACGCTGACGCCCGACCGCAACCGCGCCACCACGATCTCGTTGGTGGACAGGTTGGTCGCGGTCAGGTCCGGCTGCATGTTGCGGAGCAGGTCGAACGGTTCGGCCCAGGGAAATTCCGCCGACAGCACGCCGACGATCTGCACCGGTTTGCCCTCCACCTGCAGCGTGCGCCCCACCGCCGCCGGATCGCCGCCGAAATAGCGCTGCCAGAAGCGATGCGTGAGGATCACCGCCTGCGGCCCGCCAGGTTGGCTTTCCTCGGCCGTGAAGTTGCGCCCTGCCGCCATCGGCAGGCCGAGCGTGCGCAGGAAGCCCACGTCTGCGCTGATCGCCCGGGCCACCTCGCTGGCGCCGCCGCGGGCGATGTTGGTCGGCACCGGAAACCCGCGCACGATGCCGACGACCTGCATGCTGGGCATGCGCCGCAACACCGGGTAATAGCCAGGCGCCGCGACATTGTGGCCGCCCGAGGGCAGCCCCAGGGTGACCAGACGCTGCGGCTGCGGGAACGGCAGCGGCTTGAGCAAGGCCTGGTCGAGCAGCGCGAACACCGCGGTGGTAGTGGCCACGCCCAGCGCCAGGGTCAGCACCGCCAGCAGCAGATAGCCCGGCTTGCGCGCCAGCGCGCGCCAGGATTGCCGCGTCTCGGTCCAGTACACCGCCGCGCTCATCGCGCCTGCTCCGCGACGCGCGCCGGCAGCGCCACATCCTGCTCGTGGCGCAGCCGCTCGAACGTGTCTTCGTCGACGATGCGCCCGTCGAGCATGTGCACGATGCGCTGCGCGCGCCGCGCGAACGCCGGGTCGTGGGTGACCATGCACAGCGTGGTGCCGTTGTCGTGCAGTTGCTCCAGCAACTGCATCACCGCCTCGCCGTTGCGGCTGTCGAGGTTGCCGGTGGGCTCGTCGGCGAGCAGGATCGCCGGATTGCCGGCCAGCGCGCGCGCCACCGCCACGCGCTGCTGCTGGCCGCCGGACAGCTGCCCCGGATAGTGCTTGTGGCGGTGGTGCATGCCGACCAGTTCCAGCACTTCGCGCACGCGCTGGCGGATGCGGCCGCGCTCGGCGCCGTCGCGGTAGGTCAGCGGCAGCGCCACGTTCTCTTCCACGGTGAGGTCGGCGATCAGGTTGAAGGCCTGGAAGATGAAGCCGATCTCGGCGTTGCGGATACGCGCGCGACCGACCGCGTCCAGCTCGGCGACGCTGCGGCCGTTGAGCCGGTAGGCGCCGCCACTGGGCGCGTCGAGCAGGCCGAGGATCGACAGCAGGGTCGATTTGCCGCAGCCGGACGGCCCGGTGATGGCGACGAAATCGCCACGCGCCACGTCCAGCGCGATCTCGGCCAAGGCGTGGGTCTCCACCTCGTCGGTATGGAATACCTTGCCCAGCCCGTGCAGGCGGATCAGCGGCTCGGCGGAAGGTGCGGGAACTGCGGTCATTCGGATATCTCCTGGTGAGGCTAGCGTAAGCGCAAGGTGTCGTAGGCGTTCCACTGGCTGGTATCGGACAGCACGACCTGCTCGCCGGCGCGCAGCCCGGCGCGCACCTCGATGCGGTCGCTGGAAGCGGCGCCGAAGCGCACGCGGATGCGTTGCGCGCGCGCGCCGCCGTCGCGCAGCACGAACAGGTTGCCGGCGGTGTTCGGTGCGGCCAGCGCCGGGCGCGGGATGCTGACCACGTCGCGCAGCGTGCCGAGCACGATGCGGCCGTCCACCGACAGGTCCGGGCGCACGCCCGGCGGCAACGGCGGCGCCAGGCGCACGTCGACCACCACGCTGCCGCTGCGCACCGCCGGATCGATCCGCGCCACCTGTCCGGCGACCACGCCGTTGTGCGTGTCCACGCTGACCGGCAGCGCATCGATCACGTCCTTGGCCAGCACCTCGGCCACCTGTAGCCGCGCCAGCAGATCGTCCGGGCGCGCGACCCGCGCCAGCTTGGCGCCGGCTTCGACGCGTTGGCCGGGTTCCACGTCCACCTGCTGCAGGATGCCGGGGCTGCCGGCGCGCACCTGCAGCGAGGCGGCCTGTTCCGCGGCGATGGCCAGTGCGCTGGCCGCCTGTGCGCGCCGCGCCTGGGCGGCGCGCAGCTGCGCGGCCATGTTCTGGCGGAAGGCCGCCACACGCTTGCCCTCGATGGTGGCGCGGCCATGCTGCTGCGCCTCGGTGATCTGGCTCTGGGTCAGGTCGATCGCCGAGATCGCACCGCCATCGTGGCCGCGCTGGTAGGCCTGCGCCTTGACCTGCGCGATGCGCCAGTCCGAATCGGCCTGCGCCTGCAGCGCCTGCTGGTCCAACAGTTGCGAGGCCAGCGCCGCGCGCAGCGCGGCCACGTCGGCATCGGCGCCGGCCAGCGCCGCGCGGGCGCGGTCCAGGCCGGCGTCCAGTTCGGGATTGGCCAGCTGCAGGATCAGCGTGTCCGCCTCGACCCGCGCGCCGGCATCGACCAGTTGCTGCTGCACGGTGGCGGTGGCGCCGGCGGTGATCCAGCGGATCTGCCGCGGCACCAGCACGCCGTTGGCGCGGATCTCGCGGCGCATCTCGCCGCGCGTGGCCGCATCGATCCACAACTCGCTGCGCGCCACGCGCGGGGCGGCCTTGCCCAGGCTCAGCGCGGCCAGCAGCGCCAACAGCACCACGGCGATGACGATGGCGAGCGCGACGATGCGGCGGCGGCGGTGAGCGGCGGGTTGCTTGGCGATATCCATGCCATTGCCGCAGCAGGCCGCGTGCCAACCGCCGCGTCATGGAAACGTCGAGTGCAATCAAAGCCTTGCGGATTCTGCTGCGCAGTTACGCTGTCCGTTTCCGGACAACGCAGACCGGTTGCGGACGGCGCTGCTGCGTTCCGGTTGCGTGCGTAGCGCCGCGGGTCGGCGACGCAGCCATATCCGGCTGCGCCCGTTACCTGGATCTTCGTGCGCGGACGGCGGCGGCGCGCCACCGGCAACAGGTGGTTGCGCCGCGTGCGTCGGCCTCGCCCGCCGCGCGGCGCTAGCCGGCGGCGTCGGCAGGCCCGGCGCGATGCACCTGCACCGCCTGCGCGGCAAAGGCCGCAAGCAGCCCGGCCGGCGCATCGTGCTCGACCACCAGGCGGTCGATCGCGTCCACGCCCACCACCTGGTGCGCCGCCAGCGCGCCGAGCTTGTCGGTGGTCACCACCGCGACGGTCTCGGCGCTGGCGTCGACCATCGCGCGCTTGAACAGGCTCTCCTCGCCGTCCACGCCCCACAGGCCGCGCTCCGGATCGATCGCGCAGGCGCCTGGGAAACACACGTCGGCGCGCAACTGCTGCAGTTGCTGCAGCGCCTGCGCGCCGACCGCCGCGCCGATGTGCGGGTCCACGCGGCCGCCGATCAGCAGGATCTCGAAGCCGCCGCGCTGCAGCAGCGTCTGCGCGATGTCCGGCGCGTTGGTGATCACGCTCAGCCCCTGCCCGGCCGGCAGCGCGGCGGCGATGGCGCTGTTGGTGGAGCCGGCGTCGATCAGCAGGCGCTGCCCGGGCTGCAGCAGGGCGACCGCGGCCAGCGCCAATGCGCGCTTGCGTTCGGCATGCTCGCCCAGGCGCTGCGGCAGCGGCGCGGTCACCGGCGTGGGCAGCAGCGCGCCACCGTAGACGCGCCGGCACAGGCCCTGCGCGGCGAGCTCGCGCAGGTCGCGGCGGATCGAATCCTCGGAGACGCCGAAGCGCGCCGCCAGTTCCGCCGCCACCACCCGGCCGTGCTCGCGCAGGCGCTGCAGGATCGCCTGCTGGCGCTCCTGCGGCAGCGTGTCCAGTTCGGTGCTCACGGCGTCTGCCCGGCGTCGCGCAGCGGCAGGCCCAGCGCGGCCAGGTCGCGGCGCAAGCCGGGCGCGTCGCGGAACTGCAGCGCGTGCATGCCCATGCCCGCGGCGGCGTGCACGTTGCGCGGCGCGTCGTCGATGAACACCGCGCGCGCCGGTTCGATCGCATAGCGCTCGCACAGCAGCGCGAAGATCGCCGGGTCCGGCTTCACCAGCCGCTCCTCGCCGGAGACCAGCACGCCGTCGAACCATTGCAGGAACGGGTAGCGTTCGCGCGCCACCGGGAAGGTCTCGTGCGACCAGTTGGTCAGCGCGTACAGCCGCAGGCCCTGCCCGCGCAGTTCCTCCAGCACCGCCACCGTCTCCTCCATCGCCCCGCCGAGCATTTCCGGCCAACGCGCGTGGTAGGCCGCGATCAACGGCGCGTGCGTGGGATGCAGCGCGCTGAGTTCGGCCACCGCCTCGCGCCACAGCCGTCCGGCATCCTGGCGTTCGTTCCATTGCGGGCTGCAGACCTCGCTCAGGAACGCTTCCATCGCGGTTTCGTCGTCGAACAGGCGGCGGTACAGGTGGCGCGGATTCCAATCGATCAGCACGCCGCCGAGATCGAACACGACGGTGTCGATGCGGGGCGTGGACGGAGATGCGGACGCGGACATGACGGGCTCCAGGGACAGGGATTCAACGACGGACCAGGCGCGCGCCGGCGGCCACCAGCAGCAGCAGCGCCGCCACCGCCCACAGCGCCACCGGCAGGCTGCTGGCGTGGGCGAGGAAACCGATCAGCGCCGGCCCGGCGAGCAGGCCGGTATAGCCGAGCGTGGTCAATGTCGCCAGCGCCACCGCCGGCGAGGTGCCCGGCATGCGCCCGGCGGCGCCGAACATCACCGGCACCAGGTTGGATGCGCCCAGGCCGACCAGCACGCAGCCGAGCAGGCCGCTGCTGGCGGAGCTGCCGACACTGGCCAACAGCAGGCCGGCGGCGGCCAGCGCGGCGCCGATGCCGACGGTGAGCGACGGCCCCAGCCGCGCCACGATGCGGTCGCCGGTCAGCCGGCCCAGCGCCATCGCCACCGAGAACGCGGCGTAGCCCATGCCTGCCGCGCTCGGCGTCATGCCGTGGTGCTCGCGCAGCAGCACCGCGCTCCAGTCGAGCATCGCGCCTTCCGCCAGCAGGCAGATGAAGCACAGCGCGCCCAGCACCAGTACCGGGCCGCGCGGCAGCCGCAGCGGCACCGCCTCGGCCGACGGCGACGCCTGCCGCAGCAGCCCGCCGCGCTGCCACAGCAACAGCCCCAGCAGCAGCGCCGAGACCAGCAGCGTGCAGGCCAGCAGCGGCGCACCGCTGCCGAGCAGCGCGCTCATGCCGGCAGCGCCGAGCAACCCGCCCACGCTGAACACGCCATGGAAACCGGACATCACCGCGCGGCCGACGCGCTTTTCCGCTTCCACCGCGTGCGCATTCATCGACACGTCGAGCGCGCCCAGCGCGGCGCTGAAGTACAGCAGCGCCGCGACCAGCAGCGGCACGCTCGACGCCAGCGCCACCGCCGGCAGCGCCAGGCACAGCGCCAGCGCGCTGGTCACGATCACCGCGCGGGCGCCGAAGCGATGGCTCAGCACTCCGCCCAGCGGCATCGCCACCACCGAGCCGGCGCCGAACGCCAGCAGCACCAGGCCCAGGCGCGCGTCGTCCAGGGCGAAGCGCGCCTTGACGTACGGCACCATCGGCGCCCACGCGGCCATCGCCATGCCCGACAGCAGGAACATGGCGCGGGTGGCGCCGATCCCGGTCTGCAGCGCGGCGGAATTGGCGGAAGCGGCGGCGGGTGAGGATGGGTCGTGCATGGAAGGCTCCTGGCTGGTGCCGGCGCATGATACCCAAAACATGCATAAACATGCAATAACGAGATAAAACGTGCAAAACATGTACGACATGCAGACCGATCGGCTCGGCGCGAATGGCCTCCTGCACCGCGGAGCGCACGTCGGCGCAGCCCGCACGCGCGCCACCAGCGAAAGACGCAACGGCCTCCAAAGCGTCGCGCAGCGTGTGCCATGGCGGCGTCATCGCCGATCGCGCTCGGCCGCGCCCGGCGGCAGCCGACACCGGTCGCCGGCAGCGACGGGCCGCCCCAGAAACGACGATAGGGCCACCAGGGCCCTATCGCGTCACCGCTGCATCGTGCAGCCGGGCGTCCGCTGATGCGGACATCCGGCTGCGCCCCGCTCAGGGCTGCACGACGTTGATCGTGCCGGGGCTGCTGCGCCCCACCCCGCGCAGGTCGGGACGGTACATGTCCTCGACCAGCGGCGGCGGCACCGTGTAGGTGCCCGGGGTCACCGCGCGCACCAGGTAGAACACCTGCGCCTTGCTGCCCGAGGACAGGCTCAGCGCGGCCACGTAGCGGTCGTCGCGGAACTCCTCGTGCTTGACCTCGGCGGCTTCGGAACGGTCGCTGATCTCGATGCCGTCCACCACCACGTCGGCCCACTGCTTGGCGTCGCCCAGGTTGAAGTTCTCGATCTCCAGGCCGGCCGGCAGCAGGTCGGTCAGCAGCGCGTCGGGCATGCTCACGTTGGAGGTGACGGTGACGCGCACGATCAGCGCCTCGCCTTCCTTCAGCGGCCGCGGCGTCCACGGCTTGCCGTCGGTGCTGTACCACTCGCGCTCCACCTTCAGCGTGCTCTCGTCCACCTCCGGCGCGGTGCGCGGGACGCCGGCGATTTCCAGGCTGGCGTACAGCGGCGCCTCGCCCTGCGGCACGAAGCTGACCCCGCGCGCCAGCTCGGCCTCGCCGAACTGGCGGCCGAACGCCTTGGCCGCGCCGATCGCTTCGCTGCCGTCGCCGATGGTCAGCTGCCCGGACACCAGCTTGCTCTGGTTGGCCAGCAGCGCCTTGCCCATCCGCGCCAGCGCCACCTGCTCCTGGGTGCTCAGCCACAGCCAGCCGCCGCGACGGCGCGCGTCGATCTCGCGGCCCAGCGCCACCGCCCGCGCGTCGTACTCGGGCTTGGCCAGGCCGCGCTCGTGCAGCAGCGCGATCATCAGCGCGTCGTCGCGGATCACGCTGCCGTAGTCGCCGAAGTAGCGCGGACGGTCGGCGCTGTCCTTGGCGAAGCCGGCCGCGATCGCCGCCTCGCCGCGCTTCTTGTCGCCCTGCAGCGACAGCGCCACGCCCAGGTGCACCAGCGACAGGCCGGTCAGCGCCTTGCCGCGATCGTTGTCGTACAGCGCGCGCAACGTGCCCAGCGGCGCGCGGTTGACCCGCGCCAGCACGTAGCCGGACCAGGCCTGGTTGGCGAACTTCAGGTTCTCGCGGCGGTCCTGGCCGTAGAAGTTGTTGCCGCCGGACAGCAGGTCCTCGCTGAGCCGGTTCAACGCCTTCTGCAGCACGTTGTCGGGCACCGCGAACCCGGCGTCCTTGGCGTCGAGCAGGAACTCGGCGATGTACGGGGTCAGGCCCGGATTGACGTAGCCGTCGTCGCCCCACATCGAGAAGTGGCCGCTGGAGATCTGCATCGAGGCCAGCCGCCCGAACGCGCCTTCCATGCGCTCGCGGCGCTTGGCCGCATCCAGGCCCTTGGCGCCGAGCAGCCTGGCGGTGGCGTCGTCGAGCAGCAGCGCAGCGTAGCCCTTGCTGGTGGTCTGCTCGGCGCAGCCGTACGGGTACTCCAGCGCGCCCTGCAGCGCGCTGGCGAACGGGATCGGCGGCAACGCGCTGACCAGCATGCGCGCGTTGACCGAGCCGGCCATCAGCCCCTCGGCATCGCCCATGCCCAGCGTCACCGGCGCCAGCGGATCCAGCACGCGGGTCTGCGCGCGCAGCACCGACGGCCACGCCGCGCGCACCGGCAGGTCGTAGCGGCGGTCGACGCTGAAGCCATTGCCGTTCACCCGCACCCGCACCTTGGCCACGGTGTAGCCCTCCTGCGCCATCAGCGGGAAGCTGAGGGTGGCCTTGCCGTCCTTGCCGAGCTTGGCGCTGCGCGCGTTCTCGGCGATCGCCAGCGGGCCTTCGCCATCCACCTGCACCTTGAACTCGCCCGCCTGGCCGGTGAAGTTCTGCACGTCGAGCGTGACCGTGCTGCGGTCGCCCGGCGCCATCACCCGCGGCATGCTGGCCTCGGCCACGATCGGCGCGCGCACCAGCGTCTCCACGTCGCGGTTGCCGTAGCGCTCGTCCGAATACACCAGCGCCGACACGCGCAGCGTGCCGTTGAAGTCCGGCACCGGCAGCTGCACCCGTGCGTTGCCCTTCGCGTCGAGCTTCACCGAGCCGGAGAACAGGTCCACGGTCTGCACCCGCGCGGTCGGCCGCTTGGCCTGCGGCAACGCGGCCAGCGCCATGTCGCCGCCGAAGCGCAGCTTGCCGCTGCCGCCTTCGAAGCTCTCGATCACGCGGCCGTAGATGTCGTACGCGTCCACCCCGAGGCGCCGCTGCGCGAAGAACTGCGCGTTGGCATCGGGCACCGGGAAGCGGGTGATGTTGAGGATGCCCACGTCGACCGCGGAGATGGTCACGTGCGCCTGCTTGCCGGCCAGCTCCGGCACGCTCACCGTCACCGGCAGCGGCTGCTCCGGACGCATCTGCTTGGGCGCGACCAGGCCCACCGCCACGCGCCGGGTCTTGCGCTCCATCGGCACGAAGGCCACGCCGACCGCACGCGCCGGGGTGATCTTGCTCGGCGCCGAACCGCCGCGGAACACCAGCGCGGTGACGTAGACGTCGTGGCGCTCCCAGTCCTTGGTCACCGGAATCTCGAAGCTGCTGCCCGGCTTCACGTCGATGTCCTGCACGTACAGCATCTTGTCGCTTTCGACCATCAGCACGCCGGGACCGGCGTGCGGCGGGGTCAGGGTGACCTTGAGCGTGTCGCCGGCCTTGTAGCCGGTCTTGTCCAGCGCCAGCTTGACCTTGTCCGGGCGCGCGTCCAGGCCGCGGTTCTCGTCGTTCCAGCTCCAGCCGGCGCGGAACGGATAGCGCGTGGTCAGGCCGGTGGACGGATCGAACACGTCCACGCGGTACTCGCCCCACTCCACCGGGAAGTCGAACTTGGCCGCGCCGTTGCCGGCATCGACGGCGATGGTCTGCTTGTTCTCGAAGCGGCGGGTGAAGTCGTAGTCCCAGCGGTTGTCGGCGAACGCCCAGTGGTAGTCGCGCAGCTCGCGCACCAAGGTCACCTTCAGCCCCTTGGCTGGCTGCGGCTTGCCCTGCGCGTCGACCCGCATCAGTTCGAAGCGCGCGTTGGCGTTGGCGTCGGCACCGTCGGTGTCGTCGAACAGCGGGCGCACGCCGACCAGCGCCGGCGCCGGCCACAGCACGCGCTTGAGCGTGCGGGTGACGGTGCGGCCGCCGGTCTCGTAGACGCTGGCCGAGACCAGCGCGGCGATGGTGCTGGTCGGCTTGGCCTCGTCCGGTAGCACCAGGTCCTCGGCGATCTTGCCGTCGGCGCCGAATTCGGTGTCGATCACGTCCTTGGCTTCGCGCGGCAACTGCAGCGTCGGGTCGCCGAAGAAATAGCCCGGCAGCGTTTCCACCGGATGCTGCTCGACCGCCACCGCCAGCTTGGCGGTGAAGCGGTTGCCGTCGGCCGGCGCGCCGTACAGATAGGCGGCGGTGGCCTGCAGCTTGAACGGCTCGCCCGGCTTGAGCGTCTTCTGCGCGCTGTCCAGGTCCAGCTTCATGCGCTCGGGCAGGAACTCCTCGATGCGCAGGGTCATGCCCTGCACCGCTTCCTTGCTGGCCGGGTCGGTGCGGAATTCCACCTGCCAGCGCCCGGTCGGCGCATCGGCGGGAATCAGCTGTTCGAAGCTGAAATAGCCTTGCTCGCCCGGCTGCAGGCGGGTCTCGCGGAAGATCTTGCCGTCGGGCTGCTTCAAGCGCAGGAACACCGGCTGCGCGCCCTTGCCGCTGGTGGCCACCGGCTTGCCGTCGTTGTCGCGCAGCAGCGCCGACACGCGCACCGTCTCGCCGGGGCGGTACAGGTCGCGGCCGGACCAGGCGAACACGTCGAACCAGGCGTTCTCGCGCCCGGCCACGGCGAATTCGCTCAGGTCCAGCGCCGGCTGGTTGAACGGCAGCATCGACAGATCGGTACCGCTACGCGCCACCAGCACCTGGCCGGCGTCGAGCGTGTAGTTCAGCAGCGCGTTGCCGTTGGCGTCGGTCTCGCCCTTCAGGAACAGCTCGCCCTGGGCGTCGAGGATGCGCAGTTCCACCTTCTTCAACGGCTCGCCGCTCTGCAGCGAGGCGGTGTGCACGAACAGCTTGTCCTTGTAGGCGCGCGCGTGCAGGCCGATGTCGCTGACGGTGAAGAACGCGGTGTCGTATTCGTTCTCGAACCGGCCCGGGCGCTTCATCACCGCGAAGTACAGACCGGGTTCCTGCAGTTCCTTGATTTCCTGGATCGGCAGATAGGTCAGCGCGCGCTCGTTCTTGTCGCCGCCGAGCACGAAGCGGTTGACGTAGACCGACTCGGCCAGCTGCGAAATCGGGGTGTGGTCGCCGTACTCGCTGTCCATCTCCCAGCTGCCGCGGCGGCCGCCGCGCTGGTACTGGGCGAAGAACGCCGGCAGCGAGCCTTCCTTGACCCGCATGAACTCCACGTCCACTTCCGGCACGTTGAGCGAGACCACCGGCAGGCCGCGGCTCTCGCGCGCCGGCAGCACGCTGCCCTGCGAGGCGAAGCCGACCGCCGGCTCCAGTTCGCCGGTATAGACCTTCTGCTTGAGCGGCTTGCCCAGGCGGCTGCCGTCGGCGGCGAGCAGGTCGCCGGAGATCAGCACGGTGTAGTCCTTGGCCGCCTCCACGTACGGATAGCGCAGGATCTTGCCGTCGTCGGACAGCGACCAAGCGCTGTCGTCGGTGCCGACCTTTTCCTCGAAGCGCAGCAGCTTGTCGAAGTCCTGGGTGCCGACCAGCGGCCGCGAGAACTCCAGCGCCAGCGACAGGCCGTCGCCGGTCTGGTCGGGGAAGGCGCGGACCAGGCCGAAGCCCTTCATCGCTTCCTTCTGGCCCTTGACCGGCTCGCCGCTGGCGTCGGGCAACTGCCCGGATTCGTTGCGCTTGCAGCCGCCCAATGCCAACGCCAGGCCCAGCAGCAGCAAGGTGCTCAACAGCCCAGCGCGCAGGAGGCTCCACTGCCGCTTCGAATCCGTATGCATGCGTTCGCTCCGTGAAAGTGGCGCGAGTATAGAACGCCGGCGTGGCGGCCGGAGGGTCGGCGTGGAGATTGCGGACGCGGCGCTGGCCGGCGCCCGGTTGGGGGTGCGGGGACGGCGTGGAAAGCGGCGGCCGTGGCCATGGCGGGGGTGGTTCCGGCGCGCCGGGATCGGGTGCATTGGCGTCGGCGCCATCCGCTCGCCTCGCCTTGGTTAACCGGCATCGCGTTGGCAACGGCGTCGCCAGGCATCGCCGGGGGAGCAGCGTCGGGAACGCCCAACGAAGCGACAGGCTCGCTCAACCTAGATGCAGTCGGGACTGAAGTCCCTCCCACAAAAGTACCCGCCCGCAAAGCCGGGAAGCCTCCCTGTGGGAGCGACTTCAGTCGCGACGAGCGAAAGCCTGGACCACGACCGTTTCAGCGACAGGTCGCGGCTGAAGCCGCTCCTACAGTGCACCCGGCTGGACGACGGCAAGCCCCTGTAGGAGCGGCTTCAGCCGCGACGAACGAAGCATGGAGCGCGACCGTTTTCGACGATCGGTCGGAGCTGAACCCCTCCTACAGTGCACCCGGCTGGACGACGGCAAGCCCCTGTGGGAGCGACTTCAGTCGCGACGAGCGAAAGCCGGGCCTCGACCGTTTCAGCGACAGGTCGCGGCTGAAGCCGCTCCTACAGTGCACCCGGTTGGATGCCCGCAAGCCTCTGTAGGAGCGGCTTCAGCCGCGACGAACGGAGTGCGGCGCGCTCGCCGAGACGCTTCAGCGCAACAGGCGCTGCATGTACAGCGCGATCAGCCGCGGCCGGTCCAGCGCCAGGCAGACCTGTGCATTGGCGGCGGCTGGCGGCGCATGACTGCCAGCCGCCGAGTCGCCGCTGGCCGCAGCGCCAGCCGTCCCGCTTGCGCCGGGCGGCACCTCGCGGGTGTAGCCCTGATCGTCGACGGCGATGCGCAGCGGCACGGTCGGGCACAAGCCGGGCTCGAGCAGCCACGCCACCGGCACCACGTCGAACAGGGTCGGGGTCGCGCTGGCCCAGGGCTGATCGGTGTCGCGCCACTGGTAGTACAGCTGCGCCAGCGCGTCGGTCAGCGGGTCGCCATGGGCGAACAGCGCCACCCGCTCCGGTTCCTCCAGGGTCACCTGGGTCGCGTCCAGCGGCAGCATCACGATCGGCACGCCGGCGGCGAACACGCGCTGCGCGGCCGTGATGTCCGAGAGGATGTTGTACTCCGGCGCCGGCGCGCTCGGCGGCCGGTAGCGCGACTTGCCGTAACCCGCGCGCACCGAGCCGCCCATCAGCACCACCTGCCTGAGCTGGGCGAACCCTTGCGGATCGCGCTCGAGCGCGCGCGCCGCGTCGGTCAACGGGCCGAGCACCAGCAGCGTGACCTGCCCGGGATGGCGCCGCGCTTGCGCCAGGATGAAATCGGCGGCGTCCGGCGCCTTGCGCGGCAGCGTGCCTTGCGCCGCCCAGCGCGCCTGGCTGAAGGGAATCGTGCTGGTCGTGGCATGGCCGATCGCCAGTGGGATCTCGCCGCGTCCGGCCTGCCGCAACAGCCGCTGCAGCAACTGCGTGCGCAGTTGCGTATCGCCCCAGGCGGTGGCGATGCCGAGCACGTCCAGTTCCGGGCTGCGCAGCAGCAGCGCCAGCGCGAACGCATCGTCGATGTCGTCACCGATGTCGGTGGAGACGACCACCGGTTGCGGCGTTGGCGCGGCGGCGAGCAACGGCAGCGGCAGCGGCAACAAGGCCACGGCCAACGAAAGGATGGCGGAACGGAGTCGGCAACGGATCATGGGCAGGAGCATCGGCCAGGGCGGTATCAGCATACCGGCTGCGGGACGCCGGCCTACGGCGCATGCATGCGCCGCGAGGCGCTGGCATGTTCCCGACCACGGCGTGAGGCGACCGGCACTTCCTGCCGCCCTGACCGGTGCGTGGTGACGCGGCTGACGCGACATGCCTCCTGGGTGCGACGCGCCCCGCCGCGCAGGTGGTCAGCTACGAGATCGCGATGGGCTTCGCCCTGGTCGGGGAGTCAGGCCGAGTGACGCAAAACAAACCGCCGGCACATGGCCGGCGGTTTGCACTACGTAGTATCGGTTTGCGCTCTGCGCTACCGGTTGCGTCGCGCCGATCAGAAATTGGCGCGGAACTGCGCACCGACGATGCGCGGATCGTTGATGAAGCCGGTGAGGTTGTTGAAGTCGATCGCACCGGTGGCGCGGATCTGGTTGGTGCAGTTGCGGCAGAACACCGACACCTCGTACGCGCCGGCGCCCCAGTTGTAGCCGATCTTGGCGCCGCCCTCGAGCAGCGGCTGGCCGACGAACTCGCGCGAGTCGTACAGGAAGAAGTTGATCTCGCTGCGGTAGGACCAGTCGGTGTAGAAGAAGAACTCGGCGTCGTCGCCGACCGGGATGCCGTAGCGCAGCGTGGCGTTGCCCATCCACTTGGCGGCCTGCGGCAGCACGTTGCCGTCGATGATGGCGTTGCCGGCGGCGTTGAGCGGATCGGTCACGGTGCAGGTGCGGCATACGCCGACCGACAGGGTCGGATCCTCGATGCGGGTCCAGTTGTAGGCGCCGCCGAGGGTGAAGCGCAGGTTCTGGGTCAGCAACGCTTCGAAGTCGAACTCCGCGCCGCGCGCCTTGGAGGTGTTGGCATTGAGCAGGCGCACGTCGTTGGAGGCGCCGCCGACCGCGGTCAGCTGCTGGTTCTTCACCCGGAAGTCGTAGATGTCGAAGCTGATGCGCGCGCGCTTGTCGAACAGATCGGACTTGATGCCGATCTCGTAGGAGTCCACGGTCTCCGGCTCGGCCACGGTCAGCGGCGCGGTCGCCGACGGCACGCCGAAGCTAGCGCCGCGGAAGCCGCGCGCGGCACGGGCGTAGACGTTGACGGCGTCGTTGATGGCGAAGGTCGCGCTGAGGTCGCCGGTAACCTTGGAGTTGTCGGTGCTGCCGGTGGATGGCTCGAGCAGGGTGACGCGGTCCAGCGCCAGCACGTCGAAGGTCTTCTTGTCGTAGGTGTAGCGGATGCCGGCGCGCAGGTTCAGGCGATCGGTGGCGGCATAGTTCAGCGAGCCGAACGCCGCCCACGAGGTGTTGCGCTGGCGGGTCAGCTGGTAGCTGGCCAGGTCGCCGCCGCCGAAGGTGTCGTAGGTGTAGTTCTCGCCTTCCACCGAATCGTGGAAGTAGTACAGGCCCGCCTGCCAGTTGAGCGGACCGGCGTACTGCGACTCGGCGCGCAGCTCCTGCGAGTACTGGTCCAGGTTCTTGATGCCGCCGGCGGTTTCCACCGGGAACGCGATCACGCCGGGGCCGGACGGCGGCGCGAACACCGCGCCGTAGCCGCCGTCGATGTCGCCGCGGCTGTAGTACTTGCCGATGCCTTCGTAGCCGGTGATCGAGTGCAGCACGATGTCGCCCAGGTCCCAGGTCAAGTTGGCGCTGCCGCCGTAGGTCTGCAGTTCCTGGGTGTTGGCGCCGTCGATGGAGACCTTGTCCGGGTCGAAGCCGGCGACCAGCTGGTTGCTGCCCGGCCGGAAGATGTTGGCGCGGAACAGCCGCGCGGTGCCGTCGAGGTGGCGCGCATGCGCGTTGAACAGCGCACTGAAATCCTCGCCCGGCTGGAACAGCAGCTGCACCCGCACCGCCGAGTCGGTATAGCCCTCGAACGAACGGTCGTCGATGGTGTTGTCGACCCAGTCGTCGCGGCGCTGGCCCAGCGCCGACACGCGCGCGGCCCACTTGTCGCCCATGGCGATGCTCACCCCGGTTTCCATGGTCATGGTGCCGTAGGTGCCGTAGGACAGGCTGGCGTAGCCGTCGTTGCCGCCGATGGTCGGCTTGACCGAGTTGAACTTGACCACGCCGGCCGGCGTGTTGCGGCCGAACAGCGTGCCCTGCGGGCCGCGCAGCACTTCCAGGCCTTCCAGGTCGAAGATCGGGAAGCCCTTCAGGAACGCGTTCTCGGCCACCACGTCGTCATAGATCAGCGACACCGGCTGTGAGGCGTAGGTATTGAAGTCGGTATTGCCGTAGCCGCGGATGTAGAAGCGCGGGAACACGCGGCCGTTGGAGGATTCGACATTGAGGCTGGGCGCCTTGCCGGCCAGCACGCGCACGTCCGAGCCGCTGGTGGCGATCGCGTCCAGGTATTCCGGGCGCAGCACGCTGGCCGAGATCGGCACGTCCTTGGAATCCTCCGAACGCCGTTCGGCGGTGACCTTGACCGCATCCAGGCGGGCGATCCCGTCCGTGGCGTCCGCCTGCTGGGCGGCGGCGGAGAACGAGAGGGCGGAAACGACGGCTACGGCAAGTGCGCTGGTGCGCAGCGACCAACTGGCGGACATGGGAACTCCGGAGTGGAATGGGCAAGAGCGGGTGCGCGTCGCCGACAACCGATGTCGCGCTGCAGCATAATTAACACAAAATACACATGCTTTGCATGGCCCGGTCACTTGAACGCGTTAAGGCTGATCGCGCGAGGGGCCGCCACACGTGCCGCTCTTGGGCGCCGCTCTCGGAAGCTCGCCGGCTCGGGCCACTCTTGAAATCGCGCTCCGGGCTCCATTCCTCCGGCGCCACCGCTATCTCGGCCGCGTGGCATCGCACCGCTGCGCCACGCCTGCTCCCCTGCGGGGGCGGCTTCAGCCGCGACCGCTCTACACGCGAGGTGCGGTCGCGGCTGAAGCCGCTCCTACACAGAGCAGGATCGGATTGGCGGCGCCACCATGCTGCAGCCGGGCCACCGGCTCAGCCGATGTCGCCCGGCACCCGCACCCAACCTTCCATCAGCACTCGCGCACTGCGGCTCATGATCGCCTTGGCGACGGTCCACTGGCCGTCCACCTGCTGCGCCTCGGCGCCGACCCGCAGGGTGCCCGACGGGTGGCCGAAGCGCACCGCCTGGCGTACGCCGCCACCGGCCGCGCGGTTCACCAGCGTGCCGGGGATCGCCGCGGCGGTGCCGATCGCCACCGCCGCGGTGCCCATCATCGCGTGGTGCAGCTTGCCCATCGACATCGCGCGCACCAGCAGGTCGATGTCGGCGGCGGCAACCGGCTTGCCGCTGGAGGCGACGTAGTCGGCCGGCGGCGCGACGAAGGCGACCTTGGGCGTGTGCTGGCGCGTCACCGCCTGTTCCAGCGATGCGATCAGGCCCATGCGCAATGCGCCATGCGCGCGGATGGTCTCGAACCTGGCCAGCGCATGCGCATCGCCGTTGATCGCGTCCTGCAGTTCGGTGCCGCGGTAGCCCAGCGCCTGCGCCTCGAGAAAGATTGTCGGGATGCCGGCGTTGATCAGGGTCGCCTGGAAGCGGCCGACCCCCGGCACGTCCAGCGTATCGACCAGGTTGCCGGTCGGGAACATCGCGCCGTCCGCGCCCTCTTCGTCGGCGGCCGGATCCAGGAAGTCGAGCTGGATCTCGGCCGCGGGAAAGGTCACCCCGTCCAGCTCGAAATCGCCGCTTTCCTGCACCGCGCCGCCGGCCATCGGCACCCGCGCGACGATGGTCTTGCCGATGTTGGCCTGCCAGATCCGCACCGTGGCCAGGCCGTCGCGCGGAAGGCGCGCGGCGTCGACCAGGCCGGCGGCGATCGCGAACGGCCCCACCGCCGCCGACAGGTTGCCGCAGTTGCCGCTCCAGTCCACGAACGGGCGATCGATCGCCACCTGCCCGAACAGGTAGTCCACGTCGTGGTCCGCGCGCGTGCTCGGCGCCACGATCACCGTCTTGCTGGTGCTGGACGTCGCCCCGCCCATGCCGTCGATCTGCTTGGCATACGGATCGGGACTGCCGATCACCCGCAGCAGCAGCGCGTCGCGCGCCGCGCCGGGCGCCTGCGCGGCGGCGGGCAGATCCGCGACCCGGAAGAACACGCCTTTGGACGTGCCGCCGCGCATGTAGGTGGCGGGAATGCGGAGCTGGGGAACATGGGACATGCGGGGTTTCCGATCGACGCGTGCGGAGGGAGCGGTTCAGGGGGTGTCGGGGATCTCGGCCTCGACCAGTTGCGCCAGCAGCGCCAGCGACTCCTGCCAGCCGAGGTAGCAGAACTCCACCGGGATCTGTGCGGGGATGCCGTCCTGGACGATGTCCAGCTCGGTGCCGCAGGCCACCGTGCGCAGCTTGACCGTCACCATCATCTCACCGGGCAGGTCCGGGTTGTCGAACGTGTCGGTGTGGCGGATCAGCGCGCCCGGCACCAGCTCCAGATAGGTGCCGCCGAAGGACTGGCCGGTGCCGCTGCCCAAATTGGTGAAGGAGATCCTGAAACTGCCGCCCACGCGCGCATCCAGCGCATGCACGGTGGCGACGAAGCCATGCGGCGGCAGCCATTTGGCCAGCGCCGCCGGCTCCAGGAAGGCGCGATAGATGCGCTCGGCCGGCGCGCGCAGGACACGGTGCAGGCGGACGGTACCGGGATTGCCGTTGCTCATGGTGGTTTCCTCAGTGGTGGACGGCGCGCGCAGGATGGCACGCGCTCATGACACCGACGAATGGGTCAGGCCGGTTTCGACCTGCCAGGAGATCCTGCGCGAAGTGCTGCAGCATGCTGCTTAGGCGCATGCGCCGAACGACTGCTTCGAAAGGCATTCATCCCACTTCCTCCATCCATGCCGGGATATCGCGCTGCGCATGCAAGACGCGCCAGATATCGACATGCGTTTCGCGTTCGACGTAAAAGATCAGGCAAGGAAATCCCTTGAGCGGCCAGAAACGGATGTCCTGCAACTTCAACAGTGCGGCATGGCGGCTGGAGCCGATCGCCGGATGCCGTGCGATCGCCGTGGCAGCCGATTCGAGCGCGTCGGTGAACGCCAACTCCAGCTTCGGACCACCTTGTTTGCCATACCACGCCGCAGCCTCGGCGACATCGTGCCGGGCCAAGGGGCGCCAGTACGCTGGCTTCACTTGTCGGCGGCCCGATCCCGGGCGCGCTTACGCATCGTCTCGAAGAAATCCGGCTCCAGCGCCGTAGCCGGGCCGGAATTGGCTCCCTCCAGCAGCAGGCCACGGAGGTTTTCCGCGTCGCGCTGCCTGCGGATCAACTCGCGCAGGTACTCGCTGCTGGAGCCGTAGGCGTGCTCGGCCACCTGCTGGTCGACGAACTGCTTGAGTTCGTCGGGCAAAGAGATGTTCATGGTCGCCATACGGACTCCAATGGCAAAGATTGCCAAATTCTGCATCGCCATGCCCGCAGGCGCAAGCCGTGGGCGGTTTTCGAAATGCCGCTAGATCAGGCGGCGGACGCCTCCAGGAAATCCTGCGCGAAACGCTGCAGCACGCCGCCGGCTTCGTAGATCGCCAGTTCCTCGGCGGTGTCCAGGCGGCAGGTCACCGGCACGTCGAGGCGCGTGCCATCGCGGCGGGCGATAGCCAGGGTCAGCGTGGCCCCCGGCGTGCGGGCGCCGAGCACGTCGAACACCTCGCTGCCGTCGATGCCCAGGGTCGTGCGCGTGGTGCCGGGCTGGAACTCCAGCGGCAGCACGCCCATGCCGACCAGATTGGTGCGGTGGATGCGCTCGAAGCCCTCGGCCACGATCGCCTCGACCCCGGCCAGGCGCACGCCCTTGGCCGCCCAGTCGCGCGAGGAGCCCTGCCCGTAGTCGGCGCCGGCGACGATCAGCAGCGGCTGCTTGCGCGCCATGTAGGTCTCGATCGCCTCCCACATGCGCACCACCTGCCCTTCCGGCTCCAGCCGGGTCAGCGAACCGCGCTGCGGCTGGCCATCGACCACCGCCATCTCGTTGAGCAGTTGCGGATTGGCGAAGGTGGCGCGCTGCGCGGTGAGGTGGTCGCCACGGTGGGTGGCGTAGGAGTTGAAGTCCTCTTCCGGCACGCCCATCCGGGTCAGGTATTCGCCGGCGGCGCTGTCGGCCAGGATTGCGTTGGACGGCGACAGGTGGTCGGTGGTGATGTTGTCGCCGAGCACGGCCAGCGCGCGCATGCCGCGCAGCGTGCGTTCGCCGGCCAGGGCGCCTTCCCAATACGGCGGACGGCGGATGTAGGTGCTTTGCGGGCGCCACGCGTACAGCGGGGCCACGTGCGCGGCGGCCAGTCCGCTGCGCGCGAACATCGGCTCGTAGACCTGGCGGAACTGCTCGGGCTTGACGCTGGCGGCGACGATCGCGTCGATCTCCGCGTCGCTGGGCCACAGGTCCTTCAGCGTCACCGGCTGGCCGTCCTTGTCCACGCCGAGCACGTCCTTCTCGATGTCGAAGCGGATGGTGCCGGCGATGGCGTAGGCCACCACCAGCGGCGGCGAAGCCAGGAACGCCTGCTTGGCGTAGGGATGGATGCGGCCGTCGAAATTGCGATTGCCCGACAGCACCGCGGTGGCGTACAGGTCGCGTTCGATCACCTCGCGCTGGATCGCCGGATCCAGCGCGCCGCTCATGCCGTTGCAGGTGGTGCAGGCGAAGCCGACGATGCCGAAGCCGAGCTGCTCCAGCTCCGGCAGCAGTCCGGATGCTTCCAGATACAGCTGCACCGCCTTGGACCCCGGCGCCAGCGAGGTCTTGACCCAAGGCTTGCGCACCAACCCGCGCGCATTGGCGTTGCGCGCCAGCAAACCGGCGGCGATGACGTTGCGCGGATTGCTGGTGTTGGTGCAGCTGGTGATCGCAGCGATGATCACCGCGCCGTCGGGCATCAGCCCCTGCGCCTGTTCGGCCTTGCCGGATGCCAGCTTGGCCTCGTCGGCGATGCCGCGCGCGGCCAGCTCGCTGGTGGCCACGCGCTTGTGCGGATTGGACGGGCCGGCCATGTTGCGGGTCACGCTGGACAGGTCGAACTGCAGCACGCGTTCGTACTGCGCCGCGGCCAGGTCGTCGGCCCACAGCCCGGCGGCCTTGGCATAGGTTTCCACCAGCGCGACCTGCGCGTCGTCGCGGCCGGTCAATCGCAGGTAGTCGATGGTCTGCCGGTCGATCGCGAACATCGCTGCGGTGGCGCCGAACTCCGGGGTCATGTTGGAGATGGTGGCGCGGTCGCCCAGGGTCAGCGCGGCGGCGCCTTCGCCGTGGAACTCCAGGTAGGCGCCGACCACTTTTTGCGCGCGCAGAAATTCGGTCAGCGCCAGCACCACGTCGGTTGCGGTGATGCCCGGCTGCGGCCGGCCGCCCAGCGCCACGCCGACGATGTCCGGCAGCCGCATCCACGACGCGCGCCCGAGCATCACGCTCTCCGCTTCCAGCCCGCCGACGCCGATCGCCAGCACGCCCAGCGCGTCCACGTGCGGGGTGTGGCTGTCGGTGCCCACGCAGGTGTCCGGGAACGCCACGCCATCGCGCACCTGCACCACCGGCGACATCTTCTCCAGATTGATCTGGTGCATGATCCCGTTGCCCGGCGGGATCACATCGACGTTCTCGAACGCGCGCTTGGTCCAGTCGATGAAGTGGAAGCGGTCGGCGTTGCGGCGGTCTTCCACCGCGCGGTTCTTGGCGAACGCGGCGCGATCGAAGCCGCCGAATTCCACCGCCAGCGAATGGTCGACGATCAGCTGCGTCGGCACCACCGGATTGACCTGCGCCGGATCCCCGCCGCGCTCGGCGATCGCATCGCGCAGCCCGGCCAGATCCACCAGCGCGGTCTGGCCGAGGATGTCGTGGCACACCACCCGCGCCGGGAACCACGGGAAATCCAGATCGCGGCGGCGTTCGATCAGTTGGGTCAGCGACGCGTCCAGCGTGGCCGGATCGCAGCGCCGCACCAGGTTCTCGGCGAACACGCGCGAGGTGTACGGCAGCGCGGCAAAGGCGCCGGGGCGGATCGTATCGACCGCGGCGCGCGCGTCGAAGTAATCGAGCGAGGTGCCCGGCAGGGAGGTGCGGTAGTGGCTGTTCATGGCTGGCTACACTAGAAATAAAGCGAAGACTGACCCTTCTCCCGTCGGGAGAAGGTGCCCCGAAGGGGCGGATGAGGGTACGGGCGAAGCCTCGTGCAAATGCGATCCCACATGAGGCGGATGAGGGTACGGGCGAAGCCTCGTGCAAATGCGATCCCACATGAGGCGGATGAGGGTACGGGCGAAGCCTGGTGCAACCAAACAACACGAGGCTGCGCCCGTACCCTCACCCCCGACCCCTCTCCCGACGGGAGAGGGGAGCGATCAGCTGCGCCGATCGATCGGCACGAACGCCTGATCTTCCGGCCCGGTGTAGTTCGCGCTGGGACGGATGATCTTGCCGTCGATGCGCTGCTCGATGATGTGCGCGCTCCAGCCGGCGGTGCGCGCGATCACGAACAGCGGGGTGAACATCGCGGTCGGCACGCCCATCATGTGGTAGCTGACCGCGCTGAACCAATCCAGGTTCGGGAACATCTTCTTGATCTCCCACATCACCGCCTCCAGGCGCTCGGCGATGTCGTACATCTTGCGGCTGCCCTGCGTGTCGGACAGCTCGCGCGCCACGTCCTTGATCACCTGGTTGCGCGGATCGGACACCGTGTACACCGGGTGGCCGAAGCCGATGATCACTTCCTTGCGCTCGACCCGCGCGCGGATGTCCGCTTCCGCCTCGTCGGCCGTGTCGTAGCGCTTCTGCACCTCGAACGCGACCTCGTTGGCGCCGCCGTGCTTGGGCCCGCGCAGCGCGCCGATGCCGCCGGCGATGGCGCTGTACATGTCGCTGCCGGTGCCGGCGATGACCCGGCAGGCGAAGGTGGACGCGTTGAACTCGTGCTCGGCGTACAGGATCAGGCTGGTGTGCATCGCCTGCACCCATTCCTCGTGCGGCTTGACGCCGTGCAGCAGGTGCAGGAAATGGCCGCCGATCGAATCGTCGTCGGTCTCCACCTCGATGCGCTTGCCGTTGTGGCTGTAGTGGTACCAGTACAGCAGCATCGAGCCCAGCGAGGCCATCAGCTTGTCGGCGATGTCGCGCGCGCCGGGATGGTTGTGGTCGTCCTTCTCCGGCTGCACGCAGCCCAGCACCGACACGCCGGTGCGCATCACGTCCATCGGGTGCGCCGACGGCGGCAGCTGTTCCAGCGCCGCCTTGACCGCGGCCGGCACCCCGCGCAGCGAGCGCAGCTTGGCCTTGTAGCCGCGCAGCTCGCTGTTGCTGGGCAGCTTGCCGTGCACCAGCAGGTAGGCGATCTCCTCGAACTGGCTGCTGCGCGCCAGGTCCAGGATGTCGTAGCCGCGGTAGTGCAGATCGTTGCCGCTGCGGCCCACCGTGCACAGCGCGGTGTTGCCGGCGGCGGTGCCGGACAGGGCCACCGATTTCTTCGGCTTGAAGGGCGTGGCGGTCTGCGGGGCGGTGCTGTCGTTCATTGCGAATCTCCCGGATGGTCGCGGCCGTGTGGATGCACGGCGGTCAGTGCGCCGAGGCGACCGGCGGCGGGCCGCCGGCGCGCTCGAGCAATTGCTGCAGCATGGCGATCTGGCGGTTCTGCAGTTCGACCAGCGTCGCCCAGTCCTGCTCGCGCAGCTGGTTGAGCTTCTCGTGCACCTGCAGGATCTCCAGCTCGGATTTGATGTTCACTTCGTAGTCGTTCTGCGCGCGAAGGCGGTCCACCGCGGCCTGGCGGTTCTGGCTCATCATGATCACCGGCGCCTGGATCGCGGCCAGGCACGACAGGCACAGGTTGAGCAGGATGTACGGATACGGATCGAAGGCGTGCGCCAGCACCAGGCTGTTGAGCGCGATCCACGCCAGCAGCACCAGGCCGAAGCCGATGATGAAGCTCCAGCTGCCGCCGATCTCGGCGACCCGGTCGGCGATGCGCTCGCCGAGCGTGCGGTCGTGATCGGCCTGCTTGACGATGTCGCGCGCCACATGGCGCTTGGCGATGAAACGCTCCACCACCTCGCGTTCGGCGTCGGGCAGTTTCTCCAGCTCGGTCTGCAGCAGCTGCCGCGCGGTCTGGCGGCGGTCGATGCGGCCGCGGGGCGGCGTGGTGCCGACTTGGGTGTTCATGGACATGCTCGGGCAGGGGAACCGGCGTGGATCATGCGCCCTTGCCGGCGAACAATGCGTCCAGGCGCTGCTCGAAGGCGTGGTAGCCGATGCGTTCGTACAGCTCCTCGCGGGTCTGCATCGTGTCCACCACGTTCTGCTGGTGGCCATCGCGGCGGATCGCCGTGTACACCGCCTCGGCCGCCTTGTTGGCGGCGCGGAACGCCGACAGCGGGAACAGCTGGATCGCCACCCCGGCCGAGGCCAGTTCGTCGCGGGTGAACAGCGGGGTCTTGCCGAACTCGGTGATGTTGGCCAGCACCGGCACCTTCACCGCCTCGACGAAACGGCGGTAGGTGTCCAGGTCGTAGGCGGCCTCGGCGAAGATGCCGTCGGCGCCGGCCTCCACGCAGGCGATGGCGCGCTCGATCGCCGCGTCCACGCCGTCCACCTGGATCGCGTCGGTGCGCGCGATCAGGAAGAAATCGGCATCGGTCTTGGCGTCGGCGGCGGCCTTGACCCGGTCGGCCATCTCCGCCTGGCTCACGATCTCCTTGCCGGGGCGGTGGCCGCAGCGCTTGGCGCCGACCTGGTCCTCGATGTGGCAGGCGGCCGCGCCGGCCTTGATCAGCGACTTGATGGTGCGCTCGATGTTGAACGCGCTCGGGCCGAAGCCGGTGTCGATGTCCACCAGCAACGGCAGATCGCAGACGTCGGTGATGCGGCGCACGTCGATCAGCACGTCGTCCAGGGTGTTGATGCCCAGGTCCGGCAGGCCCAGCGACCCGGCGGCGACGCCGCCGCCGGACAGGTAGACCGCCCGGTAGCCGGCGCGCTGCGCCAGCAGCGCATGGTTGGCGTTGATCGCGCCGATCACCTGCAACGGCGATTCAGCGGCCAGCGCGGCGCGGAAACGGGCACCGGCGGAAACGTGCGACATGGCGAACTCCTGAGCGAGGGCGGCGGCCCGCACGGCCGTTCCGCGATGGTCGCCAATCTGGCACCATCGGACAGGCCGATCAATCTTGATTCAATGAATCAACCTATCGCCGGATCCCATGCCTCCCGCCGCCGACCGCAACCTGATCTCCGCCGCCGAGGCCTGCGCCCTGCTCGGCATCAGCAGCGCCACCCTCTACGCCTACGTGAGCCGCGGCCTGCTCAGTTCCCGCGCCGGCGCCGACCACCGCAGCCGCGCCTACCTGCGCGCGGAGGTGGAGCGGCTGGCCCAGCGCAAGCGCGTCGGCCGCGGTGCCGCACGCGGCGCCGCGCAGAGCCTGGACCGCGGCCTGCCGGTGCTGGAGACGCGCATCTCGCTGATCCGGCCCGACAGCCCCTACTACCGCGGGCGCTCGGCAGTGGCCGCGGTACGCGAGGGCGCCGGCCTGGAAGACATCGCGCGGCTACTGTGGGATTGCCAGGACGAAGACCCGTTCGCCAGCGCCGCTGCCGCGCCCTGGCCGGCGCGCGTGGCGCCCCTGGCCGCCGACACCTCCCTGCCGCCGCTGGAGCGCGCCATGGCCTGCATCCCGCTGCTGGCGCTGGAACTGCGCCAGCCGCTGAACGCTGCGCCGAACGTGCGCCGCGAGATCGCCGCCACCCTGCTGCGGCAGAACGCCGCGCTGCTGGTCGGCACCGCACCGGACACCCGCCCGGTGCACCGCCTGATCGCCGACCGCTGGCGCCCGGGCGATGCCAGCTTCGCCGAACTGGTGCGCGCCACCCTGGTGCTGTGCGCCGACCACGAACTCAACGTCTCCGCCTTCGCCGCGCGCGTGGTCGCCTCCACCGGCGCACCGCTGCACGCCACCGTCAGCGCCGGCCTGGCCGCGCTGTCCGGCCCGCGCCACGGCGGCGCCACCGCCCGCGCCCACGCCCTGCTGCGCGACGCCCAAGACGCCGCCGACCCGGCCGCCTTCATCGCCGAACGCTGGCAGCGCGGCGACGACCTGCCCGGCTTCCACCACGCCCTCTACCCGGACGGCGACCCGCGCGCGGCCGAGGTGCTGCGCCTGCTGCGCGAACGCTGCGGGCACCATCCCCAGATGCGGCACGTGGAAACGGTGCTGGCCGCGGCGCAGGACTGCAGCGGCCAGGCACCCAACATCGACGGCATGCTCGCGGCGATCTGCCTCATCCACGACCTGCCCGCCGCCCATGCCCTGGTGCTGTTCGCCGCCGCCCGGCTGTCCGGCTGGCTGGCGCACGCGCTGGAGCAGCAGGCACTGGGCAAGCTGATCCGCCCGCGGGCGCGCTATGCCGGGGTGATGCCCGATGGCGTTGCGCCGGGTTGAGCAGAGTGCCTGCGCGGACGTATGCAGCAGCTTGCAGATGTACATAAATAAGTACACCATGGCGCATGGAGACCACACTGGAAGTGCGCTTCTACCGTTCTGCATCGGGCGCTGAGCCGGTGCGGAGCTGGCTCAGGGAAGAAATCTCGGCCGAGGCCAGAAGAACCATTGGCAGCGACATGAAGACGGTGCAACTGGGCTGGCCCCTCGGCATGCCATTGGTGCGCAAGATGGACCATCGCCTGTGGGAAGTGCGCAGCACGATTCCCGAGGGCATTGCGCGGATTTTTTTCACGATCGTGAAATCGGACATGGTGCTGTTGCATGGCATCGTCAAAAAATCGGACAAGACCCCGAAGTCCGATCTCGAAACCGCCAAACGGCGCAGAGACGAGGTGATGCAGTGAGTCCAAATGCCCATATCGGATCCAGTTTCGACGACTTCCTCGCCGAGGAGGGCATCCTCGAAGAAGCTGCTTCCATCGCGGCCAAGCGCGTGATCGCCTGGCAAGTCGCCGAAGCCATGAAGGCGGCCAAGCTCACCAAGACCGCATTGGCCCGGCGCATGAACACCAGCCGCTCGCAGCTGGATCGCGTGCTGGACGAAACGGATACCGGGCTGACCCTGGATACGCTGAGCCGTGCCGCCACGGCCCTGGGGTATCAGATACAGATCGGACTGGTCGTTGCCCAGACGAAAAAAACCGGCAGGAAATCGGCGACGGCAAAGCGCAAGGCACTGGCCGATGCACGAACCTGATCACGCCGGGAATCCGTAGCGTCCACAGACGGCCGGCCGCTTGCCCAGCGCTCGACCGAATTCCGTCGGCTGGCGCAGCGCAGCGGATGCGTCCATAGCAAAGCAATGACGGCTATCCGCTGGTAGCCGGCCCATTCAATGGCCGCATCGCCAAATTGTCTGCGACGGTGTACAAATGTACACCATGAGCACCCTTTCCCCCCAGCGCGCCGCCATCCTCGCCTACGTCCACGACTGCGCCGAGCAGGCCGGGCGGCCCCCGTCCCTGGCCGAGATCGCCGAGCGCTTCGGCTTCGCCTCGCGCAACGCCGCGCGCAAGCACGTGCAGGCGCTGGTCGAGGCCGGCCTGCTCGAGCATGTGCCGCAGCAGGCGCGCAGCCTGCGACCGGCGCAGGCGCAGCCGCGCGGCGGGCTGATGCAGTTGCCGGTGCTGGGCCGGGTCGCGGCCGGTGCGCCGATCGGCGCCGACATCGGCCTGGACCAGCAGTTGCGGCTGGACCGCACGCTGTTCGCGCTGCGCCCGGACTACCTGCTGCGCGTGCAGGGCGATTCGATGATCGACGACGGCATCCTCGACGGCGACCTGGTCGGGGTGCGCCGCAGCGCCGAGGCGCGCAACGGCCAGATCGTGGTGGCGCGGCTGGACGGCGAACTCACCATCAAGCGCTACCGGCACGACGGCGAACGCATCCAGTTGCTGCCGCGCAACCCGGCCTATGCGCCGATCGTGGTCCAGCCGGGGCAGGACTTCGCGATCGAAGGGCAGTACTGCGGCCTGATCCGGCAAGGCTGATGGCCGCCGTCGTCGCCCTCGACCGCCTGCTCGCCGAACGCCGGGTCTGGCGCGGCCAGCCGACCGCGCTGCCGCCCAGCGCGCAGCCCACCGGCCATGCCGCGCTGGATGCGGTGCTGCCGGCGCGCGGCTGGCCGGAGATGGCGCTGACCGAACTGCTGCATGCCGCCGACGGCATCGGCGAACTGCAGGTGCTGTGGCCGACGCTGGCGCGGCTGTCGCAGGGCGGCGGCCGCATCGTGCTGGTCGACCCGCCCTACCTGCCCTACCCCGGCGCCTGGGAGCAAGCCGGTGTGGCGCTGCCGCAGCTGCAGATCGTGCGCGCCGGCGCGGATGCGGCCTGGGCCGCCGAGCAATGCCTGCGCTCGGGCAGTTGCGCGGCGGTGCTGTGCTGGCCGGCGCTGGCCAGCGACAAGACCCTGCGCCGGCTGCAGGTGGCGGCCGAGACCGGGCGCGCGCTGGGCTTCGCCTATCGGCCGTTGAAAGCCGCGGCCAATCCGTCGCCGGCCGCGCTGCGCATCGCCATCGATGCCGCACCGGCGCAGTTGCGCGTGCTCAAGTGCCGCGGCGGCATGCCGCCGGCGCGCGCCATCGCGCTGTCCGCGCTGGCCGCGCCCGCCGCGGCATCGGCTTGAGGGCGCGCGCATGCGCTGGGCCTGCATCCTGCTGCCGCAACTGGCGCTCGACACGGTGCTGCGGCGTTGGCCGACGCCGGACGAACCGCTGGCCTTGCTGGCCGGGCCGCCGCAGCGGCGCACGCTGAAGGCGGTCAACGCCGCCGCGCGTGCGCGCGGCCTGCAGCCCGGGCAATCGCTGGCCACCGCGCAGGCGCTGTGCGACCGCTTCGCCACCGCGCTGCACGACCCCGAGGAAAGCCGCCGCAGCCAGCAGTTCCTGGCCACGTGGGCGTACCGCTTCAGTTCGCTGGTGAGCACCGACTATCCGGGTGCGCTGCTGCTGGAGATCGAGGCCAGCCTGGGCCTGTTCGGGCCATGGCCGCGCTTCGAGGCGCGCCTGCGCGAGGAGCTGACCGCGCTGGGCTTCCGCCATCGCATCGTGGTCGCGCCGCATCCGCTGGCCGCGCGCGCGCTGGCCAATGCGCACGACGGCATCGCCCTGCTCGACAACGCCGCGCTGCAGTGCGCGCTGGGGCAGTTGCCGATCGCCCGCGCCGGGCTGCAACCGGGCCTGGCCGAGGCCTTCGCGCGGATGGGCCTGCGCAGGCTGCAGCAGCTGTTCGCGCTGCCGCGCACGGCGCTGGCGCGGCGCTACCCGCCCGCGCTGCTGCAGCACCTGGACGCCTTGCGCGGGCAGGCGCCGCTGCCGCTGCAGTACTACCTGCCGCCGGACCGTTTCGATGCGCGGCTGGAACTGGGGTACGCGGTGGAATCCAACCAGGCGCTGCTGTTCCCGCTGCGCCGGCTGACCGCCGACCTGGCCGCGTTCCTGGCCGGGCGCGACGGCGGCGTGCAGCGCTTCCAGCTGCATCTGGAGCACGAAGGCCTGGCCGACAGCGTGGTGCCGGTCGGCCTGCTCGCCGCCGAGCGCGAGGCGGCGATGCTGTTCGAACTGGCGCGCGGGCGCCTGCAGCAGGCCAGCGTGCCGGCGCCAGTGCAGGCCATGCGCCTGCGCGCCGACGAACTGCCGCCGTTCGTGCCCGCCGCGCGCGAACTGTTCGACGAGCGCGCGCAGCAGGCGCTGCCCTGGGAACAGCTGCGCGAACGCCTGCGCGCGCGCCTGGGCGACGAAGCGGTGCACGGCCTGCGCGCGCATGCCGACCATCGCCCGGAGCGGGCGTGGCGCGCCGAGTCGGGCAAGCCCGCGCCGGCCGGCACAGCGGGCAAGGCCAGCGCAGCGATCGCCAGCGCTGCGCTGCCGCGTCCCGGCTGGCTGCTGACCCGACCAATCCCGCTGCGCGAGCGCGACCCCGAACGCCTGGCCGGCCCGGAACGCATCGAAAGCGGCTGGTGGGACGACGCCGACGTGCGCCGCGACTACTACATCGTGCGCACCCGCCAGGGTCAGCGTGCCTGGGTGTTCGCGCCGGCCGAGGCGCCGGACGCGCTGATGCTGCACGGCTGGTTCGCATGAGCCACGCCCCGCCACGCCCGCGGCTGCGCGCCGTGCCTTCGCCGGCACAGGTGCCGGCTGCGCCATCCGTATCGACGCACGACGCCACGTCCACGCGCAGCGCATTGCCCGACTACGCGGAACTGCATTGCCTGTCGAATTTCAGTTTCCAGCGCGGCGCCTCGCATGCGTGGGAACTGTTCCAGCGCGCCGCCCGCCACGGCTATCGCGCGCTGGCGATCACCGACGAATGCACCCTGGCCGGCGTCGTACGCGCCTGGCAGGCGGCCAAGGACACCGGCCTGGCGCTGATCGTCGGCAGCGAACTGCAGATCGAACACGGCCCCAAGCTGGTGCTGCTGGCCGAGACCCTGCACGGCTACCAGCAGTTGTGCCGGCTGATCACCCTGGCCCGCCGCCGCGCCGACAAGGGCACGTATCGCGCGCTGCGCGAGGATTTCGACGGCGACCTGCACGGCCTGCTGTGCCTGTGGCTGCCGCGCGACCATTGCGAAGACACACCCGACGGCGCCTGGCTGCAGGCGCGCTTCGCGCAGCGCCTGTGGCTGGCGGTGGAACTGCTGCGTGGCCCCGACGACGACGCCCTGCTGCACGCGCGCCTGCAGCTGGCGCAGCGCCTGCAGTTGCCCGCCGTGGCCTGCGGCGACGTGCACATGCATGCACGCGGCCGCCGCGCCTTGCAGGACACGCTGACCGCAATCCGCCAGCGCCTGCCGCTGAGCGAGGCCGGCGCGCACCTGTTCGCCAACGGCGAGCGCCACCTGCGCCCACGCGCCACCCTGGCCACGCTGTATCCGCACGCCTTGCTGGCCGAGTCGGTGCGCATCGCGCAGCGCTGCACGTTCGACCTCGGCCAACTGCGCTACCAGTACCCGCACGAACTGGTGCCGCCTGGGCAGACCCCGACGCAATGGCTGCGCACGCTCACCGAACGCGGCGTCATCGAGCGTTGGGGCGAAGCCGGCGCGCCGGAGAAGGCGCGGCGCCTGATCGAGCACGAATTGGGCGTGATCCAGCGCCTTGGCTACGAGTCGTATTTCCTCACCGTTTACGACCTGGTGCGCTTCGCCAGGTCGCGCCACATCCTGTGCCAGGGCCGCGGCTCGGCGGCGAACTCGGCCGTCTGCTACGCACTGGGCATCACCGCGATCGACCCGGACCGCATCGGCATGCTGTTCGAGCGCTTCATTTCCGAAGAGCGCAAGGAGCGGCCCGACATCGACATCGATTTCGAGCACGACCGCCGCGAGGAAGTGATCCAGTACATCTTCAGCCACTACGGACGCGGGCGCGCTGCATTGGCCGCGGTGGCGATCACCTATCACGCGCGCAGCGCGGTGCGCGACGTGGCACGGGCGCTGGGCCTGCCCAGCGACACCGTCGATGCGCTGTCCGCCGCCCTCGGCCAGCGCGACCCCGTCGAATCGCCGCAGGAGCTGCTGCGCGAGCGCGGCTTCGATCCGGACACGGCGCTGATGCGCCGGCTGCTGGTGCTGACCGGCGAGTTGATCGGGTTTCCGCGCCACCTGTCGCAGCACCCGGGCGGCTTCGTGATCTCCGAGCATCCGCTGCACACGCTGGTGCCGGTGGAGAACGCGACGATGGCCGAGCGCACCGTGATCCAGTGGGACAAGGACGACCTGGAACTGGTCGGACTAATGAAGGTCGACGTGCTCGCGCTGGGCATGCTCAGCGCGTTGCGGCGCACGCTGGATTTGTTGCGTGCGCACCGCGGCCGCGATCTGGACCTTGCCAGCATTCCCGCCGAAGACGAGCAGACCTACAAGATGATCCAGCGCGCCGACACCATCGGCGTGTTCCAGATCGAGTCACGCGCGCAGATGGCGATGCTGCCGCGACTGAAACCGCGCAAGTTCTACGACCTGGTGATCCAGGTGGCAATCGTGCGCCCCGGTCCGATCCAGGGCGGCATGGTGCATCCGTACCTGCGTCGCCGCAGCGGCGAGGAAATACCCGACGAATTGCCCGAGGAACTGCGCGATGTGTTCAAACGCACCCTAGGCGTCCCCTTGTTCCAGGAACAAGTCATGCAACTGGCCGTCAACGCTGCTGGTTACACCCCTGGCGAAGCCGATCAGTTGCGCCGCTCGATGGCCGCCTGGAAGCGTCACGGCGGGCTGGAGCCGCATCGCGAAAAACTGATGAAGGGCATGCTGGAGAGAAACTACAGCGCCGAATTCGCCGCGCGCATCTTCGAACAGATCAAGGGCTTCGGCAGCTACGGCTTCCCCGAGAGCCATGCCGCCAGCTTCGCCCTGCTCACCTACGCCAGCTGCTGGCTCAAGCGCCACGAACCGGCCGCGTTCACCTGCGCGCTGATCAACAGCTGGCCGATGGGTTTCTACAGCCCCGACCAGTTGCTGCAGGACGCGCGCCGCCACGGCCTGCAGGTGCGCCCGGTCGACGTGCGCTACAGCGACTGGGACTGCGGCCTGGAACCGTACAGCGACGATCCCAAGGCGCAACCGGCGATCCGCCTGGGCCTGCGCATGGTCCGCGGCCTGGCCGAAGACGCCGCGCTGCGCCTGCAGCGGGCGCGCGCGCAGGCGCCGTTCCGCGACCTGGCCGACCTGTGCCATCGCGCCGCGCTCGACGACAAGGCGCGCGACAGCCTGGCCGATGCCGGCGCGCTGAAGCCGCTGGCCGGGCACCGCCATCGCGCACGCTGGGCGGTGGCCGGGATCGAAGCGCAACGGCCCTTGTTCGAAACGCTCGAGGCCACGCCGGAACAGCAGGTAGCGCTGCCGCTGCCCAGCCTCGGCGAAGACATCCGCGCCGACTACGCCACGCTCGGCACCACCCTGGGCAAGCACCCGATGTCGCTGCTGCGCCGGCAACTGGCCGCGCGCCGCTATCGCCATTCCGGCGAACTGCGCGCCCTGCCCCATGCCAGCGCGGTCGCCGTCGCCGGCCTGGTGACCATGCGCCAGCGCCCGCAGACCGCCAGCGGCGTCACCTTCCTCACCCTCGAGGACGAACACGGCCTGGTCAACGTGGTGGTGTGGCGACGCCTGGCCGATCGCCAGCGCCAGGCGCTGATCGAATCCAAGCTGCTGGCGGTACGCGGCCGCCTGGAAACCGCCGATGGCGTGCGCCACCTGATCGCCGGCCACCTAGAAGACCTGACCCCCTTGCTGCAGGGGCTGGATGCGCGCAGCCGCGATTTCCACTGACACACCAAGCGACAGCAGCACGCTTGCCGCTGCAGCACAGCCGGCCCGTCGCTATCGCAACGGCGCATCCACCGCACCGCCGCACGCCTGCATCGCCCGTTGCACCGCATCGGCTTCGCCCAGGCGCTCACGGTAGATGGTGGCGGCCAGCGTGCGCCTGGCCTTGCTCGACCCGATCGCACCATGACTGGCGATGTCCGACAGCGGTCCGCCCAATTGGCGATACCTGGCGACGAGCCTGGCCGTCGCGGCCATGCTCGCGCACTCCACCGGCGCCGCTGGCGCCGGCGCGCACACCATCAGCAAAAAAGAAAAACCCAGCGCCGCGAATGCCTTGTTCATAGCTGCTCCCAAGCGGAGACGAAGACCGCCATCCCCATGCGGCCGCGCAGGGCCGAGGCACCGCAGCACATGCCTGCACAGCGCCGCGGCAACCCGCACGGCATCGCCGCACGCGCCGAGAGAACACCGGCAAACAGGCCGCAGCGACGTCGGGCTGCGCGTATCGCCATCCGCTCATGGCGGACAGCGCCGATGGAAGATAGGCAACGCGAACGCCAGCGGCAGCCGTGTCGCGACGAACCCCCGCGACGGCGGAACGAACAACCGAATCGGCGGAGCCAAGCGCGGCAGCCATGCCGGCGCACGTCGTCCATTGCGCAAGCACGGATGGTGACCATGTCAGAGAGTGCGGCCGAGGTCCGGACCCCTTGGCAAGCGCGCTTCGATGGCAGAAGAGCCGCCGGAGATCACCGAAGGCATGCGCCATCGTCCCGCTGGAAGACTCGGCCCGTCACTGCAAACGAATGTGCGCAACTCGGGTTTCGAGTGAGCGAACCTCGCCTCGACGTCGCTATCGAGCAAGGCGGGCGACGCATCGGACAGACGACCGCAGCCATTTCCACCGAGCACGACGCGCATATCGGCGCCATGGCCTGTGGTCAGACGCTGTGGACGGGTCGAATGAATCCGGCTCCTCTATCCGTCCACAACTGTGCGGATCCACTGGCGAAAACCGATGGTGCTGGCGGAGCAGGAAAATCGCATCGGCACGTCCCACATTGCGACGTGCCGCACTGCGATCAGCGTTTGGGAGCGACCAGGCGCGCGTACTGGTCGTGGCCGATCCACCCCGTGAACAAAGCGTCCTTGGCATTGATGAATTCGACCTGGGCCCAGCCATCCTTGAACGCCAGCACGCCCACCACATCGTTCTTGACGATGTAGGCGCCCTTAGGCGTCTTGGTGCCCGGAGCTTTCTGCAGATACGCCTTGTCGGCGGATACCGTCACCAGTCCGATCCATTTCTTGTCGGCGGTCCGGGTCAGGTCCAGGCCAGTGGCGATTTCCGGCATCAGCACATTGAGGCAACCAGGATGCTCACGGCCCTGCTTCACGGTCAGCGTCACGCCATCAGCCGACGCCGCCACCGTGCCAGGATAGACGCCGTCCGCCCACGTGGTGACCGCGACCGGGGCGGCGCCCTGCGCCTTGCCCTGCAGGTAGAACGCGCAACCGCGGGTCACGCCCTCGCCCATCTCTTCGGAGTAGAAGCCTTCGACGCCATGCTCGGGCGTCACGGCGAGCATCAGCCCTTCGTACTTGCCCGAATGCAGCGCAGCCGGGCCGGCGAGCGCAGGCGCTACGGGGCAAAGCGAGAACAAACCAACAGCCAGGAACCGGGTGATCGCCATCTTTTTCCTTCAAGTGTTATGCAGATTTTTTGAAGCGTTCGTCATCGCCATCATAGCCGTCGCAGGCGCGCGGCATGGCTGCACCATCCTTGCCATTGATGAAATCGACCAACGCCAGGCGCCGAGGACGCCTTCGATCGATTGTCGTCAATGGCTGCCCCGCCCACCCTGAATCGAGCAGTTGATGGATGTTGCCAATCCGGGTTGCGCCGCAGGTCGCCTGGTACCGACTGCGATTACCTGCCCAGCGCCGACAGCAGCGTCTGCACGCCTTTCCAGCCCCAGTACACCCGATGGCACGCGATCAGGCCGCGCGCATCGAGGTCCATGACTTCCACCAGGTCGACCTGATCGCCGTCCGGCGTTTCTCGCGGATATTCCCAGACCACCTGGCGGCCAGCAGCATGACAACGGCCGCTGCGATACCAGCGACCAAGGCCGTTTTCGGGCTGTGCGAACGACGCTGCGAAGAACGTCCCGATGGCCTCTCGCCCCTGCAGCCTTCCATCTCTCCGCTCTGCGGACGCCACATACGCCAATGGCGTTTCCAGCATCGCGTCTTGCGCATACAGCGCCATCAGCGCCTCCAGGTCCCGCTCGACCACGCTGCGATGCCACTGCTCGAAGATGAAGCGGGCATCGCCCTCCACCCCGTTCGACCGCGCTTCGATTTCGCTCATGCAGGCACTCCGATGTCGTGCACCGCAGTCTAGGGAGATGGATGCGCTGTCGATTCGATGCGTGCCGAAGCGTTCCGGCAAGGTGCGGCCTATGATGGCTGCGTCCATCAGGAGTCGACACGATGCCGGTCGAACAGCCCAAGCTTGCCGCGACCGCGTTCCTCATCGCCGATCCCGCCCGCGCCGCCATGTTGATGGCGCTGATCGATGGACGCGCACTGCCGGCCGGCGAACTCGCGTTCGCGGGCGGCGTCACCCCGCAGACGGCGAGTTCGCACCTGTCGAAACTGCTGGACGGCGGATTGCTGGCAGTCGAGGCGCAGGGCCGCCACCGCTACTACCGGCTGGCCGGTTCCCACGTCGCGTTCGCCCTGGAAAACCTGGCGACCCTCGCCGCGCCCGCCGCACCGCGATGCCGGAAAGCCGGACGCAACCAGCAATCGCTGGCCTTCGCCAGATGCTGCTACGACCACCTGGCGGGGCGACTGGGTGTGGCGGTGACCGAAGCGCTGCAGCGGCGCGCGCTGCTCGTCGCACAAGACGACAAGCGCTATGTGGTCTCCGCCGAAGGCGCCGTCTGGTTCTCGCGGATGGGCCTGGAGCTTTCGCACCTCGCCCCAGCCAGGCGCGGCGTTGCGCGGCAGTGCCTGGACTGGACCGAACGCAAGCACCACCTCGCCGGGCCTTTGGGCACCGAATTGCTAGCTCTGCTTTGCGCCAGGCACTGGCTGCGCCGCGTCGACGGCGCACGCACGATCCACATCACCGACAGCGGCTGGGCCGGCCTGCAGACCGAACTGGGAATCCGCCGACTCGCCTGGGACGAACTGGCGCTGGATCCCTGAGGGGCGCTAGCGTTCCGACGGTTGCAATGCCCTGCGCTCGAGCGTCTTGGCGTCGGATCGCGCGACAGCGAAGCGTACCGCCACGTCCGCACTTGCGTTCAACCGCACCGCCGAAAACGCCCTCTGCGTTCTAAGACGCCCCGGCATCGGAAGCATCCAGCGCATAGCGGCGCTGGCAGTGCTCGCAGAAGAACGCGCGCCGCTGCGCCTTGCCGAGTTGCTTTCGATAGGTCAGCAGATGGCCGTCGCGCGGGCAGGTGGTCTTGGTGTGCACCTGGTAGTGCTTCTTCAGCACGAAGGCCTTCTTCCAGTTGTAGAAATCGAAGCTGTACTCGCGCGCCTGCGTCACCAACTCCGCCAGCTTGCGCGGCGGCAACGCCCCGACCTCGCTCTCCGGATGCACGCGGATGCGGAACAGCACTTCGTTCTTGATGATGTTGCCGACCCCGGCGAAAACGTCCTGGTCCAGCAACGCATCGGCGGCCAGCATGCGCGGCCGCAGGCGCAACTTGCGCCGCGCCTGCGCCGCGTCCCAGTCCGGGTTCATCACGTCCCCGCGCCAGTCGTAGGCCTCGTCCAGCGCGCCCTCAATGAACTTGACCGAGCACGCGTAGAAGTTCAGTTCCTCGCCCTTGGCGAAACCCAAGCTCAGCCGCGCCGGCGCCTCCTTGCGCGCATTGATCCGGTAGCTGCCGAACAGCAGGAAATGGATGCGCACGCTGAACCCGTCGAACTCGATCAGGAAGTGCTTGCCCCAGCTGCGCAGCGACAGGATCTTGCGGCCGAGCATCCGCGCCAGCTCCTGTTTGCTGTTGCCGGACACCCGCAGCACCTTGCGACCCGCGAACGCGGCCGCCTCTTCTTTCAGGATGACGATCGAAGGACCTTCAGGCATGGCCGGAGTATCTATAGCGGCCGTGAGCGATTCGTGAGCCGAAGGGGAGCCAGGGCTGGTCAGTCCGCGCTGGGTACGGGTTGGAATCGGATGATCAATGCCAACGGGCCGAGGCCGCTCGCTCTAGTTCAGTCGCGTACTCGGTCTGCAGCGACCGGGACCGAACATGCTGATGACAGCCACGCCGCGGCCGATTTATCGCGCTCGAACTCGGCGCTAACACACTCGGCTCAATCATCACTGATGGCAGATTGGCAGTGCCGTGCGGTTCGCGTGATGTGAGCAGACCCAGCATTTCACGTGCGCTTGAAACGCGCGATAGCCGTCAATCGACAGCGTATCAATATCCGCATGCATGGGAATCAACGAATCTTTCCAAGAAATTTCGACCGCATCATCTTCGCAGATATCACGAACACGGGGCGGCTCGGGCCGCGCGAGCAGTCATCGCACGCACTACTTTGAACCGACCGCGGCGTTGCCTATCCGCGAAACGAATTCGTCCAGGTCGGTGTTGGCGGTATTGGCGAGAATGACGATGGTCAGGTCGCGGTCGAGGAAACGATACAGCTGCGCCTGCGCGCCCATGATCCGGCCGGGACGTTTGGCGACACGGTGCTTGGCGGCGCCTATCCACGTCTCGTAGACCCACAGGCCATAACCGTAGTCGTCGAGCCCGGGGGTGGTCAGCCGGGCGATGCTTTCCTTGCGCAACAGGCCGGACCCGAACAGCGCGTCCGAGAACCTGAGCACATCTTCGGCCGTGGAGTACATCGCGCCGGCGGAGTACCAGTTCTCCGGATAGACCGGGAAGTCGTTGGACAGGGACTTGAGGTCTTCGCGATACGAGTAGGTGGAGGCCAGGCCTTCGACGATGCTTTCATGGCGCAGCATGCCGGTATGGGTCAGTCCCAGCGGCTTCAGAATCCGGTCCTGCAGCACCTGCTCGTAGGCTTTGCCGGTGACGCGTTCGATGACCTTGCCCAGGATCAGGTAATCGCCGTTGTTGTAGTCGAACGTCGTGCCCGGGGCATGCAGTAGCGGCCCGCTGCAGAATTTTCTTATCAACCGATCGCTGGTATAGGGCGACTGGTAGGTCGGCAAGCCCCCGGTCAACGCCTGCTCCAAGCTTTTCACCTGGTCGAAGTTCTGCAGTCCGGAAGTGTGGTTGAGAAGCTGATGCAAAGTGATACGGTCGGCACCGGCGATGGCGTAATCGGGCAGGTAGCTGGCCACGTTCGCCTGCAGGTCCAGTTTTCCTTCTTCATGCAGTTGCAGCACCAGGGTGGCGGTGAACAGTTTGGTGATGGAAGCGATCCAGTACCGGGTCTGGTCGCCGTTGGCGACGCCATACTGGACACTGGACAGGCCGAAACTGCGCTGGTATCGCCGCTTGCCGTCCTGCTGGACCAGGACAGTACCGCTGAAGCCGTGTTGCGCGGCATAGGTAGCGATGAAGTCTTCGAGTGGCGTCGCCTGCGACTGCGCCCGCAGCGGCATCGCCGCGCAGAGGAAGACAAGCACACCGACAAGCAAGCGATAGGTAACGGAACGGAAGAGGTTTCGCACGATGTACCCCGGCATGATGGAACGGCCGCGAGTATGGAACCGGACCAATACCTGGGCGGGTGCCTTCGGACAAAACGAGGATAAGGCCGACGAAATGGCCGACGCGCGCTGCGAACACGTGCACTGGCCCGGTAGGGCGAACCCGCCTGGCGATCGCGCCCGTGCTGGCCGTTGCTTCTACCTTGTTCCGGCCACGCTTACGGCTGTGTCAAATACCGCTCGCCATCGAACTCGAAGCCCGTCAGGCGTCCCTGCGCATCGCGCAGAAAACGCAAAAACTCCGCTGGGTCCAGTCGCAGCGCGTTCGCACCGAACGGATCCGGCGATGCGGGTTCCAACTGCCGCTGCAGGGCGCCTACTTGCAAGCGCAATCCGTTAGTCATCGCAGTCAGCTCCGCGGTCCGGCATGCGTTCGCTGCGGTAGTGATCGCTTCTACGGCGACTCCCGCCAGCATTCATTGGATTCGCGCATCTGAACCGGGTGGTCACTCAGCTCACTTAGCAGGCGAATCGCGTTGAGCATGCTTTCGGCGGCGATTTTCTTGGTGTGGCGTTTTTGCCAAGCGGAAGCACATTTGACCTTCGTCCTCATAAGGGGCTGAGTCAAATGTTCCACCATCCAGGTGGATAGACGGCTCCACGCGCGCACTGAGCGCCTGGGCGTATTTGCACAGGGTGGACAACAGAAAGGCGCCGCGACCCTCGAACTTGGACACAGCAGCCTGTGAACCGTTTAACGCTTCAGCAATCTGCGCTTGGGTCTTCTTCGCGGCAGCTCTTAGGGCCGCCAACGGCAGCGTGTTCCGAATTTCGGCGAGGCCTGCTCAAGGCCCGCGGGACGAGCGGCCTGCGGCCCGCGTCCGGCATGGCGAGGATCGCCAGCAGGTCGGCGCGGCGGCATCAGGATTCCGACACGGCTGCATCATTCAACACGTACGTCGATACCGCCGTTCTGCACTCGCCGTCGCGGTTACCGTGCAGATACGAAAAAGCCGGCACTAGGCCGGCTTCTCGTAAAATCTTGATTTCGTGGTGGGCGGTGCAGGGTTCGAACCTGCGACCCTTGCCGTGTGAAGGCAATGCTCTACCGCTGAGCTAACCGCCCGTGTCGCGAGCCGCACATTATAGGGGCGTTGCGGCTGGCGTCAACGGTCCCCGCGGACGCCATGCCGGCGCGGCCGCTACATGGTCTGGGTGGGCTTGTCGGCGTTGAGGGTGCCGGCCAGCTGGGTCTCGATCTTGTTGCGGATGGTCTCGCCTTCGCTGTTGTCCGGCAGCTGCACGCCGATGCCGGCGGTGCGGTTGCCCTGCGCGCCCATCGGGGTCACCCAGATCACCTTGCCGGCCACCGGCAGGCGCTCGCTGGAATCGGGCAGGGTCAGCAGCAGGAACACTTCGTCGCCCAGGAAATAGCGCTTGGGCGTGGGCACGAAGATGCCGCCGTTCTTCACGAAGGGCATGTACGCGTTGTACAGCGCCGCCTTGTCCTTCACCGCCAGCGACAGGATGCCCTGACGTCCGCTCATCGCACTCATCGTTGTCCCCCTCTCCGGACCGGGCGATCGCCATCGCGCCAGGCCAACAGCAGTTCCGCGATGGCCAGGTCGCCACGGACGGTGGTGCGCAGCAGGTCGCGGGTGCGGTTGGCTGCGTCGAACCAGGTCGCCAGCTTGTGCAATCGCGCCGGGTCGGTCAAGCCGGCCTGCGAAGCCTGCGCCAGCGCCAGGTCGGCGGCGTGGCCCAGGCGCTGCTCGGCGAGGCCGTCGCCGCTCCAGCGCTGCGCCGCTTCGACCGTGCCCAGCTTGCCCGCGGCGACCTGCTCCAGGTCGGCGGCCACCTGCCGGCGCAGCTTCAGGCCGTCCTCGCGCAGCCACTGCGCGGCCAGGCCGGGGTGGCCGCGCGCGGCGGCCAGCGCCTCGCGCGCGGTCTTTTCCGGGAAATCCTGGGCCAGCAGCCAGGCGATCGCCTCGTCGGCCGGCGGCAGCTTGAACTCCAGGCGCTGGCAGCGGCTGCGGATCGTCGCCGGCAGCCGTGCCGGTTGCGCGCTGATCAGCCACAGGTAGCGGCCGGGCTGCGGCTCTTCCAGGGTCTTGAGCAGGGCGTTGCAGGCGGCGCGGTTGATCGCGTCGGCCGGGTCCACCACCACCACCTGGGCGATGCCGTACTGCGGGGTCAGCGACAGCTTCTGCGAGATCTCGCGCACCTGTTCGATGACGATCTCGGTGCGCAGCTTGTCGCCGGTACGGTTGGGAATGAACGAGATCAGCTGCAGGTCCGGATGGGTGCCGGCGGCGATCAGCTGCGCGCTGCGCAGGTTCGCGGCCGGTTCGCCCTGGCCGAGCACGTGCGCGGCCAGCTTCAGCGCCACCGCTCGCTTGCCCAGGCCGTCCGGGCCGCAGATCAGCAGGCCATGGCCGAGCCGGCCGGCGTCGAGCGCGGCCACGGTCTGTTCGTAGGCGCGCTGCTGCCAGGGCGCGAAGGGCAGCTCGCTCATGGCGTGCGCTCCTGCTGCACCCAGGCCGCCAGCGCCGCGGCCACGTCGTGCGCCACCGCTTGCGGCGGCTGGCTGGCGTCGATGGTGCGGAAGCGCTGCGGGTCCTGCGCGGCGCGCTGGCGGAAGCCGGCGCGCACGCGCTGGAAGAAATCGTCCTGCTCGCTCTCGATCCGGTCCGGCCACAGGTCGCGGCCGCTGGTGCGGGCGCGGCCGATCTGCACGTCCAGGTCCAGCAGCAGGGTCAGGCCGGGCTGCAGGCCGACCGCGCGCCGTTCCAGGTCGGCGATCCAGGCGCGGTCCAGGCCGCGGCCCTCGCCCTGGTAGGCGTAGCTGGAATCGGTGAAGCGGTCGCTGATCACGTAGGCGCCGCGCTGCAGCGCCGGGCGGATCACCTCGCGCACGTGCTGGGCGCGCGCGGCGAACACCAGCAGCAGTTCGGCCTCGGCGGCCAGCGGCTCGGCCGGCTGCAGCGCCGGCGCGTTGTTGAGCAGCAGCTCGCGGATGCGCTCAGCCAGCGGCGTGCCGCCGGGTTCGCGGGTCAGGACCACCTCGTGGCCCTGCGCCTGCAGCCAGTCGCGGATCGCGTTGATCGCGGTGGTCTTGCCAGCGCCCTCGCCGCCTTCCAGGCTGACGAAGCGATGGTGGCGCAGCACGGCCTCGCTCATGGCGTCACCGCCGCGCCGCTGCGCGCGCGCAGGCGCTGCAGGTAGCGCGCCACCGCCGCGGTGTGCTCGGCATAGCTGGCGGAAAACACGTGCGCGCCGCTGCCGTCGCCGACCGCCACGAAGTACAGGCTGTCGCCGGGCGCCGGGTTGGTCGCCGCGCGCAGCGCGTCGCGGCCGGGCATGGCGATCGGGGTCGGGGTCAGGCCGGCGCGGGTGTAGGTGTTGTACGGCGTGTCGGTCTCCAGGTCGCGCTTGCGGATGTTGCCGTCGTAGGCGCTGCCGAGGCCGTAGATCACGGTCGGATCGGTCTGCAGCTTCATGCCCAGCCGCAGGCGGCGCACGAACACGCCGGCGATCTGCGGCCGCTCGGCGGCAAGGCCGGTTTCCTTCTCCACGATCGAGGCCAGGGCCAGCGCCTGTTCCGGCGATTGCAGCGGCAGGTCGGCGGCGCGCGCGGCCCAGGCCTCGGCCAGCGCCTTGTCCATCGCCGCGTGGGCGCGCTGCAGCACGTCCAGATCGCTGTCCTCGCGCTGGTACAGGTAGGTCTCCGGCAGGAAGCGGCCTTCCGGATGCTGTGCGGGCTGGCCGAGCCTGGTCATCAGTTCGCTGTCGCTGAGCTCGGTGGTGACGTGGCGCAGCGGCGTGGCCGCGTTCAGCGCTGCGCGCAGCTGGCGGATGTTCCAGCCCTCGACGATGGTGAAGCGGTAGTGGATCACCTGGCCCTTGCGCATGCGCAGCAGCAGCTCGCGCGGGGTGAGCGCCGGCTGCAGCGCGTATTCGCCGACCTTGAGCTTGCCGGCGGCGTCGAGCTGGCGCGCCAGCAGCTGCCATTGCAGGTCGCTGCCCTGCTCGACCCCGGCAGCGCGCAGCTTGCGCAGCATGCCGTTGAACGAATCGCCGCGCGCCACCTCCACGCTGGGCTGCGCCGCGTGCAGCGGCCGCTCGGCGAAGGCGCGATAGCCCTGCCACCACCACGCGCCGGCCGCGGCGGCCAGCAGCGCAAGCACCAGCAACGCAGCCAGCAGGGTCAGACACCCGCGTTTAGCCCAAGCCACGACCACCTCGAAGCGAATTCAACGGGGTGCAGGATACCGCGCGACCGGCACCGGCCGGTATCGCGCGCGCGCCGCTCACGGTTCCAGCGCGCGCAGCAGGCCGCGCGCCTTGGCCCGGGTCTCGTCGAGCTCGCGTTCGGGCTGCGAGTCGACCACGATGCCGGCACCGGTGCGGAAATGCGCCTGCGCGCCGTCCACTTCGGCGGTGCGGATCAGGATGTTCAGGTCCATGTCGCCGTCGCGGTTGAGCCAGCCGAACGCGCCGGTGTAGGCGCCGCGCGGGGTCTGTTCCAGCTCGGCGATGATCTGCATGCAGCGCACCTTGGGGCAGCCGGTGATGGTGCCGCCGGGGAAGGTGGCGCGGATCACCTCGCCGGGGCTGACGCCGTCGCGCAACCGTCCGCGCACATTGCTGACGATGTGGTGCACGTGCGCGTAGCTCTCCACCGTCATCAGCTCGTCGACCTCGACGCTGCCCGGCGCGCAGACCCGGCCCAGGTCGTTGCGCTCCAGGTCGATCAGCATCACGTGCTCGGCGCGTTCCTTGGGGTGTCCGACCAGTTCGCGGATGCGCGCGGCCTCGTCGTCGCCGGGCGCGCGCGGGCGGGTGCCGGCGATCGGCCGGGTCTCGACCACCTCGCCACGCACCGACACCAGCCGTTCCGGCGAGGAACTGACCACCGCGCGACCATGGCCGACGAACAGGCCGGCGAACGGCGCGGGATTGGCACGACGCAGCTGCGCGTACAGCGCGGCCGGGTCCACAGCGGCGGCGAAGCGCGCCGACCAGCGCCGCGACAGGTTGACCTGGAACACGTCGCCGGCGCGCAGGTAGTCGAGGATGCGGCGCACGCCGTCGACGAAGCGCTGCGGCGGGTCTTCGTCGATCGCCAGCGGCGGGGTCCAGGTCGGCAGCGGTGCGGCAGCGGGCAAGGCCCGCAGATCGGCGAGCACCTGCTCCAGCAGCCCCGCATGCGCGGTCTCCGCCAGCGCCACGCACTCGCCGCTGGCATGGTCGCGCAACAGCGCGGCCGGGCAGCGCAAGGCCAAGGCGATCGGCGCCGGCGCCTGTCCCTGCGGCAACTGCAGCACGGGCTCGACCTGCGCTGCCAGTTCGTAGTCCAGCAGCAGCGCCCAGCCGCCGCGGAACGGCCAGCGCGGTTCGTCGCGCGCGCAGCGTTCGGCGTGCCATTGCGCGTCCAGCGCGGCCAGGAAATCGCCCGCGAGCGGCGTGCCGTGCAGGTCGCGGGTCACGCCGTCGCGCTCCAGGCGCAGGCCCTCGCCGCTGGCGACCAGCAGCAGGTCCCAGCGGCCCTGCGCGGTGCCCGACGCGGCCGATTCCAGCAGCAGCGGATAGCGCTGCGGCGCCAGGCGGTGCAGCGCCAGCAGATCGGTGTCGGCCGGCAGGGGAACGGTACGCAGCATCAGGAATCCGGCGGGAGGATGGGAGGTGATGCGACGCCGCCATGGGGGACACAGGCGCAACCACGGACGCGCCCGTTCCCGCGGTACGGGCGCCTTCTCCGCATCAGAAAAAGGCGCGCCAAAAACCAGCTCGCGATTCAAACCAGCAAGTAGGCTCTACGAGTCCCGAGTCCCGAGTCCCGACCGGTGCCCGAGTCCCGAGTCCCGCAACCTCAAAGCCGCTTGAACACCAACGTCCCGTTGGTCCCACCGAAGCCGAACCCATTGGACATCGCCACATCGATCTTCTTCTCGCGCGCCACGTTCGGCACGTAGTCCAGGTCGCAGCCTTCGCCCGGCTCTTCCAGGTTGATCGTCGGCGGGATGATGCCGGCGTGGATCGCCATCACCGAGAAGATCGCCTCGGCGCCGCCGGCCGCGCCGAGCAGGTGCCCGGTCATCGACTTGGTCGAGCTGACCATGGTCTTGTAGGCGTGGTCGCCGAGCGCGCGCTTCATCGCCAGGGTCTCGGCCAGGTCGCCCAGCGGAGTGGAGGTGCCGTGCGCGTTGAGGTAATCGATCTGCTCGGGATTGAGCTTGGCGTCCTTCATCGCCGCGACCATGCTGCGCGCGGCGCCTTCGCCGTCCTCGCTCGGGGCGGTCATGTGGAACGCGTCGGAACTGGCGCCGAAGCCGACCAGCTCGGCGTAGATCCGCGCGCCGCGCGCCTTGGCGTGTTCGTACTCTTCCAGCACCAGCACGCCGGCGCCGTCGCCGAGCACAAAGCCGTCGCGGCCCTTGTCCCACGGCCGCGAGGCGGCGGTGGGATCGTCGTTGCGGGTGGACATCGCCTTCATCGAGCAGAAGCCGCCGACCGAGGTCGGCGAGGAGCCGCGCTCGGCGCCGCCGGCCAGCATCACGTCGGCGTCGCCGTGCTGGATCATGCGCATCGCCGTGCCGATCGAATGATTGGAGGTGGCGCAGGCCGAGACCGCCGAGAAGGTCGGGCCCTTCAGGCCCTTGAGCAGGCTCACCTGCCCCGGCAGCATGTTGATGATGGTGCTGGGCACGTAGAACGGCGAGATCTTGCGCGCGCCGCCCTCATGGAATTTGATGGTCTGCTCCTCGATGCCGAGCAGGCCGCCGATGCCCGAGCCGAGGATCGCGCCGATGCGTTCGGCGTTGCTGTCGTCGATCACCAGGCCCGAATCGTCCAGCGCCATCAGCGAGGCGCCGACGCCGTAGTGGATGAACGAATCCATCTTCTTGGCGTCCTTGGAGGACATGTATTTGGTCGGATCGAAATCCTTGATCTCGCCGGCGATCTTGGTGGTGAACTGCGACGCATCGATCTGGGTGATCGGGCCGATGCCGGAACGCCCGTTGACGATTCCTTCCCAACTGCTGGCCAGGTCATTGCCCAACGGCGATACCAGGCCCATGCCGGTTATGACGACGCGACGGCTCATTGCGAAATCTCCTCGCCGCGATGCGCGCGGCGTTGACGCTGTAAAAACACAGGGCCGCATGCGCGGCCCCATGGGATTGTCACGCGGACCGGACCCACGCAGGCGCCGATCGCGATCGAGAACGGAGCATCAGCTCTTGACGTGCGCCTTGACGTAGTCGATGGCCTGCTGCACCGAGGTGATCTTCTCGGCTTCTTCGTCCGGAATCTCGCACTCGAACTCTTCTTCCAGCGCCATCACCAGCTCGACGGTGTCCAGCGAGTCGGCACCGAGGTCATCGACGAACGATGCGCTGTTGGTGACTTCTTCTTCCTTGACGCCGAGTTGTTCGACGACGATTTTCTTGACGCGTTCTTCGATGGTGCTCATTGGGATATCGCTCCAGATGGAGTAGTGGTGGTTCGAAACGCCATCGGGCTGCGATGGCCGCGTTGGATAGTGTAGTGGAAACCGCCCGGCCCTTGCATCGCTGCACAAATGCCGGTCGATCAGCCACTTAGGCGCGTTCCCTGCGCCGCAGGCTTACGGCATGTACATTCCGCCGTTCACATGCAGAGTCTCTCCGGTGATGTAGCCGGCCCCGGGACCGACCAGGAACGCCACCGCGTTGGCGATGTCGGCCGGCTGGCCGAGCTGGCCGAGCGCGATCTGGTCCAGCAGCGCGGTGCGTTGCGCCTCGGGCAGGGCCTTGGTCATGTCGGTGTCGATGAAGCCCGGTGCGACCACGTTGACGGTGATGCCGCGCGAGCCGATTTCCTTGGCCATCGACTTGGAGAAGGCGATGATCCCGGCCTTGGCCGCGGCGTAGTTGGCCTGGCCCGGATTGCCGGTGACCCCGACCACCGAGGCGATGTTGACGATGCGGCCCTTGCGCGCCTTCATCATGCCGCGCAGCACCGCCTTGGAGGTGCGGAACACGCTGGTCAGGTTGGTGTCGATGATCGCCTGCCAGTCCTCTTCCTTCATCCGCATCAGCAGGTTGTCGCGGGTGATGCCGGCGTTGTTGACCAGGATCGAGACCGCGCCGAATTCCTTGCCGATCGCCTCGATCAGCGCCTCGACCGCGGCCGGATCGGTGACGTCCAGCGCGCGGCCGTGGCCGCCGTTGGCGGCCATCCGCTCGCCGATCGCCTGCGCGCCGGAGGCGGAGGTCGCGGTACCGACGACGGTGGCGCCCTGCGCGGCCAGCGTGTCGGCGATGGCCGCGCCGATGCCGCGGCTGGCGCCGGTGACGAGGGCGATCTCGCCCTGCAATGGCTTGCTCATCTGCTGTTCCTTGGGGGACGGACGGCGCGCCAGGCGCCGGGGGAAAGGAGGCCGCCGCGGGCATGCCCGCACGCGTGCGGCAGCGGCATCAGGCGGCCCAGGTCTCGAGCGCGGTGGCGAAGTCGGCCGGGGTGGCCAGGGCGCGCCCGTCCAGCGACTTGTCGATGCGCTTGACCAGCCCGGTCAGCACCTTGCCGGGGCCGCATTCGGCCACGCGGGTGGCGCCGCGCGCGGCCAGCGCCTGCACGCAGCCGGTCCAACGCACCGGCAGGTACAGCTGCTCGACCAGCGCCTGGCGGATCGCATCGACGCCGTCGTGCACCTGGGCGTCGACGTTCTGCACCACCGGCAGCTGCGGCGCGTGCCAGGCCAGGCCGCGCATCGCCTCGGCCAGGCGGTTGGCCGCCTCGCGCATCAGCGGCGTATGCGAAGGCACGCTGACCGCCAGCTTCACCGTCTTGCGCACGCCGCGCTCGGCCAGCAGCGCCAACGCGCGCTCGACCGCCGCGGCGTCGCCGCCGATCACCACCTGGCCGGGGGAGTTGTAGTTGGCCGGGACCACCACCTGGCTGCCGGCGGCCTGCGCGCAGACCTCCTCGACCAGCGCGTCCTCGGCGCCGATCACCGCGGCCATCGCGCCGACCCCAGCCGGGGCCGCGTCCTGCATCAGCTGGCCGCGCAGGCGCACCAGGTGCGCGCCGTCGTGCAGCGACAGCGCGCCGGCCGCGACCAGCGCGCTGTACTCGCCCAGGCTGTGCCCGGCCAGTTGCGCCGGACGCGCGCCGCCCTGTGCCAGCCACAGCCGCCACAGCGCCACGCTCGCCGCCAGCAGCGCCGGCTGGGTGTATTCGGTGCGGTTGAGCATTTCCTCGGGGCCGCCCTGGGTCAGCGCCCACAGGTCCACGCCGGCGCCGTCGGAGGCCTCGGCGAAGCTGTCGCGCAGTTGCGGGTGCAGCTCGGACAGTTCGGCCAGCATGCCCAGCGATTGCGACCCCTGGCCGGGGAAAACGAAGGCTAGTGTGGAATCGGTCACGCGGATCCGCCCTGCAAAAATCGAGCGGCGATGATACGGGCGAAACCGGCCGTACGTCTGTACCCGGGCGTATGTGCGCCTGGCGGCCCGTCGCCATGGCCGCCTGTGCTGCAGATCCAAGTTAGGAGGCTGAACAGGGCGAGCGGCGGTGCCGTGGCGGCGCTGCAGCGTGTCCGGCCAGCGTGCCGCCGTAGCGGCGTCCCTGGTCAGGATCGCGCGCAGTCCCGCTGCCCGGGACCCAGTCAATCGCGGTCGGGCGCGCCGAGCGGAAAGAGCGCCCGGTACGGCCGCGCTTCGTCCACTGCGCGGGCGAACGAGGGCCGTGCCAGCAGGCGCTTGCGGTAGGCGAGGACGTTTGCGAACGCGGGGTCGATCGGATGCGTCCAGTCCGCATAGAACAGGAACGGCGCCGCGGCGCAATCGGCCAGGCTGAACCCGTCGCCCGCCGCCCAGGTGCGGCCGGCCATCGCCGTCTCCAGCCAGGCATAGGCCTTGTCGAGCGTGGCGCGGGCATCGGCGACCCCACGCGGATCGCGCTCGCCTTCGGCCCGCAGGCGATCGAACACGACTCTCTGCTGCGGCGTGGAGATGTAGTTGTCGAAGAAGCGGTCCATGAAACGGACCTCCAGCGCCGCGCGCGGATCGGACGGCAGCAGGCGCACGGGTCCGGGATGATGCAAGGCCAGATGCTCGACGATGATCGTGGCCTCGGCCACCGTCCGCTCGCCGTCCACCAGCAGCGGGAAGCGGCCGAAGGGCCAGCGTGCGGTCAGTTCGGCCATCGGCTGCGGATCGTCGGCCGACAGCGACCGGTACTCGAACGGCGTGCCGTTCTCGTACAGCGCGACCAGGACCTTCTGGCAGTAGGACGAGAACGGATGGGCGTAGAGCTGCAGTGGCATCGTCGTCACCTCGGACAGGACAGGAGCGCAGGCGCGTTGGCCTGCTCTGTCTACGACGACCGTCGGCAGCGGAAATCGACATCCGCAGAAGCGCTTCGCGCATCGAGAATCGCCAATACCCTTTCCCGGCGACACGCCGCGATGCGTTGTCGGCGGCACCCGATTCGCGATGCAGTGACCGGTGCGGACGCTGGCGCCGCCGCGGCAGGCGCAGCTCGCCAGCCACTGACGCGGATGCGCCGCCCTGCCCAGCCAGTCGTGTTACCGCCGACGTGAATGGGGGGCGCTATCGCCGCTGCATTGCGGATCCGGAGCGAGCGGCCATGCCGTGTGTGCCTGCAGCGCACGGCACGCGGCCCGCAGGCCAGGTGCCGCCGCAACCCGGGGCTCAGTAGCGCAGCAGCGCCGAGCCCCAGGTGAAGCCGCCGCCAAAGGCTTCCAGCAGCAGCAGCTGGCCGCGCTGCACGCGGCCGGAACGCACCGCCACGTCCAGCGCCATCGGCACCGAGGCGGACGAGGTGTTGCCATGGATGTCCACCGTCACCACCACCTGCTCCATCGACAGCTCCAGCCGCTTGGCGGTGGCTTCGATGATGCGCAGGTTGGCCTGGTGCGGGATCAGCCAGTCCAGGTCGCCCTTGTTCAGGCCGTTGGCGTCGAGGGTCTCGTCGACCACCGCGTCCAGCGCCTTGACCGCGTACTTGAACACCTCGCTGCCCTTCATCTGGATGCCGCCGGCCGACGCATCGCCGGTCCCGTCGCCGAGTCCGGTGGAGATGCCGACCGGATTCCACAGCAGTTCCTTCTTGCTGCCGTCGGCATGCAGATGGGTGCTGAGGATGCCGGTGTCCTCGTCGGCGCGCAGGACCACCGCGCCGGCGCCGTCGCCGAACAGCACGCAGGTGGTGCGCTCGGTCCAGTCGACGATGCGGCTGAGGGTCTCGGTGCCGATCACCAGCACGGTCTTGGCGTCGCCGCAGCGGATGAACTTGTCGGCCACGCTGAGCGCGTAGACGAAGCCCGAGCAGGCGGCGTTGACGTCCAGCGCGGCGCAACCGACCGCGCCAAGCCGCGCCTGGATCAGGCAGGCGGTGGACGGAAAGATCAGGTCCGGGGTGGTGGTACCGACGACGATCATGTCCAGCGCGGCGACATCGATGCCGGCCGCTTCGATCGCCTTCAGCGCGGCTTCGTAGCCCAGGTCGCCGGCCGTCTGGCCCGGCGCGGCGATATGCCGCTCGCGGATGCCGGTGCGGGTACGGATCCATTCGTCGCTGGTGTCGACCATGTGCGACAGATCGTCGTTGGTCAACACCTTTTCAGGCAAATAGCTGCCGGTGCCCGCGATCCTGGAATAGATCCGCTTGCTCATGCTGATTCCTGTTGCCTGTTACGCAGGCCGCCCGTCGCGGCGCGGCCTGTGAAGATGGGTGACTCCGTCCGCCGCGGTGCGATGGACGGGCACGGATCAATCTTCTTCGACCTGCGAGGTCTTGGTCACGATCACCTTCTTGCCGCGGTAGTAGCCGTCGGCGGTGATGTGATGGCGCAGGTGGATCTCGCCGCTGGTCGGATCGGTCGACAGCTGCTTGGCGCTGAGGGCGTCGTGCGAACGGCGCTGGCCGCGGCGGGACGGGGTGACACGGGATTTCTGCACAGCCATGGGATTGCTCCAAACTCGGTTCGTTTACATCTGTCGTCATTACGTCGCGCAGGACGCGCGCGTCCGGCAACAACCTCAGGCAGCGGGCCGGCGGGCCGACCGCTACTGTTTCTTCAGCGCCGCCAACGCCGCGAACGGGTTGGCCTTGCTCACCTCTTCCTCGGTCGCCGGCCAGTCCTGTTCGACCGCCTCGCTTCCGGGCGCCACCGGCACCAGCGGGACCGCCAGCACCAACTCGTCCTCGACCAGATCGGCGGGCCGCAGCATGCCGTCGTCCGGCACCAGCAAGGCCTCGTAATCCGGCGGCAGCGCGGCCTCCTCGGCCTCGCTGCGGATCAGTCCCAGCCGCTGCACGCTCGACACCGGCAGCAGGAAGCGCTGCAGGCTGCGCTGACAGATCAGCGGCAGCGCGGTTTCGAGCGTCAGTTCGACGTAGGACACTTGCAGTACAGCGTCGCGGCCGAATTCCAGCGTGTAGCGGCATTCGCCTTCGGTATCGGCCAGGCTGCCTTGCAGACGGGTCATCGCCGAGAGCGGCAGGCGGTCTTCGAAGACCCTGCGCGCTGCGACCATCCGCCAGGCATCCAACAGTTCGGGCACGTTCGCGGACATAAGCCGCAGAATGTTAAGGACTGGCGGGGGCGCTGTCAAACCCTTGTCCTGTCATCCTGCTGACCCTGTCCTGCTGCCCCCGCTGTCCCCATCCTGACGCCCCGCCATCCTGCTTGCCCGGCCCTGCGCACCGCCGCAGACTGCCGGCCCCGGCACCCCGCCGCCCTGCCCGACCACCGATGCCGCGCCTGATCCTGGCCTCCACCTCCGTCTATCGCCGCGAGCTGCTGCAGCGCCTGCGCCTGCCCTTCGACAGCGTCCGCCCGCAGGTCGAGGAGACCCCGCTGCCCGGCGAAGCGCCGCTGGCGCTGGCGCAGCGCCTGGCCCTGGCCAAGGCCGCGGCGGTCGCGGCCGGCGCGCCGGAGGCCTGGGTGATCGGCTCGGACCAGGTCGCCGAACTCGACGGCCAGCCGCTGGGCAAGCCCGGCCATGCCGCCGCCGCGCACGCGCAGTTGGCGGCGATGTCCGGGCGCTGCGTGCGCTTCCACACCGCGGTGTGCCTGCTGCGCGGCGAGCGCGCACTGCGCGCCTGCGACCTGACCGAGGTGCGCTTCCGCGACCTACAGGCCGAGGAGATCGTCCGCTACGTCGCCGCCGAGCAGCCGCTGGACTGCGCCGGCAGCTTCAAGTGCGAGGGCCTGGGTATCAGCCTGTTCAGCGCGATCCACAGCCAGGACCCGACCGCGCTGGTCGGGCTGCCGCTGATCGCGCTGGCCGGGCTGCTGCGCGAGGCCGGCTACGTGCTGCCCTGAGCCGGTCAGCGCCGGTCAGCGCCGGCCGACCCGGCACCACTGGTATGGGAAGCGCGCCTGCCCGACCCACGACGCGTACACCGCGCAGGTCCCCGGCTGCAGCGCCAGGCCGTAGCGCGCCAACTGCTGGTCGGCCAGCGCCAGCGCCTGGCGGTCGCCGGCGGCGATGTCGATGGCCCGTTCCGGCAGCATGGCCCACCGGCAGCGACCGGCGCGCTCGACCAGCGCCGCGCGTACCGGCTTGCGCGCCAGCCGCCGCATCAGCCGGCAGTCCGGCCCCTGGTCCAGGCCCAGGCGCGCGGCCAGCGCATTGAGCCGCAGCAAGCGTTCGGCATTGCGGTCCACCGTCGCCGGCAGCAGCGCATAGGCCTGGCCGCGTTCGGCCAGCAATGCCTGCACGCGCTCGGCATAGGCCGGCGACTCGGGGAAATTGGACGCCACCGACGCATACGCCGCCTGCGCCGGCAGGAACGGGATGCGCCACGACTGCGGTGCGTCGCCGACCAGCAGCACCAGGCTGCGCGCCGGCTGCGGCAGGGGCGGCGCCTGCACCCGGAACGCGGCGCGCGCCCAGCGCTCGTGGCCCCAGTCGCCGCAGCCCTGCAGCGCGACCAGCGCGCAGGCGATCAGCGTCCAGCGCGCCGCCGGCGCCGCGATGCGCGCCGGCAGCAGCCGCCGCAGCCCGACCCACAGCACCAGCGGCGCCAGCAACTCAGGCACCACCAGGTAGCGCTGGATGCTGAACACTGACTGCCAGGCCAGGAACGCGACCACGACGAACACCAGCAGCGCGCGCCACGCCGGCGCGACCACGTCGCTGGCGGCCGCGCCATCGACCACGGCCCGGCGCGGCCGGCGCAGCGCGGACAGCAGCAGCGCGGCCAGGCCGAGCAGGTACAGCAGCGGCCACACGATCTGCCGCAGGGCGACCTCGCTGACCCGGTTCGGCTCGGCCGAGAACAGCAGCGGCCAGCTCAGCCACTGCAGCCAGCCCTTCGGCAGCCAGCGCGTATCGCTGAGCGCGACCGGCTGCGCCAGCGGCGCCAGGAAATGGCTGTTGAATTGCGGGAACAGCGGATTGCCGAAGGTCTCCCACACGCTCAGCAGCCATGGCCCGGCCAACACCGCGAAACTGGCCATGGCGACCACGGTCAGCACCGCGGCCCCGCCCAGGCGCTGCCGCGCGCGACCGCCAGCGACCAGCGCCGCGATCCCCAACGCCAGCGCGAACAGCGCATTGGTCAGCTTGCAGGCCAGCGCCAGGCCCAGCAGCGCACCGGCCAGCGCCCACCACGCGATCGCCACGCCCTGTCCGGCCGCCTGCTGCCGGCGCTGCGCGTGCAGTGCCGCCAGCAGTGCGCCCAGCACCGGCAGCGCACTGGTGTTGTCGGCCATGGTGCCAGCGAATTCGGACAGGAAGGCGGCGCTGCACATGCCGGCCAGGGCCAGCCACGGCGCCAGCCGCGCGCGGTCCAGGCGCGGGTCCAGCACCTGCCAGACGATGCCGGCCAGCAGCAGGAACGCCAGCGCGTGCAGCGCGCCCATCGCGAACCCGGCCAACGGCGCGGGCAGGCCGGTCAGCAACGCGTAGTGCAGCACGTCCAGCAGCGGATTGAAGTAGCTCTGCAGTTGCGCTGGCGCCAGGTCCACGCTGAGCCGGCCGTGCAGTGCGGCATAGCCGTTGTACAGATGGTAGTTGCGCAGGTCCCAGTTGGCATCCTGGCCCAGCAGCAGCGACAGCAGGCCGCCGAGCAGCGCGACCGCGATGCCGGCGGCGATCACGTTGCCGCGGCTGTGGAAGGCGAAGCGGCGATCCAGCGCGCGCAGCAGGCGCTGGCGGCGGTTCGGGCGCCGCGGCGTGGCGATGGCCGCGCTCATGCGTTGTCGGCAAGCGGCGCCGCGGCGTGCGCCGACGGCAACGGCAACGCCGGGATCGCCAGATAGGCCAGGCGCTTGGCCTCGACGCGGCCGCGCGTGACCGTGTCCAGGATCAGCCCGCAGGCCAGCAGCAGGACGCCGAGCAGCACCAGCGCCGAGCACAGGATCGCGGTCGGGAAGCGCGGCACCAGGCCGGTGTGCAGGTAGGTGAGCACCAGCGGCACCGCCAGGCCCAGCGCCAGCAGCACGCAGGCGCCGAAGCCCAGCGAGAAGAACAGCAACGGCCGTTCGGCCTTGAACAGGCGCAGGATGGTCAGCAGGATGCGGGTGCCGTCGTGCCAGGTGCGCAACTTGCTTTGCGAGCCCTGCGGCCGCGCGCCGTAGGCGGTGTCCACCTCCGCCACCGGCATGCGCAACTGCAGCGCATGCACCGCCAGTTCGGTCTCGGTCTCGAAGCCGGCCGCATGCGCGGGAAACGACTTCACGTAGCGGCGCGAGAACACCCGGTAGCCGGACAGCATGTCGTCGAAGCTACGCCCGAACAGGAAACCCACGCAGCGGGTCAGCAGCACGTTGCCGAAGCGGTGTCCGGCGCGATAGGCGGCGGCCTCGTCGCTGCGCCGCGCGCCGACCACCATGTCCAGGCCATCATGCAGCAGGCGCGCGATCAGCGCCGGCGCCATCGCCGCGTCGTAGGTCGCATCGCCATCGACCAGCACGTACACGTCGGCCTCGACGTCGGCGAACAGGCGCCGCACCACATTGCCCTTGCCCTGCAGCGCGACCTGCCGCACCTGCGCCCCGGCCGCGCGGGCGCGCTCGATGGTGGCGTCGCTGGAGTTGTTGTCGAACACGTGGATGCTCGCCGCCGGCAACTGGGCGGCGAAGTCGGCGACCACCCGGCCGATCGTGGCCGCTTCGTTGTGGCAGGGAACCAGCACCGCGATCCGCGGCGGGGCCGCGTCGTGGGCGGAGGAAGAACTGGGCATGGGCGGCGTGCGGTCCTGCGCGGCGGGCGTGGAAAGGCGCGCCATGCTATCTCAGCGGCGGCGCAGTTCGATCGGCTGCTCCCACCAATCCTCGACGCTGCCGTCGCGGCCGTGCAGGCGCAGGCCGAGCCAATGCGTGCCTGGCGCCAGGCCGCTGGCATCGAGCTCGGCGCGGAAGCCGACCTGCGGATGGCCCGGATCGGTGGAGATCTTCCAGAACGCGGTGACGTCGTAGGCCTCGCCATACCGCGCCTGCGCGGCGACCTTGCCGTCGAGCAGCACCTCGACGCGGGCGATGCCCACGCCGTCCTTGAACGCCCAGCCGGAGACTTCGAAGTGGCGCGCCACCTTGTCGCCCACGACTGGGGTGTTGAACCAGGCCATCGCCGGCGTGGTGCACGGCCCCGGCAGGCGCTGCGCCGGCAGCGCGAACAGCAGGAAGCGCTGGCTGCCGTGATCGCTGGACACCACCTTCGGCGGCGGCAGCGGGCCGACCAGCGCGCAGACCGCGTGATAGCGCTGCAGCAGCAGCCGGTATTTCATGTCGCTGGGCGACAGCACCAGCAGCCGCGGCCCATCGCGCCTGCCGTCGCTGAGCAGCCCCCACTGGCGCAGCTGCGCACTGCGCCCGTGCTTGTCGTTCAACGGATGCGGCAGCACCTGGATGTCGGCATCGCCCAGCTCGAAACCGAGCTCGGCGCCGACCTTGAAATTGTCGGCCAGCACCTGCGTGCCGGGCGGCATCGCCGCCAGTTCGCGGCGCACCGCCGAGGCCAGCGGTTGCCAGCCGGCGAAGTTGCGCGGGTAGTACTTGTCGCCGGCGGCATGTTCGCGCACCGATGGCACCGACACGGCGAGGTAGTAGCCGAACGCGCCGACCAGGCCGATCCCGGTCAGCAGCCAGGTCGCGCGGCGCAACCGCTTCGGCCAACCGCTGAGGATCACCGGCGCGGCGATCAGCAGCGCCAGGTAGCCCGGCAGCGGCCAATGGAAACTGATGCGCTCGGCGTCGGTGAAGAAGCCGAACAGGAAGATGCCCAGCGTGGACACTCCGCCGAGCAGGCCGAAATAGCGCCACTGCACGCGCGCGCCGCCACTGCCGCCGCCGCGCGTGGCCACCAGGGCCACCTTCCACATCGCCACCGCCAGCAGCGGCGTGACCAGCAGCCCCTGGATCAGCACGAAGGCGATGCCGACGGGCTGGAAGCTCCACGGATGCCGATCGATCAGCTGGAACTTGACCCCGGCTTCGCCGTTGTCGGCATTCCAGGCCAGCAACGGCAGCCAGGCGACGATGCCCATCGCCAGCGCCACCCACACCTGCGGATCGCGCAGCATGCGCCGGCCCTGCGGGATCATCAGCAGCGCGATCGCGCCCACCCCGATCACCCCGGCGAAGCGGTAGTGGCTCAGCGCGCCCAGGGTCAGGCCCAGCGCCAGTTCCACCGCGCTCATCGCATCGATCTGGCGCAGCAGCCGCGCGCTGGCGTCCATGCACAGGATCGTCGCCAGCGCCATCGGCACGTCCGGCAGGGCGAGGATGCCGAGCGTGCCCGACAGCGGCATCAGCAAGGTCAGGCTGCCGGCGCGCCAACCGGCCACCGCGCCGAACCAGCGCGTGGCGATGCGCGCGATCAGCCACGGCATCAACGCCGACACCAGCAGGAACGGCGCGCGCAGCGCCAGCAGGTGCTCGCCGCCGAGCGCCACGCCCAGCCGCGCCAGCCAGGCGGTCAGCCCGGGCAGGTCCGAATAGGCGGCGGCCAGGTGCTGGCCTTCCTGCCAATAGAACGCCTCGTCGACGAACAACGGCAGGCGCGCGGCCGCCAGCAGCTTGGCTGCGGTGACCAGCGTCCACAGCACCATGAAGGTGCTGCGTGCACGTTGTTCGCCTTGCATTGCCTTTAGACTCCCCTAAACCCGTTGCGAGAATGCGATGCCTACTCCGCCCCGCTTGCCGGAAATGCTAACCGATACGCTGCGCGAGGCGCTCGCGCAGGCCCAGCAGCAGGTCAATGCGCTGGTCCTGGGCAAGCCGCAACAGGTGCGCATGGCCTTTGTCGCGCTGCTGTCCGGGGGACATCTGCTGATCGAGGACCTGCCCGGGCTGGGCAAGACCACGCTGGCGCATGCGCTGGCGGCGAGCCTGGGCCTGAGCTTCCAACGCGTGCAGTTCACCTCCGACCTGCTGCCGGCTGACGTGCTCGGCGTGTCGGTGTACGACGCGCAGTCGCGCCAGTTCCAGTTCCATCCCGGCCCGGTGTTCGCCCACGTGCTGCTCGCCGACGAGATCAACCGCGCACCGCCGCGCACGCAGAGCGCGCTGCTGGAAGCGATGGCCGAACAGCAGGTGACGCTGGACGGCACGACCCATCCGCTGCCGGCGCCGTTCTTCGTCATCGCCACGCAGAACCCGGTGGACCTGTCGGGAACCTTCCCGCTGCCCGATTCGCAGCTGGACCGGTTCCTGCTGCGGCTGGCGCTGGGCTATCCCAGCGCCGAATCCGAACGCGCGCTGCTCAGCGGCAGCGACCGCCGCGACCTGATCGCCCAGGCGCGGCCGCAACTCAGCGACACCGACATGGCGACGCTGCGGCACAGCGTGGAGCAGATCCACGCCAGCGACGCGCTGGTCGGCTACGTGCAGGCGCTGTTGGCGCGCAGCCGCCAGCACCCGGGCGTACGCGTGGGCCTGTCGCCGCGCGCCGGCATCGCGCTGCTGCGCGCGGCCAAGGCGCATGCGCTGCTGCTGGGCCGCGCGCATGCGCTGCCCGAGGACGTGCAGGCGCTGTTCGTGGCGGTGGCCGAGCACCGGCTGGTGGCCGAACAGGAATCGGCCTCCGGGCAAGCGCTGGCCAAGGCGATCCTGCACAGCGTGGCGGTGGACTGAGGCCGATGCGGGCACGGCTGCGCGAGTGGCGGCAGGCGCTGGCACGGCTGGCGCGGCCGCGCGATCCCGAGGCGCTGCCGGTGCGCCTGGACCGGCGCCGGATCTACATCCTGCCCACCCCGTTCGGCGGCTTCCTGGCGCTGTTGCTCGGCGCGATGCTGCTCGGCGCGCTGAACTACAACAACAACCCCGCCCTGCTGCTGGCGATGCTGCTGGGCGCGGCCGCCATCGCCAGCGCGATCATGGCCCACCTGCAGCTGTCGGGGCTGCGCCTGGACGCGCTATCGGCCGAGCCGGTGGCGGCCGGCACGCCGCTGCGGCTGCGCCTGGCGCTGGCCGCCGACGACGCCCGCCAGCGGCGCGGCCTGCGCGTAGCGCATGCCGGCCGCCACACCTACCTGGACCTGCACGGCGACGGCGGCAGCGAAGCCGACCTGGACCTGCCCACCGAACGCCGCGGCTGGCTCGACCTGCAGCGCATCCGCATTTCCACCACCCAGCCGCTGGGCCTGCTGCGCGCCTGGGCCTGGTTCTGGCCGGACACGCCGCTGCTGGTCTACCCGCAACCGGAAAGCGACGGGCCGCCGCTGCCCTGCGGCGACGGCACCCCGACCCAGACCCGCTTGCACGCGCTGGGCGAGGAACTGCACCAGTTGCGCCCGTACCGCGCCGGCGATGCGCCGCGCGCGATTTCCTGGAAGCACTCGGCGCGCCGCGACACCCTGCTGGTCCGCGAATACGAACGCCCGATCGGCGTGGACGTGGTGCTGGACTGGCGCACGCTGCCGGCGCTGCCCTACGAACGCCGCATCGCGCGACTGGCGCGTTGGGTCAACGAGGCCGAGCGCGACGGCCGCCGCTATCGCCTGCTGCTGCCGGGGCAGCCGCCGCTGGGCCCGGGCCGCGGGCCGCAGCACCGGCACCTGTGCCTGCGCGCACTGGCGTTGCTGCCGCATGGCTGAATCGCGCTCGCCCGCGCTGAGCGACAGCAGCCGGCACTGGGCGCTCGCGGCCGGCCTGCTGTCGCTGCTGCCGCTGCTGCTGCAGTTGCCCGACGCGCTGGCGCTGCTGTTCGCCGTGGCCGCGCTGCTGATCGGCGCCAGCTCGGCGTGGCGGCCGCTGCCGGCGGCGCTGCGGCTGCTGCTGGTGGCGGCGATGCTGGCGGCGATCTACTGGCAGGTCGGCATGCGCTTCGGCCGCGATACCGGCTGCGCGATGCTCGCGGCGATGCTGGCGATCAAGCCGTCGGAGCTGAAGACGCTGCGCGACGCGCGCAGCCTGCTCGGCTTCGCCCTGTTCGCGCCGTTCGCCGCGTTCCTGCTGGACCAGGGCCCGGCGACGATGCTGCTGGCGCTGGCCGCGGTGATCGCCGCGCTGCTGTGCATGCAGCGCCTGGCCGACCAGGAGGGCCACAGCGGCAGCCATCCGCTGCGCGGCCAGCTGCGCGGCGTCGGCCGCTTGCTGGCGCTCGGCCTGCCGCTGGCGCTGGCCGCGTTCTGGCTGTTCCCGCGACTGGGCTCGCCGCTGTGGGGCGTGCCGGAACGCGCGCTGGCGCGGCCCGGCCTGTCGGACACGATGAGCCCGGGGCAGTGGCTGGACCTGATGGCCGACGACACCCCGGCGCTGCGCGTGCAGTTCTTCGGCCGGGTGCCGCCGCCGGCGCAGCGCTACTGGCGCGGACCGGTGCTGTGGGATTTCGACGGCGGCACCTGGCGCGCGGCGCGCGGCAACGCGTTCCTGCCGGCGCCGGCGGTGCAGTCCGGCACCGCCGTCTGGGACTACGAGATCGAGGTCGAGCCGACCGACCGCCGCCAGCTGGTCGCGCTGGACCTGCCGTTGCAGGCGCCGCAGGGCACCACCGCCTCCGCCGACTATGTGCTCATCAGCGAGCGCCCGCTCAGCGCGCTGAGCCGCTGGCGCCTGCGCTCGGCGCCGCCGCTGCGCTTCGAGACCGCATTGGCGCCGGCCCAGCGCCAGCGCGCGCTGGCGCTGCCGCCGGGCTACAACCCGCGCACCCTGGCCCTGGCCCGGCAATGGCGGCAACAGGCCGGCGCCGACGACGCGGCGATCGTGGCGCGCGCGCTGCAGTGGATCCGCCGCGACTTCGCCTACACCCTGGAGACGCCGCTGTCCGGCCGCGACGGCGTGGACGAATTCCTGTTCCAGCAGAAGGCCGGCTTCTGCCAGCACTTCAGCTCCGCCTTCGTGGTGCTGATGCGCGGCGCCGGCATCCCCGCACGGGTGGTCACCGGCTATGCCGGCGGCACCCGCAATCCGTTCGGCGACTACTGGGTGGTGCGGCGCATGGACGCCCACGCCTGGGCCGAGGTGTGGCTGCCGCAGCGCGGCTGGGTGCGCGTGGACCCGACCGCCGCGGTCGCCCCAGAGCGCATCTACGACACCCTGGAGGACCGCCTCGGCAGCGGCGCCGGCGCGCAGGGCGGCGGCGCCGACTGGCAGCTGCGCGACGTCGGCGACTGGCTGCGCCGCGGCTGGAACGACCTGGTGCTGTCCTTCGACGCCAACCGCCAGCAGCGGCTGCTGAGCAACTTCGGCATCGCCAAGCTGGAGCCGGCGCAGCTGGTCGCGCTGTTCGCCGGCTTCGCCGCGCTGCTGCTGGGCTGGATGGCCTGGTTGCTGGCCCGCGGCGAACGCGAGCGCGACCCGCTGCTGCGCGCCTGGCGGCGGCTGGGCCGGCGCTACGCGCGGCTCGGCCTGGGCCGCGAAGCGCACGAGCCGGCGCTGCTGTGGGCGGCACGTGTACAGCAGGTGATGGAGGCAAACGCGTTGCTTTCGCTCAGCCAACGTTTCGCTGATTCGCGCTACGCTGGCGCTGATTCGGACAGGGCTTCATTGTTGCGCGACCTGCGCAGGCACCGTCCGCATACCGGAGCATCTCGATGAAGATCCGACTGCTGTTCCCCGTCATGGCCGTTCTCGCCCTGGGCGCCTGCGCGACCGCGCCCAAGCCGCTGCAAGGCCAGTTCGCCACCGTCACCCCGCGCGATTCGGTCACCGGCCAGCAGGTCGGCGCCGCGGTGCGCTGGGGCGGCAAGATCATCCAGACCAAGCCCGGCCAGGGCGCCACCTGCTTCCAGATGCTGGGACGGCCGTTGAGCGCCAGCGGCCGCCCGGACAGCGACTCGGCCGACGCCAGCGACGGCCGCTTCGTCGCCTGCCGCTCCGGCTTCTACGACCCGGCGGTGTTCGAGCCCGGCCGCGAGGTGACCTTCATCGGCCACGTCTCCGGCTACGAGAGCACCCGCATCGGCGAGTACGACTACCGCCTGCCGAAGATCGACGCCGACGTGGTCTACCTGTGGCCGGTGGTGCGCCAGGTCGAGGTGGTGCCCGCCTACCCGTACGGCCCCTGGGGTCCGTGGGATCCGTGGGGCCCGCGCTGGGGCTGGGGCGGCCGCGGCTGGTGGTAAGCCCGCTGCCGGCACGCGTTGTGCCATGATGGAGAAGAAAACGCCGCTGAAAAGCGGCGTTTTCGTTTGGCCGGCGACGTCGCGGCAGAGCGCCCCGCGAGCGCCGCCGCTCAGGCCCCGATCAGGGCGTGCCGAAACGGCCCAGCGGCGCCCCGGCCAGCAGGTGCAGGTGCAGGTGGAACACGGTCTGCCCGGCATGCTCGCGGCAGTTCATCACCACCCGGTAGCCATCCTGCGCCAGGCCCTGTTCGCGCGCATAGGCGGCCGCGGCCAGCACCAGCCTGCCGACCAGCGTGGCCTGCTCCGGCGCCAGGTCGTCGAGGGTGGGAATCTCCACCTGCTTGGGAATGAACAGCACGTGCACCGGCGCCTGCGGCGCGATGTCCTTGAAGCCGAGCACGGCATCGTCCTCATAGACGATGCTGGCGGGAATTTCGCGACGGATGATCTTGCCGAAGATGGTATCCATGGGCCGATGCGGATAGCGGAAAGGGGCAGCCGTTATAGCCGAATTCGGCAGCGCGCAGGCACCGCCCGCGCAGCGCAGGCCGTCATTCGCCTGCGCCGCCCTGCGGCACCTCGTTGCGGCTGCCGAACGCATGCGACAGCGTGCCGCGGTCCACGTACTCCAGCTCCCCGCCCAGCGGCAGGCCCTGCGCCAGCCGGCTCGGCCGCACCCCGTGCCGGCGCGCCAGCTGCGCCAGGTAGTGCGCGGTGGCCTCGCCCTCGACGGTGGAATTGGTGGCGATGATCAATTCGGCGATCTCGCCTTGCGCCAGGCGCGCGCCGAGACTGTCCAGGCCGAGCTCGCGCGGGCCGACCCCGTCCAGCGGCGACAGCCGGCCCTGCAGGATGAAGTACAGCCCGCGGTAGCCGGTGGCGTGCTCGATCGCCAGGCGGTCGGCCGGCGACTCCACCGCGCACAACTGCTGGCGATCGCGGCTGGGGCTGGCGCAGATCGCACAGATCTCGGCCTCGGTGAAATCGCGGCAATGCGCGCAATGGCCGACCTTCTCCACCGCTTCGGCCAGCACGTGCGCCAACCGCTGCCCGCCCTCGCGCTCGCGCTCGAGCACGTGGTAGGCCATGCGCTGCGCCGACTTCTGGCCCACGCCCGGCAGGATCCTGAAAGCCTCGATCAGTTGGTCGAGCAGCGGCGAACTCATGCGTCCTGCGCGGTCTCGGACTGCGCGCCGTCGAGGCCGTCGCGCAGCGTGCGCAACCGGTGCAGCGCCTGCGCGACCGCAGCGTCCATCTCTTCGCGCGACACCATCCCGAACCCGGGCATATAGCTCACGATGTGCTCCACTTCCTCGTGGTGCGCGCCCGGACGCTCCAGCAATGCCAGCGCCAGCGCGTCGAACGCCTCGCCGTAGCCGGTGCCGCGCCCGTAGCGCAGGTCGCTGAGCGGATGATCGCCTGGCTTGCCGTTGGGCATGTCAGAACGGCAGCTTCATGCCCGGCGGGATCGGCATGCCGGCAGTGGCCGCGCCCATGCGCGACTTGGATTCGGCATCGACCTTGTTGGAGGCATCGTTGAAGGCGGCGGCGATCAGATCCTCGGCCATCTCCTGGTCGGAGAGGATGCTCGGATCGATCCGCACCTTGCGGCACTCCTTGGCGCCGGTCAGGGTCACGCTGACCATGCCGCCGCCGGCCGTGCCGGTGACTTCCAGCTGGGCCAGTTCTTCCTGCGCGCGCTGCAGGTTTTCCTGCATCTTCTGCGCCTGTTGCATCAATTGGGCGATGTTGCCACGCATGCGTTCTACTCTTCGTATGGGCGGATGGAATCGGGAACGACCCGCGCGCCTTGCTGCTGGATCAGCGCTTGCACCGCCGGGTCGCGCATGAACGCGGTCTCGGCCGCGTTCTGGCGCTCGCCGCGTTGCCGGTGCGAGCGCTCGTGCAGGGTCTCGGCATCGACTTCGATGCCGCTTTCGATCACGATCTTCGGCTTGCTGCCCAGCGCATCGGCCAGCGCCGTGGCCAGTTCGCCGAGCGAACGTTCGGACTGAAGGTATTCGAAGCCCGCCGACAGCGACAGCCGCAGCACGCCCTCGGCGTGGCTGACGAAGGCCGCGTTGGCCGCCAGCTGCCGCGACGGCCCGGTCAGGCCGCAATCGGCGACCAGCTCGAGCCAGTCCTCAGCCGCGTGCAACACGCGCGGCGTCGCGTTTGCAGACGGCGGCGGGCGCGTGGCGGCCAGCGGCGGCACCATCGCCATTTCCGGCTCGGCCACAGGCACAGGCGCCGGCGGCGCGGTGTTGGTCGCTGCCGGCGCAGGTGCCGGTGCCGCGGTATCCCACGGCGGGTCCAGCACTGCGGCCGTCGCGACCGGCGCAGGCGTGGGTGTCGGCCTGACGGCGGCTGGTGCCGGCGCGGGCGCCATCATCGGTGCGGCGGGCGCCGCGACGGTGGCGACGGAGGGCGCAGCGACGCTCGCCGAAGCGGCGGCCGGTGCCGCGGCCACCGGCGCCGCAGGCGTACGGCCTTCGGTCGTCGTGCCCGCCCCGGATGCGGCCGGCAGCGGTGCCGCACCCGCCGGGCGGAACGCCAGCATGCGCAGCACCGCCATCTCGAATCCGGCGCGCGGGCTCGGCGCCAGGTACAGGTCGCGGCGCCCGTTCAGCGCCATCTGGTACCACAGCTGCACGATTTCCGGGCGCAGGCGCTCGGCGAACGGCGCCGGATCGAGGCCGTCCAGACCCGCCACCGCCGCGGCCGGCACCAGCTGCCGCACCTGGATCCGGTGCAGCGCCTCGGCCAGCGCCTCCAGCACCCCGCCCCAGTCCGGCGAGAATTCGGCCAGCGCAGCGACCACCTGCAGCAGCCGCTGCCCGTCGCCCTCGGCCAGCGCCTCGAGCATCGCCCCGACCTGGGTGCGGTCGACCGTGCCCAGCATCGCCCGTACCACGTCGTCGCGCAGCGCGCCGCCGGCGTAGGCGATGGCCTGGTCGAGCAGCGACAGGCCGTCGCGCAGGCTGCCGTCGGCGGCCTTGGCCAGCTGCACGATCGCCGAGGCATCGACCTCGATCTGCTCGGCGGCCAGGATCCTGGTCATCTGCCCCTGGATCTGCTCCTCGTCCAGGCGCTTGAGGTTGAACTGCAGGCAGCGCGACAGCACCGTCACCGGCAGCTTCTGCGGGTCGGTGGTGGCGAGCAGGAACTTGACGTGCTCCGGCGGCTCCTCCAGCGTCTTCAGCAGCGCGTTGAACGCCGCCTTGGACAGCATGTGCACCTCGTCGATCAGGTACACCTTGAACTTGCCGCGCGAGGGCATGTACTGCGCGTTCTCGATCACTTCGCGCACGTCGTCCACGCCGGTATTGGACGCGGCGTCGATCTCCAGCAGGTCGATGTAGCGGCCGGCATCGATGTCCAGGCACGCCGGGCACTGCCCGCACGGATCGGCGCTGGTGCCCTGCTCGCAGTTCAGCGACTTGGCGAAGATGCGCGCGATGGTGGTCTTGCCGACGCCGCGGGTGCCGGTGAACAGGAACGCGTGGTGCACGCGCCCGCTGTCCAGCGCATTGGTGAGCGCGCGGACCACGTGTTCCTGCCCCACCAGCTCGGCAAAACGCTTGGGGCGCCACTTGCGGGCGAGAACGAGATAGGACATCAGGCAACCGTCTTCATCTGAACCGCCATTGTGCCACGCCGCGCCAGTTCGATCGTTCAGCGGCGGCGCCCGGACCGGCCCGTCGCCGCGGAGCCCGGACGACGACCGGCCGGCAGTCTCCCGCAATCGGGGCCGGCGCCGCGGCACGCCTCCCCGCCGCCGCAGAGCGCCGTCCTTGTTAACGGCGCCCGCGACGGCTAGAATCCCGCCCCTGCCGTCGGCTAGTCGCGCCGGCAGGCCCGGAGAGGTGTCCGAGTGGTTGAAGGAGCACGCCTGGAAAGTGTGTAAGCGTCTAAACCGCGCTTCGGGGGTTCGAATCCCCCTCTCTCCGCCAGATTAAAAAGTGTTGAGATGGCCCAGTCGCGTGAGTTTCGCCGGCGCCTGGGAGGGGGTGAGAACCCCCGGGTTCGACAGGTGGCATCGCCACCTGCACGGCGAAGCCGCCCGTAGGGCGAGGCATCGAAAGATGCCGAGTGCATCCCCCTCTCTCCGCCAGATTCGAATTGCGCTTCCCTCGCAGAATCGCTTCGCCGCTGGCGAAAGCGTTCAAAGGGAAAGACCGCGCCATTGGCGCGGTTTCGTCTCTATGGTGGCCCCGTCGGCCCCTCGCGACGCTAGGTCGAAAACTCCGCCAGGGCCGGAAGGCAGCAACGGTATCGATCGACGCGGGCGCCGAGGTCAGCCGGCGGGGTCGCCACCCTTTCCTGAAAACACATCCGCCAGGTAAATGCGGTCACTTCGACCGGATGGTGCTGGCAAGCTGCGGCTGTGTCCCGCGCCATGCCGCAAGCGTCGATCCTGGCCAGTCGTTGGCACCGGCCGTGGCGACGGCGCAACCATCACCGCAACGGCAACATTCCCACGGCGCGTATCGATCGACGCGGGCGCCGAGGTCAGCCGGCGGGGTCGCCACCCTTTTCCTGAAAACACATCCGCCAGGTAAATGCGGTCACTTCGACCGGATGGGTTCTGGCAAGCTGCGGCTGTGTCCCGCGCAGTGCCGCAAGCGTCGATCCTGGCCAGTCGTTGGCACCGGCCGTGGCGACGGCGCAACCATCCCCGCAACGGCAGCATTCCCACGGCGCGTATCGATCGACGCGGGCGCCGAGGTCAGCCGGCGGGGTCGCCACCCTAGTCTCTTCGAAGAACGCCACACCGGCCCAATTCGTGCGCCCATGGCGCGTGCATGCGCTTACCGGTCGCCACGTCTCATCAGGTCATCGCCGCGATATCGGCGCCCTGCCGATGGCCCAGCATCCCGGGCCAGCCCTACGCCTCCGGATGCAGCCACCCCGCATCGCCCTCGCGGTAGCGCTCGTGCTTCCAGATCGGCACCCGCGCCTTGACCTCGTCGATGACGTAGCGGCACGCGTCGAACGCCGCGCCGCGGTGCGCGGCGACCACGCCGACCCACACCGCCAGGTCCCCGATCGCCAGGTCGCCGACGCGGTGCACGCAGCGCAGGTCGAGGATGTCGAAGCGGGCCAGCGCTTCGTCGGTGATGCGCCAGCCTTCGGCCTCGGCCAACGCCGCGTAGGCTTCGTAGCGCAGGCCGTCGACCGCGCGGCCGTCGTTGTGGTCGCGCACCCAGCCCTCGAAAGTGGCATAGGCGCCGGCCTGCGCGTGCGCCAGCGGCGCGCGCAACGCGGCGATGTCCAGGGCGCTGTCGGCAAGATGGAAACGCTGCGGCGTGGACATCGCTCAGCCTCCCGAGACCGGCGGAATGAACACCACTTCGCTGCCGTCGCGCAGCGCCTCGTCCCAGCTCACGAAGGCGCCGTCCACGGCCACGCGCAGGCGTTGCGGCGGCCAGCGCAGGCCGTGCCGCGCGTCGAGTTCGGCGTACAGCGCGCGCAGGTCGGCGGCCGCGGTGCGCACCTGCTCGCGTTCGCTGCCGGCCGCCTCGCGCAGGCTGGCGAAATACAGCACGGTCACCTGCACGCTCATGCCGCGCTCCCGACGTCGCGCTTGCCGCCGCGTTTGCCGAGCAGCCGCACCGGGCCGATGGTCATCGCGTGGGTCAGCGCCTTGCACATGTCGTAGACGGTCAGCGCGGCGATGCTGGCGCCGGTCAGCGCCTCCATCTCCACGCCGGTGCGGTGCACGGTGCGCACCGTGCATTCGATGCGCAGCACCTGCGGCGAGGCCCAGTCGATCGCGAAGCGGCAGCCGTCGATCGGCAACGGGTGGCAAAACGGGATCAGTTCGTGGGTGCGCTTGACCGCCATGGTGCCGGCGATCACCGCGGTATCGACGATGCCGCCCTTGGCGCTGCGCAGCGCGTCGGCGCGCAGTTGCGCGGCCACCGCGGCCGGAAAGCGCACCCGCGACTCGGCCACCGCGACGCGCGCGGTGACGGCCTTGGCCGAGACGTCGACCATCGTCGGCAGTCCCTGCAGATCCAGATGGGTCAGCGTCTTGCTCGCCGCACCAGCGTACTTGGCCTGTTCTTCGCTCATAGGCTGCGCTGCCGCTCCCACGGCACCATGCTCAGGCATTGCCGGCCATCGGCGTGCCTTGGTGGAACAGCATGCGCCATTCGCCATCGCGGCAGCGCCACAGCGAACTGCGCAGCGCATGCCGTACCGGCATGCCGTCGCCTTCGTGGCGCTCGCTGCGATAGCGCACTTGCGCCAGGTCCGGCGCCAGCCAGCATGCCTGCAAATCGAACGCGCGATAGCGGACCGCGCCGGCCTCGGCCGGCAATGCCTGCAGCAGCGCCTGCTTGTCGATGCAGCGCCCGGACGCGCCGAACTCGACGAACGCCTCGTCGAGCAGCGCCGAGACCCGCGCGACCGAAGCGCGCGTCGCCGGCTCCAGCAACTCCAGCTCCAGCGCGAACAAGCGGTCGTTCAGCGATTCGTCCATGCCGCTCATCCGCCGATCAGGAACATCTCGACGTGCTTGCCGCGCGCCGCGCGCGCGTCGCCGCGCAGTTCGCTGTAGCGGTCGCCGCGCTGGCCCCACAACGCCCGCACGCGCGCGGCCAGCGCGTCCTCGCCGCCGTCCAGCGCCGGCTTCAGGTCGGTGCCGGCGGCGGCGAACAGGCAGGTGTAGAGCTGGCCGTCGGCCGACACGCGCGCGCGATGGCAATCGCCGCAGAATGGTGCGCTGACCGAACTGACGAAACCGATCTCGCCGCCGCCGTCGACGAAGGCATGGCGCGCGGCGACTTCGCCGGCATAGTGCGGATCCAGCGCGCGCAGCGGCCAGCGCGCGGCGATGCGCTCGCGCAGTTCGGCCGACGGCACCACGCGTTCGCGGCGCCACGCGTTGCAGGTGCCCACATCCATGTACTCGATGAAGCGCAGCACGTGGCCGCTGCCGCGGAAGTGCGCCAGCAGCGGCAGCACCTGGTCGTCGTTGATGCCGCGCTGGACCACGCAATTGATCTTGACCGGCCCCAGGCCGGCGGCCACCGCCGCGTCGATGCCGGCCAGCACCTGCGCCACCTCGCCGCGGCCGCCGGACATGCGCCGGAAGGTCGCCGCGTCGATCGCGTCCAGGCTCACCGTGACCCGGCGCAATCCGGCCTCGCGCAAGGCCTGCGCGTGCCGCGCCAGCAGCGAGCCGTTGGTGGTCATGGCCAGGTCGTCCAGGCCCGGGATGCGCGCCAGCCGCCGCACCAGCTCGGGCAGGTCGCGGCGCAGCAGCGGCTCGCCGCCGGTCAGGCGCAGCTTGCTGACGCCGTTGCGCACGAACGCGCGCACCAGGGTCTCGAGCTGCTCGAAGGACAGCCGCGAGGACGCGTCGAAGCCGTAGTCGTCGGGCACCTTGTCGGCCGGCATGCAGTAGCCGCAGCGGAAGTTGCAGGCCTCGATCACCGACAGGCGCAGGTCGCGCAGCGGCCGTCCCAGCCGATCCAGCGGCGTGGCCGGCAGCGGCGGCAGCGGCGGGCGCAGCAGCGCGTTCATGGCGCCGGCACCTGCGGCACCTGCGGCGCGCGCGGCGCGTCCAGGGCCACGCACTCGCCCGGCCGCGCGACGCGGTGGCCGCGCGCGCGCAAGGCCTCGGCATCCTCGGCGCTGGCGTAGTGGTACAGCATCATGCGTTGCCGCAGCTCGGCGGAATATTCCCGTTCCAGGTCGTCCACGCCAGTATGCGACGGATTGCCGTGAAGGCCGCAGTCGTGCGCGACCAGTTCGCCGTCGTTGGCGTAACGGCTCAGCATTTCCGGGATCGGCCGGGTATCGCCGCTCCATACCAGCGCGCCGGGCAGGCGCAGCCCGTAGGCGGTTTCCGGCCAATGGTGGCGCACCGGGAACACTTCCAGCCGCACCCCCTCGTGCCAGAACGCCTCGCCCACCGGAACCAGCTGGAACGCGTCCCAGAAGTTGGCGCCGCCCTCGGCCAGCGCGTTCGGGTAGTCGCCGACCCGCTTGTGCAGCAGCGGCACCACCGGCGCCGGCACGTACAGCCGCAGCTTGCCGCGCCGCGCCGAAAAATACGCGTCCACGAACAGCCGCTCGAACCCGGCCACGTGGTCCAGGTGCACATGGGTGACGAACAGCGCCTGCGGCATCGCCCGGTAGTGCGCCTGGTAGGCGCTCAGGCCCTCGCCGCCGCAGTCGATGCTCAGCCACGGCGCGCCGTCGCGCTCGATCGTGGCCATCGGCGAGCCCAGTTCCACCGCCGACGCGTTGCCGACGCCCTGGAAGCGCAGCGCCCAGGCCATCAGTAGCCCCGGTTCCAGGCCAGGTCGTAGGCGCGGCGCAGGCGCGCGTAGTCCTTGTCGACCTCGTCGACGCTGCGCTCGCCGCGCAGCTTCAGCAGCGAGCGGTGCAGGCGCTTGAGGTTGCGCTCGCGCCAGCGCGTGGCCGGAATGCGCAGCACGCCGCGGTCGAAATCGATCATCCAGCCGCGGCCGTTGCCGTCGAACAGGATGTTGTGCGCGTTGAGGTCGGCGTGATCCAGCCCGGCGCGGTGGAAGCGCGCGATCAGCCGCCCCGCCTCCTCCCACGGCGCGCCGCGGCCGGCGACGTGGGCGCGATCGGCCAGCGAGCGCACGCCCTCCAGCCGCTCCATCAGGATCGCCGCGCGGTAGCGCAGCCCCTGGCGCAGGTAGCAGGCGGCCAGCGGCACCGGCACCGGCAGCTTGCGTGCGATCAGCGCGCGCATCAGCCGGAACTCAGCGAAGCTGCGGGTGCGGTCGGCGCCGGACCAGAAGTAGCGATCGCGGCTGAGCTTGGCGACCAGGCCGCCGCGCCGGTACTGGCGCAGCACGCTGGGGCCGAACGGGGCATCGACGAACCAGGCGCCGCCGCGGCCGCCCTCGTCCACCGGCCGCGCGCGCTCGGCCCAGTGCGCGGCGGAGAACAGCGCCGGCTCGGCTTGCCGCAGTCGTTGGCGGTCGAACAGAATGGCGCCATAGCCGCGTCCCTCGCGGTACGGCGTCAGCGCTTCGGTGGCGTCGAATGCAACCATTCAGCGAGTCTAACAACACCATGGCAGCAACGCTCCCTTCGCTGTGCCTGTTGCGCCTGTCGGCGCTGGGGGACGTGACCCACGTGGTGCCGCTGGTGCGCACCCTGCAGCGCGCCTGGCCCGACGCACCGCCGCTGCACTGGATCATCGACAAGGCCGGGCACAAGCTGCTCGACGGCCTGCCCGGGGTGGTGTTCCATGCCTACGACAAGCGCAGCGGCGTGGCCGGCATGCGCGCGCTGCGCCGCGAACTGCCGCCGCAGCGCTTCGATGCGCTGCTGCAGATGCAGGTGGCGCTGCGCGCCAACGTGCTGTCCGCGTTCGTCCGCGCACGCCGCCGCATCGGCTACGACCGCAGCCGCTCCAAGGACCTGCACGGCCTGTTCGTCAACGAACGCATCCCCGACCGCCCCGGCATCCACGTGCTCGACGCGATCGGCAGCTTCTGCGAACCGCTGGGCCTGCGCCAGACCGAGGTGCGCTGGGACCTGCCGATCCCGGACGACGCGCACGCCTGGGCGCAGGCGCAATGGCCCGATGACGGCCGCCCGGCGCTGCTGATCTCGCCCTGCTCCAGCCACGTGCGCCGCAACTGGTACGCCGACCGCTACGCCGCGGTCGCCGACCACGCCGCCGCGCAGGGCTGGCGGGTGGTGCTGTGCGGCGGGCGCAGCGAGCTGGAGCGCAGCACCGCCGACGCCATCGTCGCCGCCGCCCGCGCGCCGCTGCTGGACCTGGTCGGCCGCGACACGCTCAAGCAGCTGCCGGCGCTGCTGCAGCGCGCCGCACTGGTGATGACCCCCGACTCGGGCCCGATGCACATCGCCAACGCCGTGGGCAGCAAGGTGCTGGGCCTGCACGCGGCCAGCAACCCCCGCCGCAGCGGCCCGTACTCGGACATCCGTTACTGCGTGGACAAGTACGACGCGGCGGCGCGCAAGTTCCTCGGCAAGCCGGCCGAGCAGCTGAAATGGGGCAGCAAGATCGAGTTCGACGAGGTGATGGCGCTGATCGGCGTGGACGAGGCGATCGCCGCGTTCGAGCGCTATCGCACCGACCAGGGAATGTAAGCGGCTTGTGCGCTGGCCGAGCGCGGCCTTACCATGCTGGCGCGCGTTCGCCACCACTTCGGTCTGCGGACGCCGCCGTAAGCGTTTACGTCAAGCAACGCGCCAACCGCGCCGGATTCGTCCGGGGCCGTTTCCCGCCAGCGCCTCGGGCCTGCGGGTGGCGCCTTTGCTTCGACCGGCTTACGGAGTTCGCACCATGTCCCGTTCCCCTCGGTTTTTCCCGCGCAAACTGCATTCCCGCCATGCCGGCTGGGTGATGCCGCTGTTGTTGTCGATCCTGATGACCTGCGTGGTCTCGATGATCAGTACGCTGCGCACGGTCGGCCTGGCGCCGGGCGTGTACACGCTATGGCTGGGCGCCTGGGCGTTGTCGTGGCTGATCGCCTTTCCCACCCTGCTGCTGGCATTGCCGCTGGTGCGCCGGCTGACCGGACTCCTGGTCGCCCGCGCCTGACCGTCCACACCCGGCCGCACCGATCATCCGGGAGGCGACGACGCCTCCCGGATGTTTTGCTCAGGTCGCCGCGCCGCGGTAGTCCTGGTAGGACTTCTCTTCGACGTAGCTGGAGCCCAGCGCCAGGTTGATCTCCTTCTTGAGCCGCGCGCGCTCGTCGTTCTCGTAGTACACGCTGCGCGCGAGCTTGATGAACTCCTCGTCGAAGGCCTGCGCCTTCTCCTTGATCCGGATCTCGTCCTCGATCACCCACAGGCGCTCGTTGACCGCCTTCAGCTCCAGCCGCAGCCGGGCCACGTCGCCGCTGGCGGCCGGATGCGCCATCCAGGTCTTTTCCAGCGCCGACAGCTCCGCGCGCACGTTGGCCAGCTTGGCCGCATCGCCGATGCGCTCGGACTTGATCTGCAGGATGGCGATCTTGTCGAGCAGTTCGCCAAAGGACACGGGGGCCAGAATTTCGGACATGGGAACACCCAAGCGAGAGTTGAGAGGAAGTGTAACGGGCAGGCCTTAACGCCATGTCGGCGCCGCATGGCGAGCGCCGTCAAAAGACAAAAGGCCCCTGACGGGGCCTTCTGCGAAACTGGCGGGAAGGGGGGGATTCGAACCCCCGAGGCGCTATAAACGCCTGCCTGATTTCGAGTCAGGTACATTCAACCGCTCTGCCACCTTCCCGGGTGGTCCCCGGCGGACCGGGGGCGTGCATCATACGGTCCCTGCCGCGCGCGGACAAGCGCCGCGTCGCCCGGTAGCGCCCGTACCGCCATGAACCCCGCCTGCCCTGCGGCACGGCCAACGATTGCCTGATGTCCGCTTGGCCGCGATGATGCCGTTTGAATGACAGGACGCCGGGCCGGCCGCGGGCACGCAATGATCGAATTCGGACACCTCACCCACGTCGGCCTGCGCCGCGAGCTCAACGAGGACACCTATTACGGCGACAACGAGCTCGGCCTGTGGCTGGTCGCCGACGGCATGGGCGGCCATGCCTGCGGCGAGGTCGCCAGCGCGCTGGCGCGCGAGGCCATCGTTCGCGAGGTGCGCGGCGGCACGCCGCTGGCGCAGGCGATCCGCATCGCCGACGAGGAGATCATCCGCGCCTCGCGGCGGCGCAACGACAGCTTGCCGATGGGCACCACGGTGGTCGCCGCGCGGGTACAGGGCAACCGCTTCGAGGTGGCCTGGGTCGGCGACAGCCGCGCCTACCTGTGGCGCGACGGCAAGCTTGCCCAGCTCAGCCAGGATCACAGCTACGTGCAGGAACTGATCGCACAGGGCGCGCTGACTGCCGAGCAGGCGCGCGCGCATCCGCACCGCAACGTGGTCACCCAGGCGCTGGGGGTCACCGATCCGCTGCACCTCAACGTTGCCACGATGACCGGCGAACTGCGCCCGGGCATGCAGCTGCTGCTGTGCAGCGACGGACTGACCGAGGAAGTGGACGATGCCGGCATCGCCGCCACCCTCGGCCACGACGACTGCAGCGCGCAGGAATGCGTGGACACGCTGGTGGCCGCCGCACTGGACGGCGGCGGCTCGGACAACATCACCGCGATCCTGGTGCGCTGCCACTGAGCCGATGCGCCGATGCCCGCGCTTGTCGGCGCAGGCCGGGCCACGGCAGGCACGCGCGATTCGCGGCTGCGCTCAGTGCGCGCTGCGGCCCACGGCCGCCGCGATGGCGGCACCGGTAGCTGCGGGGGCAAGCCCTAAGAACGATCGTCTGCGAGAAGTCGCCCCGCTCAACCGGCCACGGCCTCGGCCAGCACCGGCTCGGCCTCGTCCCACAGCGCACGTCCGGCCTTCTTGCGCAGCTTTTCCAGCCGTGCTTCGTGCGCTTCCAGCTCCGACGCGGTCGGCAGCACCCGCGGCCGCGGCAGCAGCATCGCCATGTCGAACGCCGCGCGCTGGCCACCGGCGTGGTCGCCGGCGCGATCGTCGGCCAGGGCGAAGCCGATCTCCTCCTGGCCCGAGGTCAGCGCGATGTAGACCTCGCTGAGGATCTGCGCATCGAGCAGCGCGCCGTGCAGTTGCCGGTGCGAGTTGTCCACGCCCAGCCGCTTGCACAGCGCGTCCAGCGAATTGCGCTGGCCCGGGAAGCGCTCGCGCGCCAGCAGCAGCGTATCGATGACCGTGGCGCGGTCGAGGATGCGCCCGTAGGACGCGCCCAGCCGCGACAGTTCGTAGTCGAGGAAGCCCAGGTCGAACGAGGCGTTGTGGATGATCAGTTCAGCGCCGTCGATGAACGCCAGGAATTCGTCCACCACCTCGTGGAATTCCGGCTTGTCGGCCAGGAACTCCAGGGTCAGGCCGGTGACCTCCTGCGCGCCGGGTTCGAAGTCGCAGTCCGGGCGCAGGTAGCGGTGGAAGTTGCGCCCGCTGGGGCGGCGCTCGAGCAGCTCCACCGCGCCGATTTCGACGACGCGGTTGCCCTTCTTCCATTCCAGGCCAGTGGTTTCGGTATCGAGGATGATCTGACGCATGTCGCTCGCTGCAGGATGAGGCGTGGAAAGGATCAGGACGCGACCGCGGCGCCGCCGGCGCGCACCCGCAGCGCCTGGTTGCGCGCCAGCACGTCCACCCGCTCGTTGTCCGGATCGCCGCTGTGGCCCTTGACCCAGCGCCAATCGATCGTGTGCCGCTGCGCGGCGGCGTGCAGCCGCTCCCACAGGTCGCGGTTCTTGACCGGGTCGCCGCCGGCGGTCTTCCACTGCCGCCGCACCCAGCCCGGCATCCATTCGGTGATGCCCTGGCGCACGTACTGCGAATCGGTATGCAGCACGATCTGGCACGGCTCGCTGAGCGTCTCCAGCGCCATGATGGCGGCCATCAGCTCCATGCGGTTGTTGGTGGTGTGCGCCTCGGCGCCGGCCACTTCGCGCTCCAGGCCCTTGTAGCGCAGCAGCGCGGCCCAGCCGCCGGGGCCGGGATTGCCGAGGCAGGCGCCGTCGGTATGGATATCAACAGTCTTCATGTACGTCCAGGATCAGATGGAAGCGGCCGAACCGCGCCAGCGTACCGGCGCGCGCAGCGGAATGGGGCCGATGCCGGCGGCGGTGCGTTTTTCTGCCTGCAGCATGCACACCGCGCGCAACGGCGCGCCGGACGTCGCCGCCGCGATGCCGCCACGGGTCGGCCACACCGGCCCGAGGTAGCGCAGGCGCTCGACGCACGGCAGCCCGGCCTGCGCCAGCAGGCCGCGCCAGCTGCCCGGCGGCCGCGCCACCAGGCCCTGCCGGCGCCAGCGCAGCCGGTACGGGCTCATCGCGTTCAGCGCGAACAGCCAGATGCGCCCGCCCGGCAGCAGCACCCGCTCGCATTCCTCCAGCAACGCGGTGGCGTCGGCACCCAGCACGTGCTGCAGCACGATCGCGTTGACGCTCTCCGACGGCAGCGGCAACGGCAGCGTGCACACCAGGTCGCCGGCATAGCCGTGCGCGGTGCGATGCAGGCGCACGCCGCGCCCGGGCAGCTCGCGCGCCAGCGGCGCGAACGGCACCGGCGCCAGCCACAACCAGGGCTGCGCGGGACGGGCGAGCAAGGCGTCCAGGATCAACGGCTGCTCGGCCTGCAGCAGCTGTTGCGCCACCGCCGTATCAAACCAGGATGAGACGGCGGCTTGACGGGGGAACGGGGCGGCAGGCATGGTGCCAATTCTATGCGACTGATCGCCCTGCCCGCATTCCAGGATAATTACATCTGGGCGATCGCCGCCGCGGATGGCCGCGCTGTGGTGGTCGACCCCGGCCAGGCCGAGCCGGTATTCGAGGCAGCCGCGCAGGGATTGCAGCCATCCGCGGTGCTGCTGACCCATCATCACGACGACCACATCGGCGGCGTGGCGGCTCTGCGCGAGCGCTGGCCGGACCTGCCGGTGTTCGCCCCGGCGGACGAGCCGCGGATCCCTTTCGCCAACCAGCACGTCGGCGACGGCGATGCGGTGCAGGTGCTGGAATGGGAGTTCCGGACCCTTGCCGTGCCTGGGCACACCCGCTCGCATGTGGCCTATGTCGGCCATGGCCACCTGTTCAGCGGGGACACGCTGTTCAGCCTAGGCTGTGGGCGCATGTTCGAAGGTACGCCCTCCCAGATGTTGGGTTCGCTGCAACGGCTGGCCGCCCTCCCGGGCGCCACGCTGGTGTGCTGCGGACACGAATACACCCTGGCCAATGCGGCATTCGCCGTCACGGTCGATCCCACCAACGCTGCCTTGCGGCAGCGCCATCAGGAAGTCCAGGCCATGCGTCACGCTGCCCGTCCCACTGTTCCCGTCACCCTCGCCAGCGAAATGGCGACCAACCCGTTCCTGCGCACCGCCTCGGCGGCGATCCAGCAGGCGGTCGCCGCCCGGCTCGGCCGCGGCGCGCGCGACGAAGTGGAGGTATTCGCCGAATTGAGGCGCTGGAAAGACGATTTCCGCGCATGAGGTCGCTGCTGTTGAGCGCGGCGCTGACGCTGACCATCGCGTCGGCGGCTCCTTCCGCGACCGCGGCGGCGCCGGTCGGCGCCGCACTGGAGCAAACCCTCGCCGGGCTGAATGCGCTGCCGACGGACGCTGCGGCGTTGCCGCCGGCGACCACGCGTAACGGTCACACCATCCTGGCCAACTTCCGCGACGGCCTGGCCGACGCGCAATGTGACAGCAGCGCCACCGACGCGCGCTGGAAGCAGCAGTTCGCGCGCGCGCCGGCGCGCCTGGCCAACGAGGACGAGGACGTGTTGCCGTTATTCGGCTACGTGGTCGACGAATTGCGTGCCGCCGACCTGCCGACCGAATTCGCGCTGATCCCGTTCGTCGAGAGCGGCTATCGTCCCGCCGCACGCAACAGCGGCGGTCCGGCCGGACTGTGGCAGTTCATCGCCGGTACCGCTCGCAACCACGACGTCCCGGTCGAAGGCAGCTACGACGGGCGCCTGTCCGCGGTGGATTCCACCCGCGCCGCGGTGCGCTACCTGAAGACCCTGCACGGCATGTTCGGCGGCGATTGGCGCCTGGCGATCATGGCCTACAACGCCGGCGAATACCGCGTGCTGCAGTCGATGCGCCGTGCCGGCATGAACGCGCAGAACGCGCAACCGGCCAAGCTGCCCGGGTTGTCGCCGATCACCTACGCCTACGTCGAGAAGCTGCACGCGCTGGCTTGCGTGCTGGAGCAGGCGCAGAGCCGCGACGAGTGGATGGCCTCGCTGGACCGCGAGGTGCCGATCCTGCAGGCGCGCACCCTGCCCGCCGGCATGGCGCTGGACGACTGGGCGCGCCAGCAGGCGCTACAGGGCGACCGGATCGCGCGCCTGAACCCGGCCCTGGGCAGCGGGCGCAACAGCAAGCGCGCGCTGCCGGTGCTGGCGCCGGTCGGCAGCGGCGGCAGCGCGGCCACGGCCGCCGCCGACGCGCTGGCGGCGACGCAGGCGCAGGTCGAGGCGCCGGCCGTGCGGACCGTCGCCAGCGTCGGCGAAGCCGCAACGCCGCGGATCCGCTCACGCACGGCTGCGGCGCGCCGCACCCACACCGTCCGCGACGGCGACACCGCCTGGACCATCGCCAAGCGCTACGGCATCACCGTGCAGACCCTGCTGGCGAAGAACGGCCTGTCCGCGCGCAGCGTGCTGCGCCCGGGCATGGTGCTGAGCTACGAGGAATAGGCCGCCCTCCCGCTGCGGCGGGATCGATGCGCTGCGGCAGGACCGACGAGACCGCGACAGCGGCGACCGCCAGCGCTGCCACCGTCGGCCTAGAAGCCACTTGTGGGAGCGACTTCAGTCGCGACGGGCTTTACCGATAAAGCCTGTCGCGACTGAAGTCGCTCCCACAGCATGGCGAATAGCCGAGCGATGAAGCGAGAGGTCTCAGCTTCCACATTGGCCAGCGCTGCGACCCAAGGCAGGCGTGGCCGCCATTGCGTCGCCGCTGACGTCGTCCCCACCGCATGGCGAACAGCCGAGAGAAACGCTTAAGTCGCAAGCGCTCCGCAATAGCGCGCAGCGAACGCCCGAAGCCGGCCTTGCCCGACACATCGCTGCGGCGATGGACGCCATCATGGCCAGCGGTCATCGCCATCGGCACCGATGCTGCCGCCTAGCGCAGGCGCGACCGCCTTGCGCGTGCGTCATACACGCGCACCGAGAACCCCGCGCACGCGCCAGCGGACCACACCGCGCGCCTGGCGCTCCCTTCTCCCCTCGGGAGAAGGTGCCCCGAAGGGGCGGATGAGGGTACGACGTACCGGCGCATGCACGAAGTACATGCACACTTCCTTGCCGCCCTTCCGACCCTGCCGCAGCGACCGCGACACGACGCATGATCGCGCGGCGCATCACCGCACATCCGAATGTCCCAAGTGCTCCCCGTGTTCCTTGTGCTCCCTGTGCCCGGAGTGCCGAGTGCCTCAAGCGCCCGCAGTGCAGAACCCACAAACGAACAAGCCCGGCAATGCCGGGCTTGTTCGCATCATGCATCGGCAAGCGGCAGTTACAGCTGCGCTTCCTGCACGGTGACCTTGTAGCGCTTGCGCATCGCGTCGACGTACGCCTTCGCCGCGGTGGCGCCCTCGATCTGGCCCAACTGCTGCTTGAGCGTGGCCTGCTGCTCTGCCGGCACCTTGCTCAGGTCGCCCGGATTCACCTTGTTGACCACGAACAGCGCGTAGCGCTTGGCGCCGCCCGGGATGCCGTTCGCCGACAGTTCGACCTTGCCCACCGACGGCTTGCCCGCGGCCGGCGGCGGCGCACTGAAGATCGCGCGATTGGCTTCGGGACTCGGCATCGGCACGGTGCGCGGCAACCCCGGCATCGGGTTGAGCTGCAAATTCTCCGGGCCGGCCAGCGCCTGCAGCGTCTCGCCCTTTCGCAGCTTCTCCAGCAGCGCATCGGCCTTGGCCGCCGCCGCCTTGGCGGTGCGATCGGCATGCACCGCAGCGACCACCTGCTCGCGGACCTTGGCCAACGGCTGGGTCTGCTCGGGCAGGTGCTGGGTGACGCGGATCATCACGTTGTGGTTCGGCCCCAGCGTGATCGGATCGCTGACCGTGCCATCCTGCACCAGCGTGTCGGAGAACGCCGCACGCAGCACCGCCGGCTGCGCAGCGACGCCGCTGGCGTCGGCGCGCGAGAATGGCCCCAGGGTCTGCACCGGCAAGCCCACTTCCTTGGCCGCCGGCGCCAGCGCGGTCGGGTTCTTGTAGACCAGGTCCACCAGCCGCCCGCTCAGTTCGCTGAAGGCCTTCTCGTTGTCGGCCTGCAGCTGCTCGCCGGCGAGCTGGTCGCGCACCTGCTCGAAGCTCTTGCCCTGGCCGCCCTTGATCTCGCGCAGCTGGATCACGTGGTAGCCGAACTCGCTCTTCACCGGGCCGATGATGTCCCCGGCCTTCATCGCGAACAACGCGTCGTCGAACGGCTTGACCATCGTGCCCTTTTCGACCCAGCCCAGGTCGCCGCCGGCGTTCTTGGAGCCCGAATCCTCGGAATTGGCGCGGGCCAGCGCGGCGAAATCGGCGCCCGGCTGCTTGGCCTCGGCGACCAGCTTGGCGGCCTTGGCCTCGGCCGCCTTCTGCGCTGCGGCGTCCTTGCCGGCGCTGATCAGGATGTGCGAGGTCAGGCGCTGGTCGGGTTCGACGAAGCGCGCCTTCTCCTCCTCGTAGCGCTTGCGCAGCGCCGCCTCGTCGGCCGGCTTGGCCGGCGGCAGCTTGGACGCGTCCAGTTCGACGTACTCGATCGACACCCGCTCGGGCTGCTTGAAGTCAGCCTGGTGCGCGTCGTACCACTGCTGCACCTGCGCGTCGCTGACCGGCGTGGTGTCGGCCGGCTGCTCCGGCAGCAGCGCTAGGTCCACGTCGCGGGTCTCGCTCAGCATCTTCAGCAGGCGCTCGGTTTCCTGCTGGGTCGCGAACGCCGATTCCATCAGCGCGGACGGGATCAGCGACTGCTGCAGGCCATCGCGCACCATCTGGTCGAACATCGCCGGCGTCCGCGGCGGTGTGCCCGAAGCCAACGCCAGGCGGTAACGCTCGGGATCGAACTTGCCGTCGTTCTGGAACGCCGGAATGGTGCTGATGTAGTCGCGGATCGCCGCATCGCCGATGACCACGCCGGCCTGCTCGGACGCCAGCTTCACCACTTGCTCGTCGATCAACTGGTCGAGCACCTTGCGCTTGTTGTCGGCGCTTTCGAACTCGCGCGGGTCGAAGTTCTCGCCCTGCTGCTGCCGCTCCTGCTGGCGCGCTTCCTCGAAGCGCGCGCGGAACTGCTCCGTGCTCACTTCCTGGTGGCGCCACAGCAACGAGGCCGGCCACCACGACGGAGCCGATGCCCACCACGACGGCGGCGCCTGCACCTTGGCGACGTTGTTGGCACCGACGCCACCGAGGTAGCTGCCGTCGATGACGAACAGGAACGGAATCATCAACAGGCCGATGATCGCGGTGGCGATCCAGCCCGAGGTCTTTTCGCGGAGTTTCTGCAGCATTGGTTGGGAACCGAGGCCAGGTGGCGAGCCGCGCAGTTTAACCCGCTTCACGCCCTGCCGCGGAATGGCGTACCGCAGGGGCCGCGCCCCACGGACATCCGCGGTCCGCCCGGCTGTCGCCGGCAACGCCTTCCGGAAAAAAAGAAACCCCCGATCGCTCGGGGGTTTCGCGTACAAAACTGGCGGAGTGGACGGGACTCGAACCCGCGACCTCCGGCGTGACAGGCCAGCATTCTAACCGACTGAACTACCACTCCGCTTTTTGAACGGAGGCAGGCGCAAGGCCCGCAATCTCTGGGTATCGGCGCAGCGCGGAACGCGGCGGATGCTTCGAGAAACGAAACCCCCGATTTCTCAGGGGCTTCGGTGCAACTGGCGGAGTGGACGGGACTCGAACCCGCGACCTCCGGCGTGACAGGCCAGCATTCTAACCGACTGAACTACCAC